>JBBCJM010000070.1:0-18971 GCA_037190175.1 Paracoccaceae bacterium | reverse complement strand
CCCCCCCCCCCCCCCGCCCCGCGCCACGGCCCGCCATTGCGCGCGGCCACGGCTGGGCTAGTCTGGCCGTGGTTCGGGGCAGGGGTGCGACGATGGAATGGCGCGGGCGCAGGCAAAGCCGCAACGTGGAAGACCGGCGCGGCCAGCCGCGGCGGGGCGGAATGGCCATCGGGGGCGCGGGGGTGATCGTGGTCCTGCTGCTGGGCGCCGTCTTCGGCGTCGATGTCACGCCGCTGCTGCAGGGCAGCGATCCCGGGCCGCAGGAAAGCCGCCCCCTGACCGCCGAGGAACGCGAGGTGGGCGACTTCGCCGCCGTGACGCTCGGCTATACCGAGACCATCTGGGGCGAGGTCTTCGCCAGCCAGCTGGGCGAGCGTTACGAGCCCCCGGTGATGGTCCTGTTCTCCGAGGCCACGCATTCGGCCTGCGGCGGGGCCAGCGAGGCGACGGGGCCGTTCTACTGCCCGGCCGACCGGCGGATCTATCTCGACACCGCCTTCTTCGTGACGCTGGAACATCGGCTGGGCGCGGCGGGCGACTTCGCCGCCGCCTATGTGATCGGGCACGAGGTGGCGCATCACGTGCAGAACCTGCTGGGCATCCTGCCGCAGGTGCACCAGGCCCGCGCCCGCGCCAGCGAGGCCGAGAGCAACGCGCTGTCCGTGCGCACCGAGTTGCAGGCCGACTGCCTGGCCGGGATCTGGGCGCGGGGGGTGCAGGCGCAGCTGGGCGCCATCGAGCCCGGCGACTTCGAGGAGGCGCTGGGCGCCGCCCGCGCCATCGGCGACGACACCCTGCAACGCGCCGCCGGCCGGCGGCCGATGCCGCAAACCATCACCCACGGCACCACGGAGCAGCGGATGCGCTGGTTCATGACCGGGCTCGAGACCGGGCGGATCGACGCCTGCGACACCTTCTCGGCCGCCCGGCCCTGACCGCATTGACGGGGGCCGGCGGCGCGGCTAAGTGCGCAGGGCGCGACCCGGCCCGAGTGGCGGAATGGTAGACGCAGGGGATTCAAAATCCTCCGCCGCAAGGCTTGCGAGTTCGAGTCTCGCCTCGGGCACCAGGTCGCGCCTTTCTCCTCCTTCTCAGGGGAACCGGACGGTTCCGCCACATTCCGGCCATCGCCTGCCGCTGCGGCATCCGTGATTCGGCCCGGTCCGGCCCGCTCCGGTGGCGGCTGAGAACCGATCCGGGCTGCGGGGGCGGATTGGTGCCGGGACGTGGACGCGCTCCGGCCGAACTGTGGCGACGAGACGGCAAAAATCGGCGCGGATGGTTAACAGGACGGCGCCGGGGCAGGGGCCGGTCCGGCCCGGTCACTGGTTCCGGCATGGAACACAACTGAGGATTGAAGCGCAGGGATTCCAACGGCCTTGATGTTGCATCTGTCCATGGGCGTTTCCAGCCCCGGCACAATACTCGCGCTAGACGTGTAAGCCATTGACGCCAATCGCTTTGCCGTCCGCCGCCGCCCCCGCCGGCGGCCCCGATGGCAGGCATTTTTCCCTCTTTGCGGCAGGCTTAACGAGGGGTTATCACCGCTTTGCCCCGCTCGTCCGGGGCAGGGCCGTGGGGGCGGCCCGTCGGAGTGTGGTGCGCTGCCAGCGCGTGACGTGGGTGTTGCCAAGGGTCGCGACGGGATCTGCCCCCGTCGGACGACGCAGGCGCATTGTACCCGAACCCCGCTTCGATGGCCGGCCGGCAAGGGCGCCGCAGCGCAATGAGCGTGGCGGCGCAGGGTTTCTTGGCCCCGCGACCCGCGGTGCCGGCTGTTTGGGGATGTGTGAAGATGCCAGTCATTGCGCGGTACGAACTCGACGACACCGGAACGGTCGCGGCCGACTCCGCTCTCGGGAACGGTCCCCAGCATGGCGTCTACGTGAACGGCGCGGTCTCGGACGGCACCCGCGCCGTCCTGGACGGGGTGGACGACATCGTGAAGCTCGAGGCGCCCGAGTTCCAGCTGCCCCGCGGCACGCTCGACATCCGCTTCACCCAGACCGCCCATGTGGGCGAGGGGCCGAACACCATCCTCTCGCGCGACAGCATGGGCGAGACCCCCGGCGGCTTCCGCGCCGAGATCCTGGCCGACGGCGCGATCCGCATCAGCCACGAGGGCGAGGACGAGACCGTCACCTTCCTGACCGATCCGGGCTTCCTCAGCCCCGGCAACGACGTGCGGCTGGTCTATTCCTGGAACGAGGACGGCCCGGGCCGCCTGACCATCGAGAACTTCACCACCGGGGTGGTGCATGGCGCCGAGGTGCCGGCGGGCCTTACCATGGACCAGGGCGAGCTCAACCAGAAATGGATGATCGGCATCGGCCAGTCGCAGTCGCATCCCTGGCTGCTGGACAACCTCGACGCCCCGTTCCAGGGCACGGTCGAGTATTTCGAGATCTCCGACAGCGTCGACAATGTCGACCCCGGCCCGGAACCGGACGGGATCGTCGAGGGCACCGAGGGCGGCGACCTGATCGACCGCAACTATGACGGCGACCCCAACGGCGACCGGGTGGACGCCGGCGATTCCATCCTCGACCCCGGACCCGACGACGACCGCATCTATGCCTATGGCGGCAACGACACCGTCCACGCGGGCAGGGGCGACGATCTGGTCTTCGGGGGCACCGGCGACGACCTGCTCCACGGCGAGAAGGGCGACGATACGCTCCACGGCGGGCGCGGCGACGACACGATCTACGGCGGCAACGGCAGCGATCTGGTCTATGGCGGCCAGGGCGACGACTATATCGACACCAGCGGCGACAGCCGGCCGCTGCCCGACCGCGGATATCCCGGGCTCTACCCCGCCGACCGTGATCCCTACAACGACCGCGACACGGTCTATGGCGGGGCGGGCAACGACACGATCTTCACCGGCGACGACAACGACGTGATCCACGGCCGGCAGGGCGACGACTATATCGACGGCGGCTTCGACGACGACCTGATCTCCGGCGGCTACGGCAACGACACCCTGATCGGCGGCGAGGGCTCCGACACGATCTGGGGCAGCATCGGCGACGACGTGATCTACGGCGGCATGGGCCCGGGCATCCCGGATGCGGTGAACATCCCCGACGACCGCGGCGACCTGCGCCCCGACAACGGCCGCGACCTGCTCTACGGCGGGCAGGGCAACGACACCGTCTACGGGATGGACGACAACGACACCATCTATGGCGGGATGGGCGACGACCTGCTGGACGGCGGGGTGGACAACGACCTGATCCACGGCGGTCGCGGCAACGATACCATCATCGGCGGCCACGGGGCCGACACGATGTACGGCGGCGCCGACCGCGATCTCTTCATCGTCACCAGCCAGTCCGACGGGTTCGGCGACTATGTCGACGGCAACGAGGGCGGCGACGACTGGGACACGCTGGACCTGCGCGGCGCGGGTCCGCTGCGGATCGACTACGAGACCAACCCCGAGAACGGCACCGTCACCTTCCTCGACGGCCGCGGCGATCCGGTGGGCACGCTGACCTTCCGCAACATCGAGAACGTGATCCCCTGCTTCACGCCGGGCACCATGGTGGCCACCCCGCGCGGCGAGGTTCCGGTCGAGGACCTGCGCACGGGCGACAAGGTGATCACCCGCGACAACGGCATCCAGGAAATCCGCTGGATCGGCTCCAAGCACCTGGACTGGCCCGCGCTCTGCGCCAATCCGCATCTGAAGCCGGTGCTGATCCGCCAGGGCTCGCTGGGCAACGGCCTGCCCGAGCGCGACATGCTGGTCAGCCCCAACCACCGGATGCTGGTGGCCAACGACCGCACCGCGCTCTACTTCGAGGAGCACGAGGTGCTGGTGGCGGCCAAGCACCTGATCGGCGGCAAGGGCGTGCGCGCGGTGGAATCGATGGGGGTGGACTACATCCACTTCATGTTCGACCGCCACGAGGTGGTGCTGGCCAACGGCGCCTGGACCGAGAGCTTCCAGCCGGGCGACTATACGCTGAAGGGCATGGGGAACGCCCAGCGGCAGGAGATCTTCGAACTCTTCCCCGAACTGAAGTCGGACGCGGGTCTTGCGGATTACCAGGCCGCCCGCCGCACGCTGAAAAGGCATGAGGCGGCGCTGCTTCTGCGCTGAGTGACGAGTTATGCAGCCCGCCCCGACCGGGGTGTGCGGGACGGGGGTCTTCGGGCCCCCGTTTCCATTTTCCGCACCGCCATATTCCCGACGCGAAATCGCACCGGATTGATCCTGCGCCGTTCACCACTTCGCCAGAAAGTCCGGCTAGCCATCGGGATCGGGTGACGGGTGCGCCGGGTTCGGTGCGGAGGCAGGGGTCTGTGGCGACGATCAACGGCAACGGTTCGGCCAACACGCTTACCGGCGGCAGCGACCCCGATCTCATCAACGCGCTTGGCGGCAACGATCTGGTCAATGCGGGCGGCGGCAACGATACCGTCTATGGCGGGACCGGCGCCGACACGCTGAACGGCCAGGACGGCGACGACCTGCTTTACGGCGAGGACGGCAACGACCGGCTCTATGGCGGGGCGGGCCGGGACACGCTCTTCGGCGGGGCCGGCACGGATTCGCTCGAGGGCGGCACCGACGACGACTGGCTTTTCGGCGATGCGGGCGACGACACGCTGCTGGGCGGGGCGGGCAACGACCGCCTGTTCGGCGGGGCGAATGCCGACCAGCTGTTCGGCGGCGACGGCGACGACACGCTTGCGGGCGGGGCCGGCAACGACACGCTGAACGGCGGCGCGGGCAACGACACCGCCGACTGGTCCGCCGCCACCGCCGGCATCAACGCCAGCCTCGTTTCCAACACCGCCACCGGCGAGGGCAGCGACACGCTGGTCTCGATCGAGAACCTCACGGGCGGCTCGGGCAACGACACGCTGACCGGCGACGGCGGGGCCAACCTGCTGATCGGCAATGCCGGCAACGATTCGCTGTTGGGCGGCGGGGGCGACGACACGCTGGACGGCGGCCTGGGCCAGGACACCCTGCGCGGCGGCGACGGCCACGACCGGCTCTATGGCGGGGCGGGCAACGACAGCCTCTATGGCGACGCGGGCAACGACACGCTCTCGGGCGGGGCGGGCAACGACCGGCTGGACGGCGGCGCCGGCAACGACACCGCCGACTGGTCCGCCGCGACCACCGGCATCAACGCCAGCCTCGTCTCCAACACCGCCACCGGCGAGGGCAGCGACACGCTGGTCTCCATCGAGAACCTGACCGGCGGCACGGGCAACGACACGCTGACCGGCGACGGCAACGCCAACGTGCTGGCCGGCGGGGCAGGGGCCGACCAGCTGTTCGGCGGCGGCGGCGCCGACACGCTTTTCGGCGGGGCGGGCCACGACTCGCTCTATGGCGGCGACGGCGACGACCTGATCGTGGCCGGCTCCGACACGCCGGAGCCCTCGCCGCTGGCCTTCACCTGGAACACCTATGCCGACGAGGCGAACCTGGCCTCGACCTTCACCCAGAACACCGGCGGCATCGGCGTCACGGTCAGCTATTCGGGCGGGATCTCGGGGGCGACCTTCTCGGCCGAGAGCACCGGCGTGGTCGCCGCCGGCGACGAACGCGCCTATCCGATCTATGTCGGCAGCGGCGAGCCGTTCAACCCGAACTCCAGCGCAGAGGTCTATCGCCCGGCGGACGGCGGCGGCAATTCCAGCTCCTCGATCACCTTCGACTTCGGCGCCATCGCCGGGTCGGGCCTGGCCAATGAGGTGACGAACGTCCGCTTCCGCGTCTCGGACATCGACGTCGCGGGCTTCACCGATTCGGTCACGGTCCGCGCCTGGGACGCGAACGGCAACCTGATCCCCGTCACCATCACCGTGGCCTCGCCCTGGCTGAGCGTCAGCGGCAATACCGTCACCGCGACCGGCGGCGCGGTCATGCCGGACGACCTGCTGGGCTCGGTTCTCTACGAGATCGCCGGCCCGGTCTCGCATTTCGTGATCGAATACACCGACCTGGCCAACGCCCAGCAGGCGATCCGGGTGTCGGACGTCCATTTCGACGCGATGTCGCAGCACGACAACGATCTGGTCGACGGCGGCGCGGGCAACGACACCATCCTGGGCGGGATGGGCGACGACACGCTGAACGGCGGGCTGGGCGACGACCAGCTTTACGGCGGGGCCGGGAACGACAGCCTCTTCGGCGGCGACGGCAACGACACGCTGGAGGGTGGCGAGGGCCACGATTCCCTCTCGGGCGGGATCGGGGCGGACAGCCTGCTGGGCGGGGCGGGCAACGACACGCTCGACGGCGGCAACGGGGCCGACACGCTGGAGGGCGGCGACGGCGACGACCTGCTCTATGGCGGGGCGGGGAACGACCTGCTGGACGGCGGGGCGGGCAACGACAGCATCTACGGCGGGCTGGGCAGCGACACGATCATCGGCGGCCCCGGCGGCTTCGTCGACGGGGGCGAGGATCCCGGCGGCATCGATTTCGACGTGCTGGACCTCACCGCCTGGGGCAAGCCGCAGACCCGGATCACCTACGACCCGCTGAACCGCGAGAACGGCACGGTCGAGTTCTTCGACGCCTTCGGCAATTCCGTGGGCACGCTGAGCTTCACCAATATCGAGCGGGTGATCCCCTGCTTCACCCCCGGCGCGCTGATCGCCACCGACCGCGGGCCGCGCCGGGTGGAGGCGCTGCGCCCCGGCGACCTGGTGCTGACCCGCGACCACGGGTTCCAGCCGCTGCAATGGGCCGGCCGGCGGCGGCTCTCGGCCGCGCAGCTGATCGCGCGGCCCGCCTTCCTTCCGGTGCGGATCGCCGCCGGCGCGCTGGGCCAGGGCCTGCCCGAGCGCGACCTGATCGTCTCGCCGCAGCACCGGATGCTGGTCGTCGGTTCTCGGGCCGAGCTTTATTTCGGCGAGCGCGAGGTGCTGGTGGCCGCGCTGCATCTGGTGGGCCGGCCCGGCATCGCCCGCATCCCCGTGCCCGCCCCGGTCACCTACCTGCACCTGCTGTTCGAACGGCACGAGATCGTCTGCGCCGAGGGCGCCTGGAGCGAGAGCTTCCAGCCCGGCGCCGCCACGCTCTCGGGCATGGAGGCCGCGCAGCGCGAAGAGGTGCTGGCGCTCTTCCCCGAACTGGGGCAGGGCCGGCCCTATCCCGCCGCCCGGGTGACGCTGAAGGCGCACGAGGCGCGGCTGCTGGCCGCCTAGCCCTGCCGCGCCCGCCAGGCCGCCCAGTCCTCGGGCGTGTCGAGGTCGACCAGCGCCCGGTCGCCGGGCAGGGGGACGAGCCGCAGCCGCCCGCGATGCCGGGCGATCACCGACCGGCCGCCCTCGTCGCCGGCGAGCGCCATCAGCTCGGGGAACAGGTCGGCCGGGAAGATCACCGGATGGCCCGGGGTGCCGTCCTGCCCCGCGCCGCGCAGGATGCGGGCGGGCTCGGCGGCGAAACCCTCCAGCAGCCGCCGCAGGTCGGGCGTGTCGAGGTCGGGCATGTCGGCGGGCAGGACCATCACGCCCGTCGCGCCGGGGGGCAGCGCGGCGAGACCCGCACGCAGCGAGGCGGTCATGCCCTGCGCCGCCTCGACCGCCAATACGCGGATGAGATCCAGCCCCTCCACCGCCCGGTCGCGGTCGGGACGGTCGGGCGGCAGCACGACGAGCACCGGCGCCTCGGTGGCCAAGGCGCGCCGGGCGGTGCGGCACAGCAGCGGCTGGCCCTCCACCATTTCGGTCAGCTTGTCGCGCGGGGCCATGCGGGTGGAGCCGCCGGCGGCCAGGATCAGGATCGGGACCATGGCGCCAGCCTGTCACGGGCCGGGCGGCTTGGACAGGGTAATCGGGTCAGCAATATTGACCGATCTCTGACGCCGGGGCAGACTTCCCCGCGGAGGTGCGCCATGACCCAGGCATTGCGGAAGGCGTTCGAGGATCAGGCCCGCGCCTGCGAGGCGCTGGGCTCGCCCTTCACCGCCGGGCTGATGCGGCTCTTGCCGGGGCTGCTGTTCCCGGCGCTGGACGTGGCCGACCGGATGCGGGGCTGGGCCGGCGACCTGGGCCCCGGCGGCGCCTCGCTGCCCCTGCGGCTGGCGGGCGGCCTGCACCATCTGGTGCTGACCGGGGCGGACCCGGCGCTGGCGGAATGCTATCCCCCCGGCCTCGCCCCCGGGCTGGAGGCCGCGGTGGCCCGGGCGCTGCGCCGGCATGACGGGTTCCTGACCGGCTGGATCGACAATACCCCGCAGACCAACGAGGTCGGCCGCAGTGCGGTGCTGATCGCCGGGGCGACGGAGGTCGCGGCGCGTTTCGGCCTGCCGTTGAAGCTCTCGGAACTCGGGGCCAGCGCCGGGCTGAACCTGCTGTTCGACCGCTATGCGCTGGTGCTGCCGGGACTGCGGCTGGGGCCGGAGGAGGCGCAGGTGGTGCTGACCCCCGAATGGCGCGGGGCGCTGCCGCCCTCGGCCGGGCTCGCCGTGACCGAGCGCCGGGGCGTCGACCTGAACCCGCTGTCGGCGGCGCAGGACGGGCTGCGCCTGCTGTCCTACGTCTGGCCCGACCAGGCCGAGCGCCTCGCCCGCCTGCGCGCCGCGCTGCGGGTCGCGGCCGCGGCCCCGCCGCCCCTCGACCGCGCCGATGCCGCCGGCTGGCTGGAGGCGCGGTTGCGCGCGCCTGGGCAGGGGGCCTGCCATCTGGTCTTCCACACCATCGCCTTCCAGTATTTTCCGGCTGGGGCGCAGGACCGCATCCGGCGGGCCATTGCCGCCGCCGGGGCGCGGGCGACGCAGGACGCCCCGTTGGCCTGGCTGGCGATGGAGCAGGACGACACCCCGGGCAGCGCCGGGGTCACCCTGCATCTCTGGCCGGGCGAGCGGCGGGTCACACTCGGCCGCGCCGGGTTTCACGGGCAATGGGTGGAGTGGCGGGGGCTCTGAGGCGAACTCCGGCTCAGCCCCGCATCCGCCCGCCGTCGTCCCACAAGGGCGCCAGATGCACCCGTGCGGGGCGGCGTTCGCCCAGGATCTCGATCTCGCAGGCGAGGCCATCCTGCACCCGCTCGGCGGGCAGGAAGCCCTGCGCCACCGACCGGCCCGTCCAGTGGCTGAACCCGCCCGAGGTGCAGAACCCCACCACCTCGCCGTCGAGCCAGATCGGCTCCCAGGCCACCACGTCGGCCTCGGCGGCCTCCACCACCAGGGGCACCAGCCGGCGCCTGGGTCCCTGCTGCCTCTCGGCCTCCGCCGCGGCCTTGCCGATGAACGCCTTGTCCCAGCGGATGAAGCGGTCAAGGCCCGTCTCGGCCGGGGTATAGTCGGGCGAGAACTCGCGGCCCCAACTGCCGAACCACTTGTCCAGCCGCAGCGACATCATCGCCCGCATCCCGAAGGGGCGCAGGCCCAGGTCCTGCCCGGCCGGCCAGAGGGTATCCCACAGGTGCCGCACCGACATGTGGTCGGTGAAGATCTCGTAGCCCAGGTCGGCGGTGTAGCTCACCCGCTGCACGATGCAGTTGGCCATCCCGACCGTCATCCGTTTCACGTCCATGAAGCGGAAGGCTTGCGGAGAGACATCCGCCCGCGTCACCCGCGCCAGCAGCTCGCGCGCCCGCGGCCCGGCGATCTGGAAGCCCGAGCGGGAATCCGAGATGTTCTCGATGCTTACGCCGGGCTCCTCATGTTGCCGGAACCAGCGCAGGTGCCAGCCCTGCGCGCCGTAGCTGGCGGTCAGCTGGAACTCCTCCGGCCCCAGGCAGGAGACGGTGAAGTCGCCGATGATCTTGCCGGAGGCCGCCAGCATCGGGGTCAGGCTGACCCGCCCCGGCGCCGGGATCCGCCCGGCCATGATCCGGTCCAGCCAGTCGCGCGCCTTCGGCCCGGTCACCCGGTACTTGCCGAAGTTCTGGATCTCGTTGATCCCCACCCCCTCGCGCACCGCGCGCACTTCCTGCGCGGTCGCCTCCCAGGCGTTGGAGCGGCGGAAGCTGGGCTCCTCGTACCGCGGCTCGCCGGGCAGCGCATGGTAGTTCACCACCTCCAGCCCGTATTGCTGGCCCCAGACCGCGTTCATCCCGTCGAAGACCTGGTACATCGGGGTGGTGCGGAAGGGGCGGGCGGCGGGGCGTTCCTCGTTGGGATAGGAGACGTTGAACCGCATCCGGTAGTTTTCCATCACCTTCGGCACGGTATAGCCCGGCGAGGTCCAGTCGCCGAACCGCGCCACGTCGAAGCCGCGGGGGTCGCGCTCCACCTCGCCGTGGATCATCCATTGCGCCAGGGCGAGCCCCATCCCGCCGCCCTGCGAGAACCCCGCCATCACCGCGCAGGCCGACCAGTAGTTGCGCAAGCCCGGCACCGGCCCGATCAGTGGGTTGCCGTCGGGGGCGAAGGTGAAGGGCCCATGGATCACCCGCTTCACCCCGGAACGCTCCAGCACCGGGATCCGGCGATAGGCGAAATTCACACTGTCCTCGATCTTGTCCCACTGCTCGTTCAGCAGTTCATGGCCGAAGTCCCAGGGGGTGCCGTCCACCGCCCAGGGCTCGCAGGGTTTCTCGTAGAAGCCGATGCAGAGCCCGCGCCCCTCCTGCCGCAGGTAGAACTCGCCGCCCGGGTCCATCACATGCGGGAACTCCTGCCCGCGGTCGAGGATCGCCATGATCTCGGGGATGTCGTCGGTCACCAGATACTGGTGCGCCATGGGCAGCAGCGGCAGGTAGACCCCGGCCATGGCGCCGACCTCGCGCGCCCAGAGCCCGCCGGCGTTCACCAGGTGCTCGGCGATGATCGTGCCCTTCTCGGTCACTACCTCCCAGCCCTCGGGGTGCGGCCGGGTTTCCAACACCCGGTTGTGCAGCACGATCTCGGCGCCCCCCATCCGGGCGGCCTTGGCATAGGCGTGGGTGGTCCCCGAAGGGTCCAGATGCCCGTCCAGCGGATCGTAGAGCGCGCCGATGATCCCCTTCACATCGACCAGCCCGTCGGTCATCCGGGCGATGTCCTCGGGCCCCAGGATCTCGGTGTCCAGCCCCATGTAGCGGTGCTTGGCGCGCTCGGCCTTCATCTGCTCGAACCGCGCGGCGTTGTCGGCCATGGTGATGCCGCCCACATGGTGCAGGCCGCAGGAAAGGCCGGTGAGCTGCTCCAGCTCGCGGTAGAGCCGGATGGTGTAGCCCTGCAGGGCGGCCATGTTGGTGTCGCCGTTCAGCGTATGGAACCCGCCCGCGGCGTGCCAGGTGGAGCCCGAGGTCAGCTCCGACCGCTCGACCAGCATCACGTCCGACCAGCCCAGCCTGGTCAGGTGGTAGAGGACCGAACAGCCGACGGCGCCGCCGCCGATGACAAGCACGCGGGTATGGGTTTTCATGGCGCACCTCGCAGGGACATGCGGCCAGCTTGCCGCGGGCGGCCGGGCGGGCATGTTCGCAGGCGACAGGATATGTCGGGAACGGGCGACCGGCGCCGCTCCTCGCTCCCTGCGGGCGCTCCTCGCTGGGGTCTGGGGCCAGCATCCAGCCCCCGTGGGCTTCGCGCCCCCCCCAGCCAGTGGTTCACTCGAACCAATGGCGTAAACCACTGGCAACCCCGAAAGAGAAGCAGGAGGGGACCCGAGCGAGGAGCGCCCGGCAGGGAGCCAGGAGCGGCCGCTACCGCTCCGGCACCAGCCCGCGGGGCGAGAAGCGCAGCACCACCAGCAGGATCACCCCCATGGTCAGGAGCCGCATATGCGCCGCGGCATCCGTGAGCCGGCCCTTCAGCCAGGAGCCGTCGGGCAGGCCCGAGCCGATCCACGAGGTCATCGTCAGCCCGATGGGCTCCACCATCACCCAGAGCCACCAGATGAGGAACCCCCCCAGCACCGCGCCCCAGTTGTTGCCCGATCCGCCCACGATCACCATCACCCAGACCAGGAAGGTGAAGCGCAGGGGCTGGTACGACCCCGGGGTCAGCTGCCCGTCCAGCGTGGTCATCATCGCCCCGGCGATCCCCAGCACCGCCGAGCCCAGCACGAAGACCTGCAAATGCCGGCGGGTCACGTCCTTGCCCATCGCCTCGGCCGCGACCTCGTTGTCGCGGATGGCGCGCATCATCCGGCCCCAGGGCGACCTCAGCGCCGCCTCGGAAAGCCAGACCACGATCAGCAGCACCGCCAGGAACAGCCCGGCATACATCAGCTTGACCATGATCGAGGAGGCGGTGATGGGGTCGAAGCCCCAGCCGCGCACCCATTCCAGGAACGCCGGGTCGCGCTGCAGGTTGATCTCGTAGGGCACCGGGCGGGGCAGGGAGATCACGTTCTTGACCCCGCGGGTCAGCCAGTCCTCGTTCTTCAGGACGGCGATGACGATCTCGGCGATCCCCAGCGTGGCGATGGCGAGGTAGTCCGACCTGAGCCCCAGCGCGGTCTTGCCGATCAGCCAGGCCGCGCCGGCGGCCAGCAGCCCCCCGGCCGGCCAGGCCAGCAGCGGATGCAGGCCGAGCCCGCCCAGGAAGCCCGCATTGGCGGGCCGGACCGCCTCGACTGCCACCACGGCGGGGTCGAAGACGGCGCGGTAGAGGAAGAAGCCCCCCACCAGCACCACGATCAGCGCCGCCGACCGCGCGCGCCCCGGCTCCATCCGCGCCCGCACCAGCACCGCCAGCACCACGGTCGCGGCGCCCAGGAGCAGCGCCAGCAGGATCCGCGGCCCGCCCGCGGCCCAGGCGTCCACCACCGGGGCGTTGGAGACCAGCACCACGGCGAGCCCCCCCAGCGCCACGAAGCCCATGACGCCCACGTTGAAGAGCCCGGCATAGCCCCACTGGATGTTGACCCCCAGCGCCATGATCGCCGAGATCAGCGCCATGTTCAGGATCACCAGCGCCACGTTCCAGCTCTGGAAGAACCCGGTCAGCACGAAGAGCCCGGCCACGGCGGCGAAGAGCAGCGGCGTGCGCAGGCGGCTATTCCGAAGAAGGGGGCTCATACCGATTTCCCCTTGAAGATGCCCGAGGGCATGAAGAGCAGCACGATCACCAGGATCGCGAAGCTGACCGCGAACTTGTAGTCGGTGCCGAGGAGCTGCAGCAGCCCGGCCGGCGCCAGGCTGTCGGGCAGCACATAGGTGGCCACCTTCTTCCAGGCATAGGTCACCGTGACCTCGGAGAAGGCGATGATGAAGCCCCCGGCGATGGCCCCCAGCGGCGAGCCCAGCCCGCCCACGATGGCCGAGGCGAAGATCGGCAGCAGCAGCTGGAAATAGGTGAAGGCCTTGAAGGACTTGTCCAGCCCATAGAGCACGCCCGCGATGGTGGCCAATCCGGCGGTGATGATCCAGGTCACCGCCACCACCCGGTCGGGGTTGATCCCGGACAACAGCGCCAGGTCCTCGTTGTCGGAAAAGGCCCGCATCGACTTGCCGGTGCGGGTGTGGTTCAGGAACCAGAACAGCCAGGCCACCACGATGACCGCCACCGCCACGGTCAGCACCTGCGTCACCCGCAGCGCCAGCGGCTCGGCCAGCCCGGTGGCGGCGCGGAAACCCGCGGCGGTGATCAGGAACCGGGTGCCGTCGGCGAACAGGATGTCGTCCACCCCGATCACCAGCCGCACGATGCCGTTCATCACGAACATGACGCCCAGCGAGACGATGACGATGATGGCCGGCGCCGCCCGCTGCCTGCGGTAGAAGCGGTAGACCAGCCGGTCGGTGCCCAGCACGAAGACCGCGGTCGCGGCGATGGCCACGGGCAGGGCCAGAAGCGCGGTGGGCAGGATGCCCCCGGTGATCCCCGCCCCCTGCAGCGCCCAGGTGGCCAGGATCGCGCACATGGTGCCGAAGGCCATGGTGTCGCCATGCGCGAAGTTGGAGAACCGCAGCACCCCGTAGACCAGCGTGACCCCCAGCGCCCCCAGCGCCAGCTGCGCGCCATAGGCGGTGGCGGGGATCACCACGAAGTTCAGCAGGGCCACGATGGCGTTCAGCAGATCCATCATCCGCTCCTCCGGGTGCAGGTGCCGGTGCCGGCGGTGGCGGACAGGCCCGCCTCCAGCTTCTCGTGCGCGGCGATGACGAAGCTCAGGTCGGCCTCGATGGTGAACAGCACGATGGAGCCGCGCCAGGGCCCGGCCAGATAGGTCTGCGCCGTGCCGACCCCGCCGACGCGGCGAAAGGCGATCGCCTCGTCCCCCGACCGGAACTCGGCCAAGTCCTCGCCCAGGGTCAGGACCAGCGCCGGCGCATCCGCGGGGGCCGGGCTGCACCGGCCCGAGGTGATGCAGGTCTGCCCGGCCCGGCAGTCGAGCGTCCCGGGCGGGATCTCGGCCGGCGCCGGCGTGGCGATCAGCGGCAGCAGCAGGAGGGCGCGGAGGGCGATCATGGGCGGGCGCAGGTTCCGATGCCGAACCGGCCCCCGGCGGCGTCCATTCCCAGTTCCATCATGCTGATGGCAAAGGTCGCGCCGCCGTCCTCGGCGGTCTGGATCAGGATCGACAGCACCACCCCCTCCTCCATCTCGCCGGCATAGGCGGAATTGTCGCCGCCCCCGGCGATGTGGCGCAGCGGGATCGCCCCGCCCCCCGGGTCCAGCACCGCCTCGGCCGCGCCGGCGGTCAGGCCGAAGTCGTCGTTGGTCCTGGGGGCGGCGCAGCCGTCCTCCAGCTCGCATTGCCGGGTGAAGCTGCATTGCCAGGCGCCGGCCACCTCGGGCGCGGCCGCGGCCGGAGCGGCGAGGGCGGCAAGGGCGGGGGCGAGCCAGAAGGGAAAGCGCATCAGTCGACCCTTTCGCACGGGAGTTCGGCCAGTCGCACCCTCACCCCCCCAGGAACGAGCGGCGCACGTCCGGGTCGGCCAAGAGCGCCTGCCCGGTGTCGGTATAGCGGTTGGTCCCCTGCACCAGCACATAGCCGCGGTCGGCGATCTCCAGCGCCTGCCGGGCGTTCTGCTCCACCATCAGGATCGAGATGCCGGTGCGGGCGATCTCGATGATGCGGTCGAAAAGCTCGTCCATCACGATGGGGCTGACGCCGGCGGTCGGCTCGTCCAGCATCAGCACCTGCGGCCTTGTCATCAGCGCCCGGCCCACCGCCACCTGCTGGCGCTGCCCGCCCGAAAGCTCGCCGGCCGGCTGGCGGCGCTTCTCGCGCAGCACGGGGAACAGGTGATAGACCTGCTCCATGGTCTCGCCGATGTCGTCGCGGCGCAGGAAGGCGCCCATCTCCAGGTTTTCCTCCACCGTCATCGAGGTGAAGATGTTCTGGGTCTGCGGCACGAAGGCCATGCCCTTGGCCACCCGGGCCTGCGGCGACAGCGTGGTGATGTCCTCGCCCTTCAGCCGCACCTGCCCGCCCCGCAGCCGCAGCATCCCGAACACCGCCTTCATCGCGGTGGACTTGCCGGCCCCGTTCGGCCCCACGATCACCGCGATCTGGCCGGGCTCCACCGCGATGGTGCAGCCGTGCAGGATGTCGGCCGCGCCATAGCCGCCGGTCATGTTCTCGCCGATCAGGAAGGGCTCGGGCTGCGGGGCGGTGGCTGCGCGCGCCGGGTCGGTCATTCCAGCACCTCGCAGGTTCCGCGGGCCTGGCCGCTGCCCAGCGTCGTCCCGCCGATCAGCACGAAGGCCGCCGCGGCCTCGCCTTCCGCCGAATGGCCCACCAGATAGAGCCCCAGCCCGTCGTCGAAGGCAAAGCCGCGCCGCCGGTCGCTGCGGGCGACGTAATTGACCAGCGAGACGGCCTGCCCGGCCTCGTCCCCCCGCTGCCAGTACTGGAGATAGTCGGCCGCGGCATCGGTGGAGAAAACCAGCCGCAGCCCGCCCAGGTCGCAACGGCCCAGCATCGTGTCGCCGGCCGGCCCGCCACGCTCGCCGCCGATCAGGGTCGAGGTGGCGGAATGTTCGCGCAGCACCTGGCACGACGCCTCGCCATTGCCGGATTTGGTACCGTCCAGCCCGTTCTCCAGCCAGGCGAAGCGGGCCTCGGCGGGGCCGGGGGCGCCGGGGCGACAGGCCACGGCCAGGGTCCGGCCGCCGTCTTGCCAATGCGCGGCCACCTCGGGGCTGTGCATCAGCCAGCCGTAGCGGGGCAGGGTCAGGTCGGTCCACCCGCCCCCCTCCGCCCGCCGCGCCACCGGGGTGTCGAAGGCATCGCGCCGCTGGCCGAGTTCGTAGGCGGTCTCGCCCAGCGTGCAGCGGGCGTAAAGCTCCACCTCCTGCGCCTGCGAGGGGGCGGCCGGCAGGAGGGCGAGCGACAGGGCCAGCCCGGAGCGGACGGCCATGTTCCTGCCGATGAGGAAGGGTTCGGCCATCAGTCCGCCTTTTCGCTGAAACGGATCGCCCAGAGGAATGCGGCGTGCGCCTGCCGATGTTCGGGGGACAGGTCAGGCCCCGCCCCGATGGATCCGATCCGTATCAGCGTATCGTTCAGTTGGAAGATCGTGACCATGTAGACACGCGGCAGTCCGCGGTCCGTCGCGGCGTAGACGACAGTCTCGGCGGGCCAGCCGATTACATGATCTTCATAAGATTCGATCTTGCCGCCAAGCTCGAGTTCGTATCGCGAGGGTATGGCCAGAACCTGTTCAAGCGCCTCGTCCCGCTTCAATGGGCGGTCGAGGGGCTTGGTCGCGATCGAGGCGACGATGTCCGGGTTCGGCGGATACCACCAGATGGCGGCCTCGATATTGCCGTAGCGCCAGCCGCGATGGTCGTCGCCCTGCGTCTCGGCGCAGAACTCCAGGAACTCCGTGGCCTGGCGGCAG
Source organism: Paracoccaceae bacterium (assembly GCA_037190175.1). GTDB lineage: Bacteria > Pseudomonadota > Alphaproteobacteria > Rhodobacterales > Rhodobacteraceae > JBBCJM01. Next base: position 2,263 of record JBBCJM010000070.1, on the reverse strand, counting down.
ACGAATCCCGATGGCGTCACCGATTCCGCAAAAGCGGGAACCACTAGAGGCGCCGCCATAAGCATAGCCCAAACAGCCGGTTGCAGGGCGATCCTCACGTCATACATGAACTTCGCCCGCCTTCACCTTGTTCTTCAGCCCGCGGCCCAGATAGGCCTCGATCACCCGCTCGTCGGCGCGCACCTCGTCGGGGTGGCCCTCGGCCAGCACCTTGCCCTCGGCCATCACGATCACCGGGTCGCAGAGCCGGCCGATGAAGTCCATGTCGTGCTCGATCACGCAGAAGGTGTAGCCGCGCTCCTTGTTCAGCCGCACGATGGCGTCGGCGATGGTGTTCAGGAGCGTGCGGTTCACCCCCGCCCCCACCTCGTCCAGGAATACCACCCGGGCATCGACCATCATGGTGCGGCCCAGCTCCAGCAGCTTCTTCTGCCCGCCGGAGATCTGGCTGGCCTTCTGGTCGGCCAGGTGGCTGATGGTCAGGAACTCCAGCACCTCGTCGGCGCGGTCGCGCAGCCGGCGCTCCTCGGTCGCCACGGCGCGGCGGCGGAACCAGGCGTTCCAGAGCGTTTCCCCCGACTGCCCGCCCGGCACCATCATCAGGTTCTCGCGCACGGTCATCGAGCCGAACTCGTGCGCGATCTGGAAGGTGCGCAGCAGGCCCTTGTGAAAGAGCTCGTGCGGCGGCAGGCCGGTGATGTCCTCGCCCGCCATGGTCACCCGGCCCGAGGTGGGCCGATAGCGCCCGGCGATGCAGTTGAAGAGCGTGGTCTTGCCGGCGCCGTTGGGCCCGATCAGCCCGGTGATCGACCCTTCGCGGATCTCCAGGCTTGCCCCGTCCACGGCGCGAAAGCCGCCGAAATGCATGTGCAGGTCGTCAACGACGATCATGCGACCCCATTCCCGTTGGTCCCCCGCCGCGCGTTGTGCCCGCGCGGTCATGTGCGGGCCGGCGGCCCGGACGCTCATTGCCCGGGCCGCCGCCGCGTGTCAAAGGCTTTCGCCCTCAGCGATAGCCGATTTCCTTGATCTGGCCGTCGGCGATCTCGATCTCGCGATAGCTGCCGGCGCTTTCGCCGCCGCCGATCAACTCGACCGAGGTGGCGCCCACATAGTCGATGTCGGTGCCCGCCGCGATCAGGTCCAGCGCCTTGGCCAGTTCGCCGGGATAGATCGGCTCGCCGGGGGCGTTGGCCACATCCATCACCTTCTCCTTGTAGACGGAGGGATCGGAGGAGCCCGCCGCCGCCATGGCCAGCATGATCAGCGCCGCGGCGTCATAGCTTTCGGCCGCGAAGGAGGTGGTGCCGTCGAAGCCCGCCGCCTGCGCCAGCGCCAGGAAGGCGTCGCGCCCCTGGCCGGCCGCCGCCGGGTTCTGCCCGAAGGAGCCGTTGATCTCGGCCCCGAAGTTCTCGATGATCTTGTCGCCCACCATGCCGTCGGGCAGCGCGAAGGTCGAGAAGGCGCCCGAATCGAGCGCGGCGCGGATGATCCCCGACCCGCCGAGGTCGGAATAGCCCGCCACCACCAGGATGTCGCCGCCGGCCGCCGCCAGCGCCGCGACCTCGGCCGAATAGTCGGGCTTGCCGTCCTCGTGCGGGGTGTTGATCGTCACCGTGCCGCCGCGGGCGGCGAAGGCCGCGGCAAAGCTGTCGGCCAGGCCCTTGCCGTAGTCGTTGTTGGTGTAGGTCAGCGCGACGGTGTTGAAGCCGCGCTCCATGATGATGTCGGTCATCACCTCGCCCTGGCGGGCGTCCGACGGCGAGGTGCGGAAGAACAGCCCGTCGTCCGGCGCGTCCGACAGTCCCGGCGAGGTGGCCGAGGGCGAGATCATCACGATGCCGTTCGGCACCGCGACGTTGGCGAGTTGCGCCCCGGTCTCGCCCGAGCACATGCCGCCGACGATGCCCTTCACGCCCTCGGTGGTGATCAGCCGCTCGGCGCTTGCCGTGGCCAGCGCCGAGTCGATGCAGCCGGTGTCGCCGCGCACGCCGGTGACGGTGGAGCCGTCGAGCAGCTTGCCCGAGTCGGTCACTTCCTTCATCGCCATCTCGGCCGCGGTGGCCATGTTGGGCGACATCGATTCCAGCGGGCCGGTGAAGCCTAGGGTGATGCCCAGCTTGATGTCCTCGGCCGAGACGGCGCCGGCCGCCAGGATCGCCGCCGTGGAGGCGAGCAGCAGTTTTTTCATTGGTAACTCCCATTGTTGGACCGAAATCCTGAGCGAGCCTAGTCTGCGTCCGCGCAAAAGGGAAGCGCCAAG
>JBBCJM010000069.1:0-12257 GCA_037190175.1 Paracoccaceae bacterium | reverse complement strand
CGCTCTTCAAGCCTGCCGGCTTTCATCGCTTCCGCGTCCAGCGATGAAAGCCGACAGGCTTGAAGAGCGGCCGACAAGGGCCCCCTACCCCCGCCCCACCAGATGCACCGCGCAGCCGGTGAGTGCGGCGTAGTCGTCTTCCACCACGCTGACGTTGAAGGCGGTTTCCAGCAGGTCTACCCGGCGCGGCTCGCGGAAGTGGCCGGCCAGCCCGAAGCGGGCGAAGTGGGGGCACATGGCGCGGGCCATGCCGCCGATCAGGTAGATCCCGCCCCGGGGCAGGTGGATCAGCGCCAGATCCGCCAGCACCTGCGCCAGGATCCGCGTGTAGAGCCCGGCGGCGTGGACCGCCACCGGCTGGTCCGCCGCCAGCGCCGCCAGCACCTCGGCGGACGAAAGCCCCCCGGGCGCCCCGGTCTCGGCCGCGGCGAAGGCGTAGAGGTTGGCCAGACCCCGGCCCGCCAGCACCTCCTCCACCCCGCAATGCGGCGTCTCGCCCTGCCCGGCCAGCGCGGCCTCGACGAAGCGCATCAGCCGCAGGTCCTCCTCACCCCGCACCGGCAGGTTGACGTGGCCGCATTCCGAGGGCGGCACCACCCGGGCGGCCCCTTCCCCATGCACCGGGGCGGCGTTGACCCCGGTGCCCAGCCCCACCACCAGCATGGCCGCGCCGGGCTGCGCCGGCCCCTCGATCACCGGGCGCAGGTTGGCTGCCGGGATATGGCCCAGCGCATGACCTTGAGCCTGCAGGTCGTTCAGCACCGCCACCGACGCCGCCCCGGTCGCCGCCTGCACCGCGCGCCCGTCGATGATCCAGGGCTCTCCGGCCGCGTCGAACAGGTTGGTCATGGTGACCGCGCCGTCATGCACCGGCCCTGCCGCCGCCGCACAGGCGCCGGTCAGGCCGCTCACCCCCGCCTCGCGCAGATAGGCCGCCAGCACCGCCTCGATCCCCGGATATTCGGCGTTGCGGAAGCGGCGGATGCTTTCCACCCGCACCTGCGCGCCCTCGGCCAGGGCCACGCGGGTGTTGGTGCCGCCGATGTCGGCGACCAGCGACAGGCTCATCTCGCGCCTCCGTTGCGGGCCAGCGCCCGGGCCAGCGCGTGGTAGGACGCCTTGGGCCGCCGCTGCAAGCTGTCGAAGTCCACATGCACCAGGCCGAAGCGCTTTTCGTAGCCCAGCGACCATTCGTAGTTGTCCATCAGCGACCAGGCGAAATAGCCTTTGACCGCCGCCCCCGCCGCGATGGCGCGCCGCACCGCCGCCAGATGCTCGGCCAGATAGGCGATGCGCGCCTCGTCGGGCTGGTCGGGGGTGTCGGGGTTGGCCATGCCGTTCTCGGTGACGTAGATCGGCAGGCCGCGGGCATAGTCGGTATGGGTGCGCTTCAGCAGGAACTCCAGCCCCTCGGGGAAGATCTCCCACCCCATCTGGGTCTTGGGCAGCGGCCCCTCCAGCTCGGCGATCCCGGGCCAGGGGCCGGGGGCGGGGGCGATCATCTTGCGGGTGTAGTAGTTGACCCCAATCCAGTCCAGGGGGGCGGCGACGGTGGCCATGTCGTCCTGCCAGCCGGGCGGCATGTGGGGGGCGAGGCCCTGCAAGACCTCGGCCGGGTATTCGCCGCGGGTCATGCCCGACAGGAACCAGCGGTTGTAATAGCCGTCGTAGAGATGCGCCGCCGCCGCGGCCTCGGGGCTGTCGTCGGCGGGGTTGGCGTATTCCATGTTGCAGACCGCGCCGAGGTTGCCCATGCCGGCCGCCCGCATCGCCTGGATGGCCCGGCCATGCGCCAGGCAGACGTGGTGCATCGCCCTTGCCGTCGCCCTGATGTCGCGCAGCCCGGGCGCGTGGAGCCCGAGGAAATGCGACAGCCAGGCCACGCACCAGGGCTCGTTGATCGGGGCGGCGGACCAGAGGCGATCCCCTATGCGATCCGCCACCACCGCGGCATAGTCCGCGAACCAGCCGGCGATGTCGCGGTTCCTCCACCCGCCCAGATCGGCCAAGGCCGAGGGCAGTTCCCAGTGATAGAGCGTCAGGGCGGGCTTGATCCCGCGTTCCAGCATTCCGTCCACCAGCCGGTCGTAGAAATCCAGCCCCCCGGGGTTCACCGCCCGCCCGTCCGGCATCACCCGCGCCCAGGAGGCGGAGAACCGATAGACGTCGAAGTTGCCGTCGCGGATCAGGTCCAGATCCTCGGGCCAGCGGTGATAGTGGTCGCAGGCCAAAGCCCCGGTCTCGGCCCGCACCACGTTGCCCGGGGTCTCGGCGAAGTCGTCCCAATGGCACCGCCCGGCGCCGCCCGCCGCATGGCCCTCGATCTGATAGGCCGAGGTCGCCACCCCGAACAGGAAGTCCGAAGGGAAATCAGCGCGTTGCGGCAGCATCTTCACCTCCCTCCCGGGGCCGGCCCGGTGGACTGGCCGATGATCAGCTCGGCCTCCAGCATCGCCTCGCGCCGGCCTTCGGTCGTGCCCGAGACCATGTCGATCAGCATCGCCGCCGCCTGCCGCCCCGCCTCGCGCACCGAAGAGCGGGTGGCGGTGAAGATCGGCACGTCGTCGCCGTTCTTGAGATAGCTCAGGTCGTCGTCATGGATGATGACCGAGACCTCGCGCCCCAGCCGCAGCCCCTGCGCCTCGACCGCCCGCCGCACGCCCAGGGCCGAGATCATCGAGGAGACCACGAAGGCGGTGGGCGGTTCTCCCTCGGCCAGCATCGCCTCGGCGGCGCGGAAGCCGCGGGTCTCGGTCATCTCCGAGGCCGCCATCAGCCGCTCGTCCACCGGCAGGCCGCGGGCCTGCAAGGCGTCGACATAGCCGCCGCGGCGGCGGATGGCGAAGTCCATGAACTCCAGCCCGTTGACGAGGCCGATGCGGCGGTGACCGAGGTCCAGCAGGAAATCGGTGGCCCGGCGGAAGGCGCGGCGGTTGTTCACGTCCACCCAGGAATAGGGCAGATCCGAGCCGGTCGAGCGGCCGTGCACCACGAAGGGCAGCCCCAGCTCCGCCAGCATGGCGATGCGCGGATCGTCGTGGCGGGGCGCGTGCAGGATCACCCCGTCCACCGCGCCGCGGGCGTGCAGCTCGCGATAGGTGCGCTCCTCGTCCTCGTCGGGCACCACCGACAGCAGCAGGTCGTAGCCCGAGCGGGAATAGACCTCGCCCGCCCCGGCGATGAAGTCGGCGAAGATCGGGTTGACGATCTCGTGCCGGCTGGCCAGCGGGATCACATGGCCCAAGGCCATCGCCCGGCCGGTGGCCAGCCGGATCGCGCGGGCGTTGGGGCGGTAGTTGTGCCGCTTGGCCGCCGCCAGCACCCTTTCGCGGGTGGCCGCGCTCACCTCCGGGTAACCGTTCAGCGCACGGCTGACGGTGGTGGGCGAGAGGCCCAGCCTGGCGGCGAGTTCCTTGAGGTTCATGGCGGGCAAGCGGCGGTCAAAGCGGTTTCAATCGGGGTTCCATGTAACCATCGGCCGGCCGTGGCGTCAAAGCGAAACACCTTCCGGCCCGCCCGGCCCCTTCGCTGCCGCAGCGCCATTTCGCACTTGCAGAATAGCGGCTTCCCGTGCGGGAGAAGCTGGGGTCCCCGCACAGCTTGCAATTGACTTACGCAGGGGTATCGGCGACTGTCGGCCTATCCAAAGCGGTTTGACCATGATTCTGACGCTTGGGCCAGAACAGCGCGCCAACCGCGTGCAGGGGAGGAATGCGATGACAGCGAAACTTTACGCCGGCGCGGCGGCGCTGGCGCTTTTGGCCGGCACCGCGGGGGCGCAGGATCTGAAGTTCCCCGTGGGCGAGGGCGCCTTCAACTGGGCCAGCTTCGAGGAATTCCAGGCGGCCCACGGCGGCAAGTCCGGCAGCCTGACCGTCTTCGGCCCGTGGCGCGGCGAGGACCAGGTGCTGGTGGAAAGCGTGCTGGGCTATTTCACCGCCGCCACCGGGATCACCGTGAACTATTCGTCGTCCGAGAACTACGAGCAGCAGATCGTCATCGATACCCAGGCCGGCTCGCCCCCCGACATCGCGGTGCTGCCCCAGCCCGGGCTGATCGCCGACCTGGCCGCCAAGGGCCTGATCACGCCGCTGGGCGAGGAGACCGAGGCCTGGCTCTTGGAGAACTACGCGGCCGGGGAAAGCTGGGTCAGCCTGGGCAGCTATGCCGGGGCGGACGGCAATACCGCCCTTTTCGCCTTCCCCTACAAGATCGACGTGAAGTCGCTGGTCTGGTACGTGCCCGAGAACTTCGAGGACGGGGGCTACGAGGTTCCCGAGACCATGGAGGAGTTGAAGGCGCTGAGCGAGCAGATCATCGCCGACGGCGGCACGCCCTGGTGCATTGGCCTCGGCTCCGGCGGGGCCACCGGCTGGCCGGCCACCGACTGGGTCGAGGACATGATGCTGCGCACCCAGCCGCCCGAGACCTATGACGCCTGGACCACCCATGCGATCCCCTTCAACGACCCCGCGGTGATCGAGGCCATCGAGGAATTCGGCTGGTTCGCCCGCAACGACGCGATGGTGGCCGGCGGCTCGGCCGCGGTGGCCTCGACCGACTTCCGCGACAGCCCGGCCGGGCTCTTCACCTCGCCGCCCGGCTGCTACCTGCACCACCAGGCCTCCTTCATCCCCTCGTTCTTCCCCGAGGGCACGCAGCTGGGGGTGGATGCCGACTTCTTCTACATGCCGGCCTATGAGGGCAAGGACCTGGGCAAGCCGGTGCTGGGCGCCGGCACGCTCGCCTTCATCACCAAGGACGGCGAGAACGCCCGCACCTTCATCGAGTTCCTGAAGACCCCCATCGCGCACGAGATCTGGATGGCGCAGACCGGGTTCCTGACCCCGTTCAAGGGCGCCAACTCCGAGACCTACGGCTCCGAGGTCAACCGCAAGATGGGGGAGATCCTGCTGAACGCCACCACCTTCCGCTTCGACGGCTCGGACCTGATGCCCGGCGCGGTGGGCGCGGGGACCTTCTGGACCGGGATGGTCGACTACGTGGGCGGCCGGCCGGCGCAGGACGTGGCCAACGCCATCGAGGCCAGCTGGCCGCGCTGAGCGGGTGAACCGAAAGGCGGGTCCGGCCGCGCGCCGGTCCCGCCCCGGAAAGGGCATTCCGTTCGGGGGAGGGGCAGATGCATCCCGTTCTACAGGCCATCCTGACGATCGTGATCGGCGTCGGGGGCTGTGTCGGCTATTTCTTCGCGTCCAACCTGATCCTGGACAAGGTGATCTTCCCGCCCCGCGGGCCCAATGCCGGGGCGAACATCAACCGGGCCAACATGATCCGGCCCTGGCTGTTCCTGCTGCCGGCGATGATCGCGCTGGGGCTCTATCTGGCCTATCCGGTGGTCGCCACCTTCTGGCTGTCGCTGAACCGGGGCGGTACCTTCGTGGGGGCCGAGAACTACACCCGCATGATGGCCGAGCCCAAGTTCTGGGAATCCATGCGCAACAACATGCTGTGGCTGATCTTCGTGCCGGCGATGTCGACCGCCTTCGGGCTCTTGGCGGCGCAGCTGACCGACCGCATCCGCTGGGGCAACTTCGCCAAATCGCTGATCTTCATGCCGATGGCGATCTCCTTCGTCGGCGCCTCGGTGATCTGGAAGCTGATCTATGATGCGCGGCCCCTGGGGCAGGAGCAGATCGGCATCCTGAACGAGGTCTACCTCGCCCTGGGCGGCAGCGCGCCGCAGCAGTGGCTGCAGATCCCGTTCTGGAACAACTTCTTCCTGATGGCGGTGCTGGTCTGGATCCAGGCGGGCTTCGCCATGGTGATCCTGTCCGCCGCGCTGCGGGCGATCCCCGAGGAAACCATCGAGGCCGCGATCATCGACGGCGCCAACCCGTTCCAGATCTTCTTCAGGATCAAGGTGCCGCAGATCATGGGCACCATCGTGGTCGTGTGGACCACGATCACCATCACGGTGCTGAAGGTCTTCGACATCGTGCTGGCCATGACCAACGGCCAGTGGGAGACGCAGGTGCTGGCCAACTACATGTACGACAAGTTCTTCCGCGCCTTCGACGTGGGGGTGGGCTCGGCCTCGGCCATGGTCATCATGCTGCTGGTCACCCCGATCCTGATCTGGAACGTGCGCAACGCGCGGCGGGAGATGCGCTGATGGACAACATCGCCGGCAAGAAACCCGCGCTGACCTGGGCGGTGCATATCTCCACCGCGATCCTGGTGCTGCTCTGGGTGCTGCCCACCTTCGGGCTCTTCGTCTCCTCCTTCCGCACCGGCGACCAGATCTCCGGCAGCGGCTGGTGGAAGGCGCTGTCCACCCAGGAACGGCAGCTGTCGCCCATCCGCATCGCCGGCCAGCCGCAGCAGGAAGGCGAGGTCTTCGTGATCCGCGGCAACCTCTTCTCCACCACCGGTACCACGATCAGCGCCTGGGGCACCAACGTGAACCGCCCGACCGAGTTCGAGCCGGGGCAGACCGCGCAGCTGGCCGGCGACCTGACGCTCACGGTCGAGGACAACGGCGCCTTCGTGCTGACCTCGCCCGTGGCGCTGGAGGGCGGCCGCCTGCCCCGGGTCTTCGCCTCGGCCGCCACCCCGCCCGAGTTCACGCTGGAGAACTACCGCAACGTGATCGCGAACCCGATGGCGGGGCAGTCCATCGGGCAGGCCTTCGTCAACACCCTGACCGTGGCGATCCCGGCCACGATCATCCCGATCCTGGTCGCCGCCTTCGCCGCCTATGCCCTGGCCTGGATGGAGTTTCCCGGCCGCGCGCTCTTGATCGCCGCCATCGTGGGCCTGCTGGTGGTGCCGCTGCAACTGGCGCTGATCCCGCTCCTGCAGTTCCACAACGCCATCGGCATCGGCAAGGGCTATCTGGGCATCTGGCTGGCGCATACCGGCTTCGGCCTGCCATTGGCCATATATCTGCTGCGCAACTACATGGTCGGCCTGCCCCGCGACATCATCGAGAACGCAAGGGTGGACGGGGCGACCGAGTTCCAGATCTTCGTCAAGATCATCCTGCCGCTGTCCTTCCCCGCGCTCGCCAGCTTCGCCATCTTCCAGTTCCTGTGGACCTGGAACGACCTGCTGGTGGCGCTGGTCTTCCTGGGCACCTCGAACGACCAGCAGGTGCTGACCGGCAACCTGGTCAACCTGATGGGCTCGCGCGGGGGCGACTGGGAGATCCTCGCCACCTCGGCCTTCGTCTCGATCCTGGTGCCGCTGATCGTGTTCTTCTCGATGCAGCGGTTCCTGGTGCGCGGCCTGCTGGCCGGGTCGGTCAAATGAACAGCGTCGTGCCGGTGGAGATGGAGGGCCAGGTGCTGGCGCGGGACCCCGACTGGTGGCGGGGGGCGGTGATCTACCAGATCTATCCCCGCAGCTTTCAGGACAGCAATGGCGACGGGGTGGGCGACCTGGCCGGCATCGCCGCCCGCCTGCCGCATGTCGCAGCCCTCGGCGCCGACGCGATCTGGCTGAGCCCGTTCTTCACCTCGCCCATGAAGGACTTCGGCTATGACGTCAGCGACTATTGCGACGTGGACCCGATGTTCGGCACGCTGGCCGACTTCGACCGGGTGGTCGAGGTCGCGCATGACCTGGGCCTGCGGGTGATGATCGACCTGGTGCTGTCGCATACCTCGGACCGGCACCCGTGGTTCCGCGAAAGCCGGCAGGACCGCAGCAACCCCAAGGCCGACTGGTACGTCTGGGCCGACCCCCGCCCCGACGGCACGCCCCCCACCAACTGGCTGTCGATCTTCGGCGGCCCGGCCTGGCAATGGGACAGCCGGCGGGAACAGTATTACCTGCACAACTTCCTGACCTCGCAGCCCGACCTGAACTTCCACACCCCCGCGGTGCAGGACGCGCTGCTGGACGTGGCGCGGTTCTGGCTGGCGCGGGGGGTGGACGGGTTCCGGCTGGACACCATCAACTTCTATTTCCACGACCGCCACCTGCGCGACAACCCGTCCCTGCCGGTGGAGGAGCGCAACGACCAGACCGCGCCCAAGGTCAACCCCTACAACCACCAGTTGCATCTGTTCGACAAGTCGCGGCCCGAGAACCTCGACTTCCTGCGCCGCTTCCGCGCGGTGCTGGAGCCCTTCGCCGCCGCCGCGGTGGGCGAGGTGGGCGACAGCCAGCGGGGCCTCGAGATCATGGCCGAATACACCGCCGGCAACGACAAGGTGCAGATGTGCTATCCCTTCGAGATGCTGCAACCCTCGCGGCTGACCGCCGAGTTGCTGGCCGAGACCTTCGCCCGGATGAACGCGGCCGCGCCGGATGCCTGGCCCTGCTGGTCCTATTCCAACCATGACGTGGTGCGCCACGCCACGCGCTGGGGCCTGACCCCGCCGGCGATCCGCGCCTATGCCAGCCTGATGGTCTGCCTGCGCGGCTCGCTCTGCCTCTACCAGGGCGAGGAGCTGGGGCTGCCCGAGGCGGAGCTGACGCTGGAGGAGCTGCGCGACCCCTACGGGATCGAGTTCTGGCCCGAGTTCAAGGGCCGCGACGGCTGCCGCACCCCCATGGTCTGGATCACCGACAACGGCGCGGGCGGGTTCTCGGCCGGCACCCCCTGGCTGCCGGTCAAGCCGCAGCACCGTCCGCTGTCGGTGGCCGCGCAGGAGCCCGACCCGGGCTCGGTCCTGAACCACTACCGCCGGGCGCTGGCCTTCCGCCGCGCGCATCCGGTGCTGCGCACGGGCGGCATGACCCTGCCGCAGGCGCAGGGCAATATCGCCAGCTTCACCCGCTTCGGCGACGAGACGATCTTCGCGGCCTTCAACCTGGGCGAGGAAGAGGCCGAACCGGACCTGCCCGCCGGCGACTGGGCACCCATCGGGGCCGAGATCGGGGCGGTGGCCGCCGTTCCCGGCATCCGGCTGGGGCCGTGGCAGTACCTGCTGCTGCGGAAACGATAAGAGGGAGGGAAGGGACATGGCCGACTTGAAGCTGGTCGACGTGGAAAAGGCCTATGGCGAGGTCAAGGTCCTCAAGAACATCGACCTCGACATCACCACCGGGGAGCTGATCGTCTTCGTCGGCCCCTCGGGCTGCGGGAAATCCACGCTGCTCAGGATGATCGCGGGGCTGGAGCGGATCACCGGGGGCGAGTTCACCATCGACGGGGTGCGGATGAACGACGTGCCCCCCGCCCAGCGCGGCATCGCCATGGTGTTCCAGAGCTATGCGCTCTATCCCCACATGACGGTACGCGACAACATGGCCTTCGCGCTGAAGATTGCCAAGAAGCCGCAGGGCGAGATCGACGCGGCCATCGAGAAGGCCGCGCGGATCCTGCAGCTGACCCCCTATCTCGACCGCCTGCCCAAGGCGCTGTCGGGCGGCCAGCGGCAGCGGGTGGCGATCGGGCGCAGCATCGTGCGCGATCCGAAGGTCTATCTCTTCGACGAGCCGCTGTCGAACCTGGACGCCGCGCTGCGGGTGGCGACGAGGATCGAGATCGCGCAGCTGAAGGAATCCATGCCGCAGTCGACCATGATCTACGTCACCCACGACCAGGTGGAGGCGATGACGCTGGCCAGCCGCATCGTGGTGCTGGCGGGCGGCGGGATCAGCCAGGTGGGCGCGCCGCTGGAGCTCTACGAACGGCCCGAGAACGAGTTCGTGGCCCAGTTCATCGGCTCTCCCGCGATGAACCTGATGCCGGGCGAGGTGGTGGAGACCGGGCCGGTCACCACGATCAAGCTCGCCGGCGGCGGCATCGCCCGCTCCACCGTGCCCACCATGGACGCCGACCGCGGCATGAAGGTGAACATCGGGGTGCGGCCGGAGGATCTGGTCGCGACCGAGGGCGATCCGATCTACACCGGCGAGGTGGAGATCACCGAAGCCCTGGGCGAGGTGACGCAGCTCTACTTCAAGCGGCAGGGCGAGGCCCCGGTGGTGATCGCCAAGCTGGCCGGCATCCACCCCGGCCTGCGCCACCAGACCGTGCGGCTGGGCGCGGCCCCGGCCAAGGTGCACGTGTTCCACGCGGGGAAGTCGCTTCTGTATCGGTGAGGGGGGATCGAGGACAACCACCCTCCGCGCCCTGTACCAACCCCCGGGCGGCTGTCTGCCCCCCGGCCCCCCGAGGATACTTGTGACACCAAAGAAAGCCGGTTGAGGTTCCTCACTCCACCGGCCCCGCTTTCTTTGGTGCTATGAATATCCCGCGGGGTTGCCAGTGGTTCACGGCATTGGTTCGAGTGAACCACTGGCTGCGGGGCGCGAAGCCCCGGCCTTTCCGCAAGAGCGGCGGCCGGCGTATCAGCCCCGCTTGCGCGCGTCGAAGACGAAGCCCAGCAGGTTCAGCAGCACCTGCGCCGCCAGGATCGCGGTGGAGCCGGTGGGGTCGTAGTCGGGCGCCACCTCCACCAGGTCGATCCCCACCACCTCGTGCCGCCGGGCGGCGGCCTGCAGGATCTCCAGCACCTCGTAGTAGAGGAACCCCCCGTGCGAGGGCGTGCCGGTGCCCGGCGCGATGGAGGGGCAGAAGCCGTCGATGTCGATGGTGATGTAGAGCCGCGCGCCCGCGGGGATGCGGGCGACCACCTCCTCCACCCCCAGCCGGCGCACCTGCCGCACCGAGAGGATGTCGTCGCCCATGGCGCGCGCGGCGACATAGCCTTCCTCGGTGGTGGAACTGACGTTGCGGATGCCCAGCGCGGTGATGCCGGTCACGTAATCCCGCTCCGCCGCCCGCCGCATCGGGTTGCCGTGGCCGTGCCGCACCCCGTGGCGCACGTCCACGAAGTCCAGATGCGCGTCGATCTGCAGGATGTGGATCGGCCCCTGCCCGTCGAAGGCGCGGATGCAGGGGATGTTGACCGAATGGTCGCCGCCGATCACCACCGGCAGCGCGCCGGCCTTCAGGATCGCCCGCACGCCGGCCTCGATATTGGCGTGGCTGGTCTCGGTGTCGGTATGCACGATGTCGGCATCGCCGATGTCCACGATGCGCACCTCGCCCGGCAGATAGGTGCGCTCGTCCTCGTGGTCATAGGCCCCGGCATGGCCGAAGGAGAAGAGCGTGGAGGCCTCGCGCACCGCCCGGGGGCCGAAGCGGGCGCCGGCGCGGAACTGGGTGCCGAAGTCGAAGGGCGCGCCCAGCACCGCCACGTCGGCCTCGATCCGGTCCCAGTCGGGCACGTAGGGCCGCTTGCCGAAGGTGGAGATGCCCACGAAGGGCAGGTTCAGGCGGCCGGTCTCATAGGCGTGGGTCATGTCGGGCTCCTTCGGGCGCCACAGTCATGCCCTTGCCCGCGCCGCTCTGCAAGCGGGGCGGTTGCCGCGGGGCCCATCGCTTCCTATCCTCGGTTGCAGCGGTGGAGGGGAAGCGATGCGGACAATCGGGTTGGGTGTGATCACGGGCCTTCTCCTCGCCGGCGCCGCCCCCGCGCAGGACCGGGCCGAACGCAACCTCCTGACCCTGGCCGCGGGCACGGTGCTGGTCTCGGCCTCGGTCGATCCGGCCCGGGCGCCGGCGCTGATCGACGGCGATCCGGCGGCCGGCTGGACCACCGGCACCCGCCGCAACCCGCCGCCCTACAGCTTTGTGGTGGAGCTGATGGCGCCGGCCAGCCTCTCGGCCGTGGGGGTGCACGGGGCGGGCGCGCGGCCGGGCGGGGTGACGGGCGGCTCGGCCCGCGACGTGGTGGTCGAGGGCTCGGCCACCGGACCCGAGGCGGGCTTCACCGAGCTTGCCCGGTTCGCGGCGGGAGAGGAGGGGCCGACGCTGGTCTCGGTGGTGCCGGGCACCCCGGTGCGCTGGCTGCGCTTCACGGTCGAGGCCGCGCAGGACGAGGCCGCGCCCTTCATCTACCTGCAGGACCTGATGGCCGAGGGCCGGCTGACCGTGCCGGAGGAGCCCGACCGCTTCACCGGCGTCTTCGCCCTGTCGCGGCTGGATCTGATCGAACTGAAGCAGGACGGGCCCGCGGTGACGGGGTGTTTCAGCGACAATTCCGGCCGCAGCTTCGGCACCGTCACCGGCGCGGTGCGCGAGGGGGTGGCGTTTCTCGACTGGACCTCGGACCAGGGCGTCACTGGCAGCGCGGTGCTGACCCGCGACAGCCGCGGGCAGCTGACCGGCGTGCGCTACCGCGACCGCAGCCGGATGGCCTGGGGCGGGCCGCCGGCGCCCGAGGGCAGCGCCACGGCCTGCAGCGACGCCCCCGCGGCGACGAACCCGGTGGCCGAGGCGCTGGCCTCCGGCGGCCATGTGCGGCTGTACGGCATCCATTTCGACCATGACAGCG
>JBBCJM010000068.1:0-17928 GCA_037190175.1 Paracoccaceae bacterium | reverse complement strand
CGCCTTCCGGTCGGGGTATTCCAGCGTCATGGGCTGCATCGCGGATAGGGCGGAGCGGGGGGGCGGTCTGCCCCCCGGACCCCCCGAGGATATTTCTGGACAGAAGAAGGGGCGGGAGGTTATTCCGCCGCCTTCGCCACCGGGGCCTGCCCGAACCATTTGGTCACCGCGCCGTCACCCGCGGGGCGGCCGGTGGCGGGCTTCACGCGGTCCGACAGGCCCGCGGATTTCTGCACGAAGTCCAGCGGCCCCTCCCAGTCGAAGTTGCGGTAGACCGCCTGCAACTGGTTGAACCGCGGCGACTGGGCGAACATCTGGAAGGCCAGCCGGTGCCCGGCATAGTCGGACGAGATCAGGTCGCGGGCATAGGCCAGGAGCTTGCGCCGATCCTCGGCCTGCCAGTCGTCGTTCAGGGTGTAGTACTTGTCCAGCCAGGGCTTGGTCTCGGGGTCCTGGAAGGCGGCATGGTCGGGTGTCACGCAGAGCTGCCCGCCGCCCAGGTCGCGGGCGATGTTGATCGCCTCGTAAAGCCCCGAACAGGCCTGCACCCGGCCCGCCATCAGCAGCGACTGGTTGGGCATCATCAGCCCGGCCGGGGAACGCTCGGCCAGGGTGATCGCCGCGGTCAGGTGGGCGTTGATCGATTCGCGGTAGAGCACCAGTTCCGCCAGCTTCTCCTGCACCGCCTGCTGCTTGTCCAACCCCGTCTGCCGGGCGTTGAACAGCGAGGCGCCGATCAGCTGGTCCGCGACCTTCAGGTTGCGCTGCACGAAGGCGAAGGCGGAATAGCGGTGCAGGGTGGCGCGGATGAAGGCGGCGGCGCGGGTATGGCGGTAGAACAGCACGTTCTCCCACGGGATCAGCACGTTGTCGAAGATCACCAGCGTGTCCACCTCGTCGAAGCGGTTGGACAGCGGATAGTCCTCGGCCGGCGCGCGGCCGGCAAAGCCGGTGCGGCAGATGAAGGTCAGCCCGGGCGAGGCGAGGTCGCAGATGAAGCCCACGGCATAGTCGGAATAGGCGGCATTGCCCCAGTTGGCGATGGTGGGCTTGGTGAAGGCCTGGTTGGCATAGGCGGCGGCGGTCTCGTACTTCGCCCCCCGCACCACGATGCCGGCATCCGTCTCCTTCACCACATGCAGCAGCATGTCGGGATCCTGGTCCTGCGGGGCCTTCGAGCGATCCCCCTTCGGATCGGTATTGGCCGAGACGTGGAACGGGTCCTGCCGCAGCACCCGCAGGATGTGGTGCTCGATGTTCCTGGCGAACTGCGGGTCGACCTCGTTCAGCAGGTCGGCGCCGTCATACAGCGACCACATCTCGCCCACCGTCTCGTCGCCCACCCGGGTGACGACGCCGCCCACCTCCTCCATCACCGTGTCGGTGGCCCGCCGCTTGGCCCACCAGTCGTCCTGCGAATAGGGCAGGGCGCTGCCGATGGCGTTGACCTCGCCGTCCTGCCGCACGGTCATCACCGGGGCGGTGCGAGGGTCGTGCGCCATGTCGAAGATGCGGGCGCGGATGTCGACCAGCGGCTTGAACTGCGGATGGGCGGTCACGTCCTCCACCCGTTCGCCGTTGACGAAGACCCTGCGGCCGTCGCGGATGGAGTTGCGGTAGTCCTCGCCGGTGCGGATCATCGGGGCTTTCCTTGGCCATTCGGGGTGGCGGCGATCATGCGGCAGGCCGGGCTTCGGCAAAACCAGCGAATCCTTGATCCGGGGTTAGCCGTGCCCTAAGCCGCCTGCCCTCCGGTCAGGAGCGGCAGCAGTAATGCGAACAGCTCCGCCTGCGAGGCGATGGTGCAGCGGGCGTAAAGCTGGCGGCGGAACACCTTCACCGTCTGCGCCGAGAGCCCCAGCCGCAACCCGATGGAGACCGAGGAATGCCCTTGCAGGATCAGCATCGCCACCTCGGCCTGCCGGGGCGACAGCCGGATGCCGTGCCGCGCCTCCAGCACCCGGCGCAGGTGGCCGGGCGGGTCGTCCTGCACCAGCGGCTCGGGCGCGGCGGCGCGGGCGGCGGCGCGGCGGGTCCAGTGCCCGTCCGCCAGGGCGGCGACCACCGGGGCGATCCGCGCCGCAGCCTCGCGCGCCTGGGCGCCGAAGGGGCGCGGCGTGGTGGCGTCGCGGCCCAGGCAGATGGTCATCGTGGTGTCGTCGTCGGGGTAGCTCACGAAGGTCAGCTCGTCGGTCAGCGTGGTCTGGCGGTAGTAGTCGAGATAGTAGCGGCTGCGCTGGAACTGGTCGGGCGCGATGTCCAGGAGCCGATAGGCCCCCGGCGAGATCCGGTTCAGGTGCAGGTCGTGATAGGGGTCGAGCAGATAGGCCCCGGCGACGTAGAGCCGTTGCAGGTCGCGGAACACCCGCGGGTCGTCGGCCTGCTGGTACAGCACCTGCGGCGGGGCGCTGCGCAGATAGGCGATCAGCACCACGTTGTCGCAGGCGATGCAGCGGCGCAGGAACGCCGCCAGCCGCGCCTCGAACCCCGGCGCGCCCACCAGCCGGATGCAGTCGGCCAGCACCGCCTCGGCGGCGTTGGGCAAGGGCTCCATCATACCCCCTTGGGGTTATATACCCCCTGTCCTTGCGGCATTTACGCTTTGCGGCAGAATGCGGGGGTATGCGCGCCCCCGTCCACCCCGAATCGCCGGCCACCCGCGAGAGATTCATGCAGGAAGCCATCGGCATCCGCCGCGTCGTGAAACGCTATGGCACGTTCGAGGCGCTGAAGGGCGTGTCGCTGGCGATCGCGGACAACGAGTTCTTCACCCTGCTGGGGCCATCCGGCTGCGGCAAGACCACGCTCCTGCGCTGCATCGCGGGGTTCGAGGATGTGACGGCGGGCGAGATCGCTTTGTTCGGGCAGGGCATCGCCGCGCTGCCGCCGGAGAAGCGGCCGGTGAACACCGTCTTCCAGCACTACGCGCTGTTCCCCCACATGAACGTGCGCGACAACGTGGCCTTCGGGTTGAAGATGCAGGGCGTGGGGCTGGCCGAGCGCACCGCCCGGGCGGACGAGATGCTGGGGATGGTGCACCTGACCGCCTTCGCCCAGCGCCTGCCGGCGCAGCTGTCGGGCGGGCAGCAGCAGCGGGTGGCGCTGGCCCGCGCCCTGGCGCCGGGGCCGCGGGTGCTGCTCTTGGACGAGCCGTTGTCGGCGCTGGACCTGAAGCTGCGGCAGGCGATGCGGGTGGAACTGAAGCAGTTGCAGGAGACCACGGGGATCACCTTCGTCTTCGTGACGCATGACCAGGAGGAAGCCCTCACCATGTCCGACCGCATCGCGGTGATGTCGGCGGGCCATGTGCAGCAGGTGGGCACCCCGCGGGAGATCTACGAGGCCCCGGTGAACCGCTTCGTGGCCGACTTCATCGGCGAGACCAACCTGTTGCCGGTCATGGTGGGGGCGATTTCCGGCGGCCGGGCTCGCGTCACCCTGCCCGGCGGGCACGAGCTTCTGGCCGAGGCGCCGGAGGGGCTGGCCCCCGGGGCGCATCACGTCTCGATCCGGCCCGAGCGGCTGTCGCTGGCGCCCCTGGCCGGGGCCGACCTGACCGCGCGGGTGGAACGGCTGATCTACCTCGGCACCGACCTGCAACTGCTGGCCCGGCTGGCGGACGGGACCGAGCTGAACATGCGGCTGCAGAACTCCACCCGCACCGAGCTGCCCGCGCCGGGGGCCGAGGTGGGGCTGCACATCGAGGAAGGCGCGGCGCGCCTCCTGGTGGACTGATGGCAGGCGGGGTCGAGGACAGCGGCGCAAGGGGCACCGGCTGGCGCGGGCTGGTGGCGCCGCTGCTGGCGCCGACCTGGCTGATGATCGGCCTCTTCCTGCTGGTGCCGGTGGCGCTGATGGCGGTCTATTCGGTGCTGACCAAGGACTTCCGCGGCGGGGTGGTCTGGCAGTTCAGCCTGGCCGCCTATGACCAGTTCTTCATCGACCGCGGGCTGTTCGGGGACGAGCCGCCGACCATCGAATGGACCTATATCGCAATCTTCTGGCGCTCGATCTGGCAGGCGGCGCTGGCCACCTTCTTCTGCCTGCTGATCGGGTTTCCCACCGCCTGGTTCATCGCCACCCGCAACCCCCGCACCCGGGCGATGTGGGTGTTCCTGATCACCGTGCCCTATTGGGTGAACCTCTTGATCCGCACCGTGTCCCTGCGGTTCCTGCTGCGCGACCAGGGGCCGTTCAACGAGGCGCTGATGATGATCGGGCTGATCGACCGGCCGCTGGCGATCATCAACACCAACATCGCGGTGCAGCTGGGCCTGTTCTACAGCTACCTGCCCTTCATGGTGCTGCCGATCTATGCGGCGGTGGAACGCTACAACTTCGCGCTGTCCGAGGCGGCGCGCGACCTCTATGCCGGGCCCTGGACCACGCTGCGCCATATCGTGCTGCCGGTGGTGAAGCCCGGGATCGTGGCGGGCTGCATCCTGGTGTTCGTGCCATCCCTCGGCGCCTTCCTCGCGCCCGACCTGCTGGGGGGCGCGCGGACCTACATGATCGGCTCGCTGATCGACGAGCAGTTCCGCGGCAGCATGGGCAACTGGCCCTTCGGCGCGGCAGTCTCGATGATCCTCTTGACCATGGTGCTGATGGTCCTGCTGTGGCAGGCCCGCGCCGCGGCGAAGGGGGGCAGGTGATGGCCCGCGCCCCCGACATCCGCCGCTATGCGGGCTTCGGCTGGCTGACCGCGCTGTGCCTGACCATCCTCTACGTGCCGCTGATCGTGGTGATGGTCTATTCCTTCAACGACAGCCGGTCGATCACCGCCTGGGGCGGGTTCTCCACCCGCTGGTACGTGGACGTGTTCAGCGGCCCGGAATCGCCCATCTTCCGCGCCGCGGCCTGGAACTCGGTGACCATCGCGCTGATGGCCTCCACCGCGGCCACCACCATCGCGGTGGCCGCGGCGGTGGCGATGGTGCGGGGCGGGCGGTTCCGCGGCCGCACGCTCAGCTTCGGGCTGATCAGCCTGCCGCTGATGGTGCCCGAGATCGTCACCGCGGTGGCCACGCTGATCTTCTTCACCGCCATCGGCTGGCGTACCGGCTACGCCACCATCCTGGTCGCCCACATCACCTTCTGCATCCCCTTCGCCTATCTGCCGATCTCGGCCCGGTTGCAGGGGATCGAGGAGTCGTATGAACTGGCCGCCCGCGACCTCTACGCCACCCGCTGGCAGGCGTTCCGGCTGATCCTGCTGCCGCTGCTGGCGCCGGGGGTGATCTCGGGCTGGCTGCTGGCCTTCATCATCTCGCTGGACGATTTCCTGATCACCAACTTTGTCAAGGGCGCGGGGATGGAGACGCTGCCGACCGCGATCTTCAACTCGGTCAAGCAGGGGATCAAGCCGAACATCATGGCGATCTCCACCATGCTCCTGGGCGTCTCGATGCTGTTCGTGACGCTCAGCTACCTGATCAACCGAAGGGGCCAGAGGGCCTGAAAACCACAACAGGGGAGTCCGAAGATGAAAAAGTCCTACCTCATGGCCACCGCCGCGATCCTGGTCGCCGGCACGGCGCAGGCCCAGCAGCTCTCGATCTACAACTTCTTCGAGTACATGCCGCAGGAGCTCTTGGACAAGTTCACCGCCGAGACCGGCATCGCCGTCACCATGGACACCTACGACAGCAACGAGGCCATGCTGGCAGCGCTGAAGGCCGGGCGGCTGGGCCAGTACGACGTGGCGATGCCCGGCGACTACATGGTGCAGATCATGCGCGACCAGGGCCTGCTGGACACCTTCGAACCGTCCGAGGTGCCGAACTTCGGCAATATCCAGGACGAATGGCTGGACGTGCCCTTCGACCCCGGCCGCCGGCATTCGATCCCCTATCAGTGGGGCTCGACCGGCTTCTCGGTGAACCGCGACGTCTTCCAGGGCGACATCGGCACGCTGGGCATCATCTTCGACCCGCCGGCGGAGCTGCGCGGCCGGATCAACGTGCTGGACAGCCAGGGCGAGGTGCTGGCGCTGGGCTCGATGTACCTCGGCATCCCGCAATGCACGCAGGACCGCGAGCAGCTGCGGGCGCTGATGGACATGCTGCTGGCCGCCAAGCCGCACTGGGCCTCCTTCGGCTCGGACACGGCGAAGGACGTGCTGGTCTCGGGCGATGCCGCGGCGGGGATGATCTACAACGGCTTTTCCGCCAAGGCGCGGGCCGAGGGGGCGAACGTCGAATACGCCTGGCCCAAGGAGGGCGCGGTGGTCTGGATGGACAACGTGGTGCTGCTGAAGGACGCGCCCAACCGCGACTCGGCGCTGAAGTTCATGAACTTCATGCTGGAGCCCGAGAACGCGGCGACGCTGACCAACTATGCCGCCTATATCGCCGGGGTGGAGGGGACCGAGCCCTTCCTGCTGGAGGAGATCCGCGACAGCCCCGAGAACAACCCGCCCGAGGGGATGAAGTTCGATTTCGTCATGGCCTGCGATGAGGAGACGCAGAAGCTCTACGACGCGATCTGGCTGAACCTGAAGAAGTGACCCTGCGCCGCTCCTCGCTCCTTCCGGGCGCGCTTCGCAGCGAAGAGCGACCGGAGGAAGCGAGGAGCCGCCCCGACCCGGGATAGTCCCATGCGCCTAGCCATCCATCAGGACCGGTCGCCCGCGGGGGCGGTCGGGCCGGCCCTCGTATCCCTGCGCCGCGCGCTGGCGGCTGCGGCCGCCGCCGGCGCGCAGGTGGCGGTGTTCCCTGAACTGTACCTGCCCGGCTACAACGCCGATCCGGCCGCCGGGGCGCGGACGGCCGCGGAATGGGACGCCGCGCTGGGGCCGCTGGCTGCCGAGGCGGGGTGCGCGCTGGCGGTGGGGCTGGCGGAGCGCGAGGGTGACGCGCTCTACAACACCGCCATGATCTGGGGCCCGGACGGACAAAGGCTGGCCCTCTACCGCAAGACCCAGCTTTACGGCGCGCGCGAGCGTCGGCTCTTCGCCCCCGGCGACCGGCTGGCGACCTTCGACTTGTTGGGCACCCCGACCGCGCTGCTGATCTGCTACGACATCGAGTTCGCCCCGCTGGTCCGCGCGCTGGCCGACCGGGACGTGCAGCTGATCCTCTGCCCCACCGCCAACATGCTGCCCTTCACCCATGTCCCCGGCCTGACCGTGCCGGCGCAGGCGGCGATGCAGGGGGTGGCCATCGCCTATGCCAACCACTGCGGCGCCGAGGGCGACCTGACCTATACCGGCGGCTCCTGCCTCGTCTCCGCCGACGGCACCATCCTCGCCCAGGCCGGCCCCGGCCCCGCGCTGCTCATCGCCGACCTGATCCCCCCCGACCCCGCGCGCCTCTCGACCCAGGGCGCCGACTTCCGCCCCGTGGAGTGAGCCCCATGCCCCGCGACACCCGCCCCGCCCGCTATGACGTGCTGTTCGAGCCGGTCAGGATCGGCCCGAAGGTGGCCAAGAACCGCTTCTACCAGGTGCCGCATTGCAACGGCGGCGGCTATCGCGACCCCTCGGCGGTGGCCGAGATGCGGCGGACCAAGGCAGAAGGCGGCTGGGGCGTGATCTTCACCGAACAGACCGAGGTGCATCCGACCTCGGAAATCACCCCCTTCATCGAACAGCGCCTGTGGGACGACCGCGACATTCCCGCCCTGGCCCGGATGGCCGGGGCGATGAAGTCGCACGGGGCGTTGGCCGGGATCCAGCTGGCCTATTCCGGGATCAACGGCCCCAACCTCTATACCCGCGAGGTGCCCCTGGCCGTGACCGGCGGCCCGATCCTGACCTTCACCGCCGACCCGGTGCAGGCCCGCACCATCGACCGCGAGGATATCCGCGACATCCGCCGCTGGTTCCGCAACGCCATCCGCCGGGCGCAGGCGGCGGGCTTCGACCTCGTGTGCCTCTACGGCGCCCACGGCTTCGGCATCTTCCAGCACTTCCTGTCCCGCGCCACCAACCAGCGGAGCGACGAATACGGCGGCTCGCTGGAAAACCGCGCCCGCTTCGTGCGGGAAGTCGTGGAGGAGGCGCGCGAGGAAACCGGCGGCGAGATGGCCATCACCCTGCGGCTGTCCTTGCACGAGGCCGGCCCGCTGGGCCTCTCCAACGGCGAACTCCGCGACTTCATCGGAATGCACGCCGACCTGCCCGACCTCTGGGACCTGGCGCATGGGACCTGGGAGAACTGCTCGGGCACCTCGCGCTTCACCCCCGAGGGGGCGCAGGAGGATCTGGTGCGCGGGATCAAGGATCTCACGACCAGGCCGGTGGTGGGGGTGGGCCGCTTCACCTCGGCCGACGCCATGGTGCGGCAGGTGCGGGAGGGGATCCTCGACTTCATCGGCGCCGCCCGCCCCTCCATCGCCGACCCCTTCCTGCCGAGGAAGATCGAGGAAGGCCGGTTCGACGACATCCGCGAATGCATCGGCTGCAACATCTGCGTCTCGGGGGACATGACCGGGGCGATCAGCCGCTGCACCCAGAACACGGCGTTCATGGAGGAATGGCGCAAGGGCTGGCACCCGGAACGGCCGCGCCCCAAGGGGCCGTCCGAGTCCGTCCTGATCGTCGGCGCCGGGCCGGCGGGGCTGGAGGCGGCGCTGCAACTCGGGCGGCGGGGCTACCGGGTGGCTTTGGCCGAGGCCACCACCACCCTGGGCGGCCGGGTGGCGCGGGAACGCGGACTGCCGGGGCTCGCCGCCTGGGGAAGGGTGGCCGACTACCGCACCGGCCAGATCGCGCCGATGCCGAACGTGGAGACCTATCTGGACAGCCGCCTGACGGCCGAGGATGTGCTGGACATGGGTTTCCAGCACGTCGCCATCGCCACCGGCAGCACCTGGCGGCGGGATGCCGTCGCCCGGCTGCACCTGGCGCCGATCCCCACCGACCCGGCCATGCCCCTTTATACCCCCGACGACCTGATGGCCGGCCTCGGACCCACGGGCGCCAGGGTGATGCTCTACGACGACGATCACTACTACATGGGCTCGGTGATCGCCGAGGCGCTGGTGGCCCGCGGTTGCACGGTGGATTTCGTCACCCCCGCGGTTCAGGTGGCGGAGTGGGCGCACAACACCCTGGAACAGGGTACCATCATGCGCCGGCTGCTGTCGCTGGGGGTCAACGTGATCCCCTCCAAGGCGCCCGAGGCCATCGGGGCGAAAGAGGTCACCCTCGGCTGCGCCTGGACCGGGGCACGGACCGCCCTGCCCGCCGAGGCCGTGGTCATGGTCACCAGCCGCACCCCCGACGACGCGCTCTACCATGAGCTCAAGGCCCTGGACTGGCAGGCCGCCGGCATCCAGACCCTGAAACTCATCGGCGACGCCGCCGCCCCCGGGCCCATCGCCTGGGCCACCTATGCCGGCCGCCGCTATGCCGAGGAACTGGACGAACCCGCCCCTAACACCGCCGAGACCGGAGACGCGCTTTCCTTCCGCCGCGAACTGGCGGAACTTCTGCCCTGACCCTTCTTCTGTCCATAAATATCCCGCGGGGGTCCGGGGGGCGCGAAGCCCCCGGCTCGCCGCCAGAACCCCGGAGCCCCGAATGCCCGTCCACACCCGCATCCGCCCCTTCAACACCGCCCGGACCTACCCCGAGCAGAAGCTGGACAACGACCTCTGCCAGGCGGTGGTGGCCCGCGGCCGCACCGTCTTCGTCCGCGGCCAGATCGCGCAGGACCTCGACACCCGCGAATCGCTGCATATCGGCGACCCCGAGGCGCAGGCCCGCAAGGCGATGGAGAACATCGACATGCTGATGCGCGAGGCCGGGGGCACGCTGGAACACGTCTGCCGGGTGGTCGTCTACCTGACCGACATCCGGTTCCGCGAGCCGGTGTATCGCGAGATGGGGCGCTGGCTGAAAGGCGTGTTCCCGGTCTCGACCGGCCTCGTGGTCACCGCGCTGGCCCGCCCCGAATGGCTGGTGGAGATCGAGGCCACCGCCGTGATCCCGGACTGATCCGATGACGATTTCCATCGCCGCCCGCTGCGCCGAGACCGGCGCCTTCGGCATCGCCATCGCCTCCTCCTCCCCCGCAGTGGCGGCGCGCTGCGCCCATGCGCGGGCCGGCGTGGGGGTGGTGGCCAGCCAGAACGTGACCGACCCGCGGCTGGGGTCCCGCGGCCTCGACCTGATGGCCGGAGGATTGACCGCGCCCGAGGCGCTGGCCCGGCTGGTGGCCGAGGCGGGGGCCGATGCCCGCTTCCGCCAGCTGATGCTGGTGGACCGCGGCGGGCGGATCGCGGGCTTCTCCGGCGAGGGCGCGCTGGGGCTCCATGCCTTGGCCGAGGGCGCGGGGGTGATGGCGGGGGGCAACCTGCTGGCGCATGAAGGCGTGCCCGCGGCGATGCGCGACGCCTTCTCCGCCGCCCCCGGCCCGCTGCCCGCCCGGCTGGTGGCCGCGCTTTCCGCCGGCCGCGATGCGGGGGGCGAGGCCGGACCGATGCATTCGGCGGGGCTCCTCGTGGTGGGCGAGGTGGCCTGGCCGGTGGCCGACCTGCGGGTGGACTGGACGGAGCACGACCCCATCGCCGCGTTGGCCGCGCTCTGGGCGCGATGGGAGCCGGAGATGGAGGGCTACGTCACCCGCGCCCTGAACCCCTCCGGCGCGCCGGCCTTCGGGGTGCCGGGGGACCCCTGAGGGCAACCGGCCGCTCATCGAGCCTCGCGGCTCTCTTCGCTCGTCCCCCAGCGAAGAAAGCCGCAAGGCTTGATGAGCGGGCCCCTCCCCGGGCGACCGCGAAACAGGCATCTCCCGCCCCCTCGGCCGGTTTTCCCGCCGCCGGGCGGATCGCGGGCTGGCACCCCGGGCGAAACTCGTGGAAGCTGGGCGCCGGAACCACCGGGAAGCCGCTTCATGTCGATCAAGGCCGCGCTCACCCATCTGACGCATTACCGCTACGACCAGCCGGTGATCCTCAGCCCGCAGGTGATCCGCCTGCGCCCGGCGCCGCAGGGGCGCACCCGGGTGATCTCGCATTCGCTGAAGGTCTCGCCGCAGCCGCATTTCGTGAACCACCAGCAGGACCCCTACGGCAACTGGCTGGCGCGCTTCGTCTTCCCCGAGCCGGTGACGGAGCTGAAAATCGAGGTCGACCTGGTGGCCGACATGTCGGTCTACAACCCCTTCGACTTCTTCGTGGAGGAGGGGGCGACGAAATTCCCCTTCGACTATCCGCTGGACCTGGTGGACGACCTCACGATCTACCGCCGCCCCGAGCCCGCGGGCCCGCGGCTTCAGGCCCTGCTCGACACCATCCCCCGGCAGGCCGACAGCACGGTGGATTTCGTGGTGGAGGTCAACCGCCGGGTCAGCGACGAGATCGCCTATGTCATCCGCATGGAGCCCGGGGTCTTCACCCCCGAGGAGACGCTGCACCAGAAGCGCGGCTCCTGCCGGGACAGTTCCTGGCTGCTGGTGCAGGTGCTGCGGCACCTGGGCCTCGCCGCGCGTTTCGTCTCGGGCTACCTGATCCAGCTGAAGCCCGATCTCAAGGCGCTGGACGGGCCCAGCGGGACCGAGGTGGATTTCTGCGACCTGCACGCCTGGGCCGAGGTCTATCTGCCCGGGGCCGGCTGGATCGGGATGGACCCGACCAGCGGATTGCTGACCGGGGAAAGCCACATCCCGCTGGCCGCCACCCCCCACTACCGCAACGCCGCGCCCATCTCGGGCGGCTACACCGGGCAGGCCGAGGTTTCCTTCGACTTCGACATGAAGGTCACCCGGGTCGCCGAACACCCGCGCATCACCAGGCCGTTCAGCGACGAGAGTTGGCAGGCGCTGAACGCGCTGGGCCGCAAGGTGGATACCGCGCTGCAAGAGGGTGACGTGCGGCTGACCATGGGGGGCGAGCCCACCTTCGTCTCCATCGACGATTTCGAAAGCGCCGAGTGGAACACCGACGCGGTGGGGCCCACCAAGCGCATCCTGGCCGACCGGCTGATCCGCCGCCTGCAAGGCCGCTTCGCGCCGGGGGGTTTCCTGCACTACGGCCAGGGCAAGTGGTATCCGGGCGAGACCCTGCCGCGCTGGACCTTCAGCCTCTACTGGCGGGCGGACGGCAAGCCGGTCTGGCAGAACCCCGGCCTGATCGCGCAGGAGGGCGAGGAGACCGGGGCGACCCCGTTGCAGGCGCAGGAACTGCTGCGCGAGATCGCCGCCGGGATCGGGATCGAGGAGGCCAACGTGATCCCCGCCTTCGAGGATCCGGCCGAATGGCTGGTGAAGGAGGCCAACCTTCCCCCCAACGTCACCCCCGCGAACAGCGAGCTGAAGGACGCCGAGGCCCGCCACCGCATCGCCGCGGTGTTCAACCGCGGGCTGACCAACCCGGTGGGCTTCGTGCTGCCGGTGCAGGTGGCGCAGGCGCGCGACGGGCGGGTCTGGCGGTCCGAGAAATGGCGGCTGCGGCGGGGCCACATGTTCCTGGTGCCCGGCGACAGCCCGGTGGGCTATCGCCTGCCGCTGGACAGCCTGCCCTTCGTGGCGCCCTCGGCCTATCCCTACATCAACCCCACCGACCCCACGGTGGAACGCGACCCGCTGCCCGACCCCCAGCCCATCGAGGAGGAGCGCCGCACCCAGCCGATGGCGCATTTCGTGGAAGGCACGGCCGGCCAGCACCTGGTCGCGCAGGGCACCGGCGATCCCGAGATCGACGGCCATGTCCGCACCGCGCTGGCGGTGGAGGCGCGCGAGGGGCGGCTCTGCGTCTTCATGCCGCCCACGGTGGCGCTGGAGGATTATCTGGAACTGCTGGCGGCGGCCGAGGCGGCGGCGGCCCGGCTGGGGCTCAAGGTGCATGTCGAGGGCTATGCCCCCCCGCACGACCCGCGGCTGAACGTGATCCGCGTGGCCCCCGACCCCGGGGTGATCGAGGTCAACATCCACCCGGCGCATTCGTGGGACGACTGCGTGGCCACCACCGAGGCGATCTACGAGGAGGCGCGGCAGTCCCGCCTGGGCGCCGACAAGTTCATGATCGACGGCCGCCACACCGGCACCGGCGGCGGCAACCATGTGGTGGTGGGCGGCGCCACGCCCAACGATTCCCCCTTCCTGCGCCGGCCCGACCTGCTGAAGTCGCTGATCCTGCACTGGAACCGGCACCCCTCGCTTTCCTACCTCTTCGCCGGGCTCTTCATCGGACCCACCAGCCAAGCCCCCCGGATCGACGAGGCGCGGCACGACGCGCTCTACGAGGCCGAGATCGCCTTGGCCCAGATCCCCGCCCCGGGGGACAAGGCGCTGCCCTGGGTGGTGGACCGGCTGCTGCGCAACGTGCTGACCGACGTAACCGGCAACACCCATCGCGCCGAGATCTGCATCGACAAGCTCTATTCGCCCGACGGCCCCACCGGCCGGCTGGGGCTGGTGGAGTTCCGCGGCTTCGAGATGCCGCCGAATGCCCGGATGTCGCTGGCCCAGCAGGTGCTGGTCCGCGCGCTGATCGCGCGGTTCTGGGCCGCGCCCATCGACGGCCCGCTGACCCGCTGGGGCACCGCGCTGCACGACCGATTCATGCTGCAGCACTATGTCTGGGCCGATTTCCTGGACGTGCTGGCCGACCTGCGCGCCCATGGCTTCGACCTGTCGCCGGAATGGTTCCAGGCGCTGGCCGAGTTCCGCTTTCCCTTCTGCGGCGAGGTGGAGGCGGAAGGCGTGCATCTGGAGCTGCGCATGGCGCTGGAGCCCTGGCACGTGCTGGGCGAGACCGGGGCCATCGGCGGCACCGTGCGCTATACCGACAGCTCCACCGAACGGTTGCAGGTGAAGCTGAGCGCCCCCGACCCCGGCCGCTATAGCGTCGCCTGCAACCGCCGCACCGTGCCCCTGCGGGCGGTGCAGAACGGCACCGCGGTGGCCGGGGTGCGGTACAAGGCCTGGCAGCCCGCCACCGCGCTGCACCCGCTGATCAAGCCCCATGCGCCCCTGACCTTCGACATCTACGACACCTGGTCGGGCCGGGCGCTGGCGGGCTGCACTTATCACGTGGCCCATCCGGGCGGGCGCAACTACGAGACCTTCCCCGTGAACGGCAACGAGGCCGAGGCGCGGCGGCTGGCCCGGTTCTTCCCCCATGGCCACAGCCCCGACGCCTATGCCCCGCCGGCCGAGGCGCCCCACCCCGAGTTCCCGATGACGCTGGACCTGCGGCGCCCGCCCGGATTGTGACGATGGCCGAGCCTGCCGAAACCGATCCGCTGAGCGACCTGATCGAGGGCTATTCCCCGCTGCCCGGCGTGGCCGACGAGGTGTTCGACGCCGAGGGCCTGATGCGCCCGGTGTGGGAGTCCTTGGTGCTGACGCTGGCCGCGATGGACGAGCCCGACCGCGCCGCCCGCTTCGCCCGCGCCCGGCAGTACCTGCGCGACGCGGGCGTGTTCTTCCGCCAGTACGGCGAGGCCGCGGGCGGGGTGGAACGCGACTGGCCGCTGTCGCCGGTGCCGGTGCTGATCGCGGAAAGCGAATGGTCGGCGATCGAGACCGGCCTCTGCCAGCGGGCGGAACTGCTGGAAGCGGTGATGGCCGACCTCTACGGCCCCGCCCGGCTGGTGCGCGAGGGGCTGCTGCCGGCCGAGGTGGTGGCGCGCAACACCGAATGGCTGCGGCCGCTGGTCGGCGTCACCCCGGCGGGCGGGCATTTCCTGCACTTCATCGCCTTCGACATCGCCCGCAACCCCGATGGCGGCTGGTTCGTGCTGGGCGACCGCACGCAGGCCCCCTCCGGCGCGGGCTTCGCGCTGGAGAACCGGGTGGCGACCAGCCGGGTGTTCCCCGAACTGTTCCAGCGCACGCCCGTGCACCGGCTGGCCGGGTTCTTCCGCCGTTTCCGCGATGCGCTGGAGGGGCTGCGGCAAAGCCCCGGCAGCCGGCCGGGCATCCTGACCCCGGGGCCGCTGAACGACACCTATTTCGAACACGCCTATATCGCCCGCTACCTGGGCTTCACCCTGCTGGAGGGCGAGGATCTGACGGTGGAGGGCGGGCGGGCCATGGTGCGCACGGTCGAGGGGCCGCAGCCGGTGGATGTGCTGTGGCGGCGGCTGGACGCGGGCTTCGCCGACCCGCTGGAGCTTGACGCCCGCTCGCGGCTGGGCACCCCCGGGCTGGTCCAGGCGGTGCGCGGCGGGCATCTGGCGATGATCAACGCGCTGGGCTCGGGGCTCTTGGAGACCCGCGCCTTCCTCGCCTTCCTGCCCGCCATCTGCCAGGCGCTGCGGGGCGAGGCGCTGATCATGCCCAACATCGCCACCTGGTGGTGCGGCCAGCCGGCGGAACGCGACTGGGTGGAACAGAACATCGCCCGCCTGACCCTGGGCCCCGCGCTGGCCAACCGCCTGCCCTTCGAGGCCGAGCATCCCACCGTCGCCGGCAACGCCGACCTGCCGCTGGCCGAATGGCTGGCACGCGACGGCGCGGCGCTGGTGGGGCAGGAGACGGTGCGCCTCTCGACCGCCCCGGTCTGGACCGAGGAGGGGCTGCGCCCGCGGCCCATGTCGCTGCGGGTGTTCCTGGCCCGCACGGACTCCGGCTGGACGGTGATGCCCGGCGGCTATGCCCGCGTGGGCCATACCGAGGACGCCACCGCCATCGCCATGCAGCGGGGGGGCGCGGTGGCCGATGTCTGGGTGGTCTCCGACGCGCCGGTGCCGCGCACCTCGATGCTGGGGCCGGTCAGCTCCCGCCCCCTGCGCACCCCCCTGCCGGCGCGGGCGGCCGACAACCTCTACTGGCTGGGCCGCTATGTCGAACGCGCCGAGACCGCCACCCGCCTCTTGCGCGCCTGGCACCTGCGGCTGGCCGAGACGGGGGCCGAGGCCACGCCGCTGCTCGACCGGCTGGGCAGCCACCTGACCCGCATGGGGATCAAGCCGCGCGACGGGTTCTCGGCCGCGCTGGCTGGGCGGATCGGCCGCGCCCGCGGCTGCGCCGGGCGGCTGCGCGACCGTTTCTCGGCCGACGGCTGGCAGGCGCTGGGCGACCTTTCCGCGCTGGCCGAGGGGATGGAGGGCACCGCGCCCGGCGACGACGCCGCCCGCGCGCTGAGCCAGGTGCTGCGCAAGGTGGCGGGGCTGGCCGGGCTGGTGCACGAGAACATGTACCGCTCCACCGGCTGGCGGTTCCTCGCCATCGGCCGGGCGCTGGAACGGGCCGAGGCCATGGCGGCGGCGCTGGCCACCTTCGCCGATCCGGCGGCGCCCGAGGGCTCGCTGGAGCTGCTGATCGAGTTCGGCGACAGCGTGATGACCCACCGCCGGCGGTTCCCCATCGGCGTGGGGCGCGACAGTGTGGTGGACCTGCTGGGGCTGGACGACGACAATCCCCGCGCCGTGCTTTACCAGCTGTCCGAGCTGCGCGCCCACATCGCCCAGCTGCCGCGCGAGGCTGACGAGGGCCCGATGCCCCCGCTTCCGCGCGAGATCCTGCTGCTGCACACCGGGCTTGCGGTGCGGGCGCCGGCCGAGGTCGACACCCCTGCGCTGGACGCGCTGCGCGACGGGCTGGCGCGGCTTTCCGACCTGCTGGGGCGGGAGTATTTCGCCTGATGCTCTACGACCTCACCGCCCGCATCCGCTATGACTACGACCCGCCGGCCGCGGCGGGGCGCAACCTGCTGCGCCTGATGCCGGCCGACCTGCCGGGCCGGCAGCGGCTCATCGCCGGCCAGATCACCGCCCGGCCCGGCCCGGCCGAGCGCGGCGAGCGGCTGGACTTCTGGGGCAACCGGGTGACCGAGATGGCCTTCCGCCAGCCCGAGCGCACTACGGAATTCACCCTGCGCGCCCGGGTGGAGCGGACGGAGGCGGCCGAGGGGCCGGACCACTCGCCCCCCCTGGCCGACCTGCCGGCCGAGATCGCCGGGGTGGCCAGCCTCGACCCGCAGGCGCCGCACCACTTCCTCGGCGCCTCGCCCCGGGTGGCGCCCTTCCCCGAGGTCGCCGGGTTCGCGGCCGAGGTGGCGGGCGGGGCGGCCACGGTGCAGGCGGCGGTGGTGGCGCTGGGCCGGGCGCTGCACGACGCCATGGAGTTCGACAGCGAGGCGACCACGGTGGACACCTCGCCCGAGGAGGCGTTCGCGCTGCGGCAGGGCGTCTGCCAGGACTTCGCCCATATCATGATCGCCGGGCTGCGCAGCCTGGGCGTGCCGTCCGGCTATGTCTCGGGCTTCCTGCGCACCATCCCGCCGCCGGGGCGCGCCCGGCTGGAGGGGGCGGATGCGATGCACGCCTGGGTGCGGGCCTGGTGCGGGGCGGAAACCGGCTGGATCGAATACGACCCCACCAACGCCTGCACCGCCGGCAGCGGCCATGTGGTGGTGGCCTGGGGCCGGGACTATGACGACGTGGCCCCGGTGCAGGGGGTGCTGCGCTCCTCGGGCGACCACAGCAGCACGCAGTCGGTGGACACCCGGCCCATCGGGTAGGTGCCGCTCATCAAGCCTTTCGGCTTTCTTCGCTCGGTTGCGCCAGCGAAGAAAGCCGGCAGGCTTGATGAGCGGCCGTCTCCGCGCCGTCAGTCCCGCCGATCCCTCCGCCGCTTGTCCAGGTCGCCGTCGCGGATGTCGTCGGTGATCCGGTCCAGCAGGCGGTGCAGGCCGGGGGCGTGGACGGCCTGTTCCAGCACGGAATCCAGCGCCTGCAGGATCGCGCCGCGGGAGCCTTCCACGGTGCCCACCTGGGTGACGTTGATGTTGCCGATCTTCTCGGCCGGCTTCACCATCTCGCCCACGATCCTGGGCATCGCCTCCAGCCGCGCCAGTTCCGCCTCATGCGCCAGCACGGCGTCGGAGCGGCCGTTCTCGGCCTCGATCCGCGCCTTCAGCGCCTCGGCCTCGGCCCGGCGCAGCGCAAGGCTGGCCTCCGCCTCCAGCCGCGCGGTCTCCACCTTGTCGGCCGCCGTCTCGCGCGCCGAGGCGGCGGCGATGGCGGCGCGGCGGGCG
>JBBCJM010000067.1:0-2742 GCA_037190175.1 Paracoccaceae bacterium | reverse complement strand
CGGCGCGCAACACCTCGCTGGGCGCCGACTACGACGGCGAGGGCACCAACTTCGCCCTGTTCTCGGACCACGCGACCCGGGTGGAACTGGCGCTCTATGACGACAGCGGCCGGGCCGAGGTCTTCCGGCAGGACCTGCCCGAGATGGCGGGCGGCATCTGGCACGGCTATCTGCCCGGGGTGCGGCCCGGCCAGCTTTACGGCTATCGCGTGCACGGCCCCTGGGCACCGCACGAGGGCCACCGCTTCAACCCGGCCAAGCTGCTGCTCGACCCCTATGCGCGCGAGATCAGCGGCGAGCTGATCTGGGACGACGCGCTCTTCGGCCATGCCATCGGGGGCGAGGATACCGCAGCAGACCCCCGCGACAGCGCCCCCTTCATCCCCAAGGGCGTGGTGACCGACCCGGATTTCGACTGGGAGGCCGACCGGGCGCTGAAACATCCCTGGGAGAACCTGCTGGTCTACGAGGCGCATGTGAAGGGCCTGACCATGCGCCACCCCGAGATCCCCGAGGCCGACCGCGGCACCTTCGCCGGCCTCGCCTCGGGCGCGGTGATCGAGCATCTGAAGGACATCGGGGTGACCGCCATCGAGCTGATGCCGGTGCAGGGCTTCATCGACGACCGCCACCTGGTGGAGAAGGGGCTGCGCAACTATTGGGGCTACAACACGCTCTCCTTCTTCGCGCCGCATCGCCCCTATCTGCGCACGGGCCTGGCGCGCGAGATGAAGCAGGCGATCCGCCGGTTCCACGCCGCGGGGATCGAGGTGTATCTGGATGTGGTCTACAACCATACCGCCGAGGGCAGCGAGAAGGGGCCTACCCTGTCGTTCCGCGGGATCGACAACGCCTCCTACTACCTGCTGGCCGAGGATCCCCGGCATACCGTCGACGTGACCGGCACCGGCAACACGCTGAACATCCGCCACCCGATGGTGCTGCGCATGGTGCTGGATAGCCTGCGCTACTGGGTGCAGGTGATGCATGTCGACGGCTTCCGCTTCGACCTGGCCTCCACCCTGGGCCGCGAGGCCACGGGGTTCGAGCGCGAGGGGGCCTTCTTCGCCACCCTGCGGCAGGACCCGGTGCTGGCACAGGTGAAATTGATCGCCGAACCCTGGGACGTGGGCGACGGCGGCTATCAGGTGGGCGGCTTTCCCTGGCCCTTCCGCGAATGGAACGACAAGGCGAGGGACGACATCCGCGCCTTCTGGCGCCGCGACCCGGGGATGGCGCCGCGGCTCACGCAGCGGCTGGTGGGCTCGCCCGTGCAGTTCGACCATTCGCACCGCCCGGCGACCTCCTCGGTCAACTTCGTGGCAGCGCATGACGGCTTCACCCTGTGGGATACGGTTTCCTACAACCACACCCACAACGAGGCGAACGGCGAGGGCGGCGCGGATGGCCACGCGCACAACCTCTCGGACAACATGGGGGTCGAGGGGCCGGGCGACGACCCCGCGCTGGTCCAGGCGCGGCAGCGGCGGGTGAAGGCGATGCTGGCCACCGTGCTGGTCTCGCAGGGCATCCCGATGATCCTGGCCGGCGACGAGGCGGGCCACAGCCAGCAGGGCAACAACAACGCCTATTGCCAGGACAACGAGACGAGCTGGATCGACTGGCAGGCGGCGCGGCCCGAACTGGTGGCCGCGGTACGCGACCTGATGGCCTTCCGCCGCGCCGGGGGCGGGCTCGCCCGCACGCGCTTCGCCAAGGGGCCGGAGGAGGCGGGGACGGAGCGGCCGCAGGTGGTCTGGCTGCACCCCGCGGGGCGCGAGATGGCGGCGGAGGACTGGGACGACGCCGGGCTGCGCGTGCTGGGGATGGCCCTCGCCCTGCCGGGCCGCGGGCCGGTGCTGATGCTGTTCAACGCCGGCGAGGACTGCCGCTTCGCCCTGCCCGAGGGCCGCTGGCGCCGGGTGATCGACACCGCCCGCGACCCGGTGGCCTGCGACGAGCCCGAGCAAGGCGAGGCGGGCCTGGGCTGGCAGTCGGTGGCGGCGCTGGTGCCCGAGGGCTGAGGCCGGGCCGCTCCTCGCTCCCTATCGGGCGCTCCTCGCGATGACCGCCCGGAGGGAGGGAAGAGCGCCCGCCGCGGATGGAACATTCCCCGCCGTGGCCGGTTCATCCCGCGGCACCGCCGGTCCCGGCATATTTCCCCGAAAGGAGCCCCGAGATGAAAGCCAAGTCGCTGGAAGACCTCTTCCTCGAGAACCTCAAGGACATCTATTACGCCGAGCGCAAGATCCTGAAGGCGCTGCCGAAAATGGCGCGCGGCGCGCAGTCGGCCGAACTGGTCGCGGCCTTCCGCAAGCACGAGGAGGAGACCCAGACCCATGTCGAGCGGCTTCAGGAGGTCTTCGAGCTGATGGGCAAGCCGGCCCGCGGCAAGACCTGCCCGGCCATCGAGGGGATCATCGAGGAAGGCGAGGAGGTGCTGGAAAGCTTCAAGGGCACCCCGGCGGTGGACGCGGGCCTGATCGCCGCGGCGCAGGCGGTCGAGCATTACGAGATCGCCCGCTACGGCACGCTCTGCACCTGGGCGAAACTGCTGGGCATGAGCGAGGCCGAGCAGCTGCTGAAGCAGACCCTGGGCGAGGAGGAGACGACCGACGTCGCGCTCACCAGGATCGCCACCGGATCGGTGAATCAGGCGGCCCTCCAGGCGGCCTGATCGGCTGCGCGCACGGGCCTCTTCCCTTCGGCCCGGGCGCGCCCTCAAGGCAGGCGGCCCTTCCG
>JBBCJM010000066.1:0-8197 GCA_037190175.1 Paracoccaceae bacterium | reverse complement strand
CGCCGCCGCGGCGCCCAGGATGCCCCGCGCGCGCCGCCCCAGCCGCCCCCGCCGCTGCCCCATCAGCCGGCGCAGCGCGCGGAAGGAGCGCAGCACGTCCTCCTCGATGGCGATCACCGCGGGCACCACGACCAGCACGATCACCATCCCGAACCCCAGCCCGTAGACCAGGGTGATCACCGTGGGCTTCAGGAACTGCGCCTGGCTGGAGCGTTCCAGCAGCAGCGGCGCCAGCCCCAGCACCGTGGTCAGCGTGGTCAGGAGCACCGGGCGCAGCCGGTCGGCCACCGCATCGACGATGGCCTGCCGCAGCGGCCGGGTGCGGGCATATTCGTCGTTGGTCGAGACCAGGATGATCGAATCGTTGGTGATGATCCCCGCCATGCCGATCAGCCCCACCACCGAGAACAGGCTCATCGGCACGCCCCAGTAGTTGTGCCCCCAGATCGCGCCGACCAGGCCGAAGGGGATCACCGACATGATCACCAGCGGCCGGGTCCAGCTGGCGAAGGTCCAGGCCAGCACCACATACATGCCGATCAGGCAGAGGATCAGCCCCAGCATGGCGTCGGACAGGAACTCGCTCTGCTGCTGGGCCAGGCCGGTCTGGCGGATGGTGACGCCATAGTCCTCGGCGATCCGCGGCAGGATCTCGGCCCGCAGCGCCTCCTGCACCGCGTTGGCCCCCTCGGGGTCGTCGCCGGCCAGATCGCCGGTCACGCTGACCACCCGCAGCCCGTTCTCGCGCCGGATCGAGGAGAAGCCCGAGCGTTCGGTCACCGTCACGATGTCCGACAGCGGCACATAGACCCCGGGGCCGGCCCGCATCATGGTGGATTCGAGGAAATCGGCCGAGGCCTCGCCCGGCGGCAGTTCCACCCGGATGGTGGCGGTGCGGGTGCCGGCGGGATAGGTGGCGGCCTCGATCCCGTTCAGCCGCTCGCGCAGGCTGCGGCCCACCGTGTCGATGGAAAAGCCCAGCGCCTGGCCCTGCGGGGTGAGCGTCAGCACCAGCTCTTCCTTGTCGTAGGCCAGCGTGTCCTCCAGCGCGGACGCCTCGGGGAAGGGCAGCAGCGCGGCCTTCAGCGCCTCGGCCGCCGCCTTCAGCGTCTCGGCCTCGGCGCCCGCCAGATCGACCGAGATCGCGTCGCCCCCCGGCCCGAACCTGCCGCCGCGGAACGACAGCTCCTCCAGCATCGGATGGCCGCGCACCTCCTCCTGCAGCGCCGAGAGGAAGGCAAAGCTGGAATAGGGCCGCAGGTCGGGGTCGATCAGGTCGATGGAGATACCGCCCAAGAGGTCGGCGTCCTTGCTCTCGGCCCCCGACAGCCCCCGGCCGGTGCCGCCGCCCACCTCGGCCAGCGCGAAGGCCACCGGGTTCAGCCCGTGCTCGGCCGCGAAGCGTTCGGCCACCGTCTCGGTCGCGCGCTGCATCTCGCGCATCATCGCCAGGGTGTCGTCGCGGGTGGCGCCGGGCAGCATGGCGAAGTTGCCGTTGATCGAGGCCTGTTCCGGCGCGTCGAAGAAGCGGAACTGCACGTCGCCGCGGATGAACAGCGCCGCCTGCGAGGCCAGCAGCAGCACCGCGCCGGCCAGCACCGGATAGCGCAGCCGCAGCAGCAGCGCGGTCAGCGGCCGGACCAGCCGCTCGCGCACCCAGCGGAAGCCCAGGTTCACCACCCGCGAGGGGATGTCGTACCAGGCGTCCTTGCCCTTGGCGGCCAGCGCATGGGCCATGTGGTTGGGCAGGATCAGGAAGCATTCCACCAGGCTCGCCGCCAGCACGGCGATGACGGTGAAGGGGATGTCGGCGATCATCTCGCCGAACCGCCCGCCGATCACCATCAGCCCGGCGAAGGCGATCACCGTGGTCAGCATGGCGGCCACGACCGGCATCGCCATGCGCCGCGCCGCGTTCTCGGCCGCCGCCACCGGCGGCTCGCCCAGCCGGCGGTGGCGGAAATCGGCGTGCTCGCCCACCACGATGGCGTCGTCGACCACGATCCCCAGCATCAGGATCAGCGCGAAGAGCGAGATCATGTTCAGCGTCAGGCCCGCGGCGTGCATCATCGCCACCCCGGCCAGCAGCGCCACCGGGATCCCCACCGCGACCCAGAGCGCGGTGCGCGAGTTCAGGAACAGGAAGAGGAGCAGAAGCACCAGCCCCAGCCCCACCAGCGCGTTGTCCATGAGCAGCGAAAGCCGGCCCGAGATCTCCTCCGCCCGGGCGCGGACCAGCTCGATGGTGGTGCCCGGCGGCAGCTCGGCCTGCACCGCGGCCGCCACCCGCTCGACCACCGCCTGCATCTTGATGGCGTCGCCGGTGTCGGCGCGGTCCACCCGCACGGTGACCGCGGGGTTCGGCCCGACGAAGGTGGCCCGCCCGCGGTCGGTCGCCTCGACCCGCACCCGCGCCACCTCGCCCAGAGTGAGCTTGGTCCCGTCGGGGGCGGAGCGCAGGACGATGGCCTCCAGCGCCTCCAGGCTGCGTGCCTCGACCCCCGCGCGCACCCTTGCGCTGCCGCCCGAGACCTCGCCCGCCGGGCGGGTAGAGACCTCGGCGGCGATGGCCGAGGCGATCTCGGCCAGCTGGATGTCGTGGCGCATCCGGCTGGCGGTCGGCACCTCGACCATGGTCTGCGGGGCGGCGATGCCGCGGATGGTGGTGCGGGTGATGCCCTCGGCGAAGAGCCGCGCCACGAATTCGTCGGCGAAGCGGCCCAGCTGGTCGATGGCCACCGGCCCGGTGATCACCACGTCGGTGACCTGATCGCGCCAGGCGGAACGCGAGACCGTGGGGGTATCGGCATCCGAGGGCAGTTCGCGCACGCTGTCGACCGCGGCCTGCACGTCCTCGGCGGCGCGGTTCAGGTCGCGGCCGGGCTCGAACTCCAGGGTGATCCGCGCGCTGCCCTCCGAGGCGCGCGAGACCGCGCGGGTCACCCCGTCCACCGCGCGCAGGGTGGGCTCCAGCACCTGCACGATGGCGCGGTCCACGTCCTCGGCCCCCGCGCCCTGCCACGAGACGCCGACCGTGACGCTGGAGACGATCACGTCGGGGAAATACTGCGCGCGGATGCGGGTGGTGGCCGCCAGCCCCGCGATGATCATCACCGCCATCAAGAGGTTGGCGAGGGTGCGGTGGCGGGTGAAATAGGAGAAGATCCCCTTCGCGCCCTCGACGTGCAGCCCGTCCGACATGGCCTAGCCCCCGCCGCGCGATTCCAGCCGGGCGACGACCTGCGCCGGCACCCGGTCCTCGGCCAGCTGCGCCAGCATCCGCGCCTTGGCCTCGGCCGGCATCCAGGCGTTGCCCTCGACCAGCGCGACCAGCGCGGCGCGGCGTTCCGGGGTCAGCTCGATGAAGTCGCCGCCGGCCGAGGCGCTGGCCTCGGGCGCGGGGCCGGGGCGCATGGGCCGCACCCGGATCCCGGCGCCCAGCAGCGGCGAGCGTTCCGACACGACCTCCCGCCCCGCCAGTTCGGGCGCCCGCAGGATCACCAGGTCGTCCTGCCGACGCAGCAGGGTGGCGCGCACGGCTTGCAGCCGGTCGTCCTCGCCCAGCGCCAGCACCGTGCCGTCGGAGCCCAGCGCGGTCGCGGGCAGCGCGATGGCCTGCGGGATCGGCGGCTCCTCGATCCGCACGGTCACGAAGTCGCCGGGCAGGAAGCCGCCCGCGCCCTGAAGCTCGGCGAAGACCAGCCGGCCGGTCTGCCCCTCGCCCACCGCCGCGCCCACCCGCGCCAGCCGGCCCTGCGCCGCGATCTCGGTTCCCGCCACGTCCAGCGTGACGGTGAGCGGCAGCGGCCGCAACGCGCCCTCGTCCGCCAGCCGGGCGAATTGCGCGGTGGAGACGCGGAAGGCCACCTCCAGCGCGGTGGGGTCGATCAGCTGCGCCACCTGCTCGTTGGTGCCCAGGATGCGGCCCGCGGTCACCGTGACCCCGTTCAGCAGCCCGTCGAACTCGGCCCGCATCTCGGTCTGGGCCAGCGCGCGTTCGGCATCGGCCAGGGCGATCCGCTGCCGGGCCAGCGCGGTCGCCGCCCGCTCCACCCGCGCCTCGGCGGTCAGCAGCGCCGAGCGGCGCGAGACGACGGACTGTTCGGCGGAAGACTGCGCCAGCGCCGCGGTCTCCACCGCCGCCTCGCTGCCCACGCCGCGGTCGCGCAGGTCCTGCTGGCGCTCCAGCGCCTGCCGGCGCAGCGCGGCCTGCGCCTCGGCCGCCGCCAGATCGTCGCGGGAGAGGTCGAGCGCGCGGGCCGCCTCGCGCGTCTCGGCCTCGGCCGCCGCCAGATCGGCCAGCGCCAGTTCCCGCGCCGCCATGGCGTCGGCCGCGTCCAGCCGCCAGAGGAGTTGCCCGGCGCGCACCGGCATCCCGTCCTCGAAGCCCGGGGCCAGTTCCACCACCGTGCCGCCGCGGGGCGTGCGCAGTTCCAGCGTGCGGCGCGAGCGCACCTCGCCGAAGACGGTCAGCACCGGGGTGATCTCGGCCTCCACCGCGCGGACCACGTTGGCGGTGAACACCCGCTCGCGCGCCTGCGGGGCGGCCCGGCCGCCGGCCATCCGCACCTCGACCGCATTGCGCAGGGTCTGGCCGGCCAGCGCCAGCAACCCCAGCGTCACCGCGAGGATCATCAGCCCGACCAGTGCCCGCCCGAAGAACCGCATCGAAACCTGCCCTTGCCACCTCTGCCCGAAGCCCTGCCGCCGCGGCAGGGCTCCTGTCAACTGCCTGCCTTCTACGCGCGGACCGCGGGTTTCCGGCGCGGCGGGGGCGAAAAACCGCCCCCGCCGCCGGGCTCAGCCGTTCAGCATCAGCTGATAGCTGGCCGGGACGTAGCGGAAGCCCTCGGCCGCGGGCTCCACATAGCCCAGGCCCGGGAAGGGCATGTGATAGCCCACGAAGGGCACCCGGTCGGCCGCCAGCATCCCCAGCACCCGCCGCCGCGCCTCGATGGCCGCGGGCTTGTCCATGTCGAAGCGCACCTCCCAGTCGGGCCGGCCCACCGACCAGACATAGTGGTTGGCCAGATCCGCGGTCAGCACCAGCCGCTGCCCGCCGCTTTCCAGGTGATAGGCCATGTGCCCGGGGCTGTGGCCGAAGGTGGCGATGGAGGTGATGCCGCCCGCGACCTCGCCCCCGTCGTCGAGGAAGGTGGTCTGTTCGGCCAGCGGCCGGACGTTCCTGTCGAACCCCTCGTTCCCCGCGCCCGCCCAGTAGTCGTATTCGACCGAGCCGGTGACATAGCGCGCGTTCGGGAAGGTCGGCGTCTCGCCCCCGAGCCCGCCGATATGGTCGCCGTGCATGTGGGTCAGCACCACGATGTCCACCTGGTCGGGGGTATAGCCGGCCGCCGCCAGCGCCCCGGTGATGCCCTCGGCGTTCAGCCCGGTGTCGAACAGCACCAGTTCGGCCCCGGTATTGACCACGGTGGGGATGAAGAAGTTCTGCGAGACGTCGCTGGGGATGAAGGCGGCCTCCGAGGCCGCGGCGAATTCCTCGGGGCTGGCGTTCAGCCCGAAGGTCTCGTGCGGGTTCTCCAGCGGGCGCGCGCCGGCCAGCAGCGTGGTGACCTCGAAATCCCCCAGCTTGAAGCGGTTGAACCCGGGCGAGGCCGCGCCCAGCATCCCGGCCTCGGCGCGCGCGGCGCGGGGGGCGGCGGCGGCCAGCGGCAGGGCGGCCCCGGCCAGCATCAGGCGGCGGCGGGAC
The DNA here is from genome assembly GCA_037190175.1 of Paracoccaceae bacterium. GTDB lineage: Bacteria > Pseudomonadota > Alphaproteobacteria > Rhodobacterales > Rhodobacteraceae > JBBCJM01. Next base: position 2,487 of record JBBCJM010000066.1, on the reverse strand, counting down.
AGGCGGAGCGTGTCGGTCGTCGGCATGGTTGTCCTCCCGGTTGTTGTGCGGGCGCAGGATACCCCAGCCCGCGGCCGCGGGACGGCCGATGACGCAAGGTTGATGTGCGGGGGTGCTTTTCGCCGGCCCGACTATCGCAGGGATGCGCAGATCACTCCCACCACGGGTCCAGCGTGGCGATGTCCTCGTCGCTCCAGCCGAAGTGATGGGCCAGTTCGTGGACCACGATATGGGTCACCAGTTCCCCCAGCGTCACGTTGCCCCGCTCCGTCCATTCGTCCAGAATCGGCCGGCGGTAGAGGAACACGCAGTCGGGCCGGTCGGCCTGCGCCGAGACCGACTTCTCGGTCAGCGGGATCCCGTCGTAGAGCCCGGTCAGGTCGAAGGGATTCTCGACCCCCAGTTCGTCCAGCACCTCGTCGGTGGGGAATTCCTCGACCACCAGCGCCACGGCGGCGGCGGGGCCGCGCCAGGGATCGGGCAAGGCCGCCATGGCGGCGCGGGCAAGGGCTTCGATGGCGTCGGCGTCGGGGGCGGTGAGGTCGGCGGGGTCCATGCGGCCAGCCTAGGCGGGTTCCGGCGCGGGGGAAAGCCCGGGCCTTCGCCGCGGGCGCCGGCCGCGCTATGCTGGCGGCCATGGCCAGGACCGCCCGGACCGAGACCGACATCGAGGACTTCCTCGCCGCGGTGGAGCCCCCTGCCCGGGCCGCCGAGGCGCGGCGGCTGCATGAGCTGTTTTCCGAGGTCACCGGCTTTCCGGCGCGGATCTGGGGCGGCTCGATGGTGGGCTACGGCCGCTACGAATACCGCTATGACAGCGGGCATTCCGGGCAGGCCATGGCCACCGGCTTTGCCCCGCGCAAGGCGGAGCTGGTGGTCTATATCCTGCCGGGCTACGGGGATTTCGGCGGGATCCTCAAGGACCTCGGCCCGCACCGGCTGGGCAAGTCCTGCCTTTACCTGCGCCGGCTGGACCGGGTGGACCTGGACGTGCTGGCCCGGCTGATCCGCGCGGGGCTGGACGAGCTTGCCACCCGCTGGACCGTCCACCCGGTCTGACTGGACAAGCCGCGCCCCCTGTGGCACGGCACGGGCCGCGCCAAGGAGCACCGCCATGCCCGCCGTCACCCGCTTCGCCCCCTCGCCCACCGGCCATATCCACGTGGGCAACCTGCGCACCGCGCTGATGAACTGGGCCATCGCCCGGCAGTCGGGGGGCAGCTTCATCCTGCGGCTGGACGACACCGACCGCGAGCGGTCCAAGCCGGAATACGCCGACGCGATCCAGCGCGACCTGGAATGGCTGGGCCTGACCTGGGACCGGATCGAGCGGCAGTCGGCGCGGCTGGACCGCTATGCCGAGGCCGCCGACCGGCTGCGCGCCGCAGGGCGGTTCTACGAATGCTTCGAGACGCCGGCGGAACTGGACCTGAAGCGCAAGAAGCAGCTGAACATGGGCCGGCCCCCGGTCTACGACCGCGCCGCGCTGGGGCTGTCCGAGGCCGAGCGGCAGGCGCTGCGGGCCGAGGGGCGCGAAGGCTACTGGCGCTTCCAGCTGGATCAGGAGCGCATCGAGTGGCAGGACGGGATCATCGGCCCCGTCTCCATCGACGCCGGCAGCGTGTCGGATCCGGTGCTGATCCGCGCCGACGGGCAAGTGCTCTATACCTTTGCGTCGTCGGTGGACGACCTGGACATGGGCGTGACCCATATCGTGCGCGGCGCCGACCATGTGACGAATACCGCCACCCAGATCCAGATCATCCGGGCCTTGGGCGGCACCCCGCCCGCCTTCGCCCACCATTCGCTGCTGACCGGCGCGCAGGGCGAGGAACTGTCGAAGCGTCTGGGCACGCTCTCCCTGCGCGACCTGCGCGAACAGGGGGTGGAGCCGCTGGCGCTGCTGTCGCTGATGGCCCGGCTGGGGTCCTCGAAGCCCGTGGAACTGGCGGGCTCGCTGGAGGAGATCGCCGCGGGGTTCGAGATCGGCAGCTTCGGCACCGCTCCCACCCGGTTCGACGCGAACGACCTCTGGCCGCTGACCCGCGGCGTGGTGCAGGCGCTGCCCTACGAGGCGATGGCCGACCGGATCGCCGCGCTGGGGGTGCCGGAGGCGCTGGGCGAACGGTTCTGGAACGTGGCCAAGGCCAATGTGACGAAACGCGACGACATCGCCGAGTGGTGGGCGCTGTTCCGCGACGGCGCCGAGCCCGCCATCGCGCCGGAGGATGCCGATTTCGTGGCCCGGGCGCTGGCGCTGCTGCCGCCGCAGCCCTGGGGGCCGCAGACCTGGAAGGACTGGACCGAGGCGGTGAAGGCCGCCACCGGCCGCAAGGGCCGCGGGCTCTACATGCCCCTGCGCCGGGCGCTGACGGGCCGCGACCACGGGCCGGAGATGGCCGAGGTGATGCCGCTGTTGCAGAAGGTGCCGGGGGTGGGAGCGGCGGGCTGAAGCCCGCCCTACGCTCGCCACGAGTAGGGCGGGCT
>JBBCJM010000065.1:0-111079 GCA_037190175.1 Paracoccaceae bacterium | reverse complement strand
GGGCAGGCGGCGCAGGACCGGCTCTGGACCCGCGAGGTCCCGGCGCGCCTGGTGGCCGAAGCGAAGCCCGAGCCCGCGCGGCGCAAGGTGGTGGTCTCCTCCAGCGGCGCGGCGAAGGCGCCGGCGGGCAGGTTCTTCGTGCAGGTCGGCAGCTTCGCGGTGGCCGAGAACGCCGCGCGCAGCCGGGCGAAGCTGGCGGGCCTGGGCCTGCCGGTGGCCACCGGGGCGGGCAGCATCAAGGGCAAGCCCGTGCAGGTGGTGCGCGCCGGCCCCTTCGCCACCGAGGCCGAGGCGCGCGCCGCATTGGCCGCGGCCCGGGGCGCCGGGTTCGCCGATGCCTTCGTGAAGTGAATCCTGCGCCCCGCCGCAGCGCGGGCGCCGGGCAAGAACAGACAAGTCGGGCAGAACGACCCCTGGCCCCCGCATTCCCCTCGGATGCGGGGGTTTTTTCGTCAGCCGGCGCAGATGTCCTGAAGCGCCACCCAGTCCTCGTCCGACATCAGCGGCTGCGGCCCGCCCTGCGGAAAGGGATCGGCCTCGACCAGCGGCAGCACCGTCTCGCCCGAAGGATCCACGGCGAAGGCGTAGGGCGAGACCGAGAGCCCCGCGGCGCGGAACCGCGACAAGAGCGGCCCGGGCGCGACCTGCGGGTGGTCGGCGCGCAGCAGGTCCTCGGCATAGCCCTCCACCGCGCCGGCGGGCAGCCGCCCGGTGGTCAGCAGCCGGAAGGCGGCGAAGAGCCCGGCGTGGCGCAAGAGCGGCAGGATCGGGTCGGCCTCGGCCGCCGCCTGCCGCTGGGCCAGCGCATGGCCGGCGGCGACCTCGGGGCCTTCCGCCTCGGCCAGCAGCGCCTCGGACAGCACGATCTGCCCGCCCGGCAGGTGCAGCGATCCGCCCAGCCCCTCGCGCACCACGGCAAGCGGCACCGGGCCCTCGCCCGGAAACAGCCGCGCCGAAAGCCGGGCCAGCGCCGCCCGCCCCGCCGGGCCGCGGCAGGCCGCCCCGGTCAGGCGCGCGAGGTCGGCCATCGCCTCCTGCCCGATGGCCACGCGCGTGGCCTCGGGCAGCACCGCGGCGGTCTGGCGGATCACCGCGCCCGGCAGCCAGAACACCGCCGCCAGCACCAGCGCGGACAGCAGCGCCACCGTCCCCGCGCCCCTCAGCCGGCCGGGATGCGGGCGGGCGCGCTCGATGGCGGCGTGCACCGTCTCCAAGGCCGCGATCATGTCGGGGTCGTCGAGTTCCAGCGTCTCGGCCGCGTCCTCGGCGGGGGAGAAGATCGCGGGCATCGCGCCGGGGTTCAGCCGCAGCACCGCCGGCAGCGACCAATGGGTCAGCGCCTGGTCCGAGCGTGGGTCGGCGATCACCAGCGAGGCCTCGCGCAGCCCCACCACCACCTCGCGCCGCTGCGCCTCGGGCAGCTCGCGCCAGAGCCCGCGCGCCTCCAGCCGCGCGTAGCGCCGCAGGGCCGTTCCCCCGCCGATCTGCCCCGTTGCCTGCTGTCCCGCCATTTGCCCGCGATCCTACCGGGGCCGCGGGCGCGCTGTCGAGGGGTGGCGGCGCGGGTAATTCCGCTTGCCGGGCGACAGCCGGCCGCTAGGATGGCCCGCATTGGGTCCGCGGCCGGCGGGCGAAGGCGATTGGGGCAGGGCATGGGGAGGGGATCATGGCGGGTGATGCGCGCAAGGAGGCCGATGCGGCCCTGCAGGCGCTGGGCAAGGCGCGGCGGGATCTGTTCGATCTGATCGCCGAATTGCCCTCGGGCCACGTCGTGACCAAGGATCTGCGCAAGCTGCTGGTCGAGCAGGAGAAGGTCGAGGCGGGCCTCGGCAAGGCGGTGAAGAACCTGCCCGACGGCGGCGCGATCAGGAAGACCGCGGGGCAGGTCGGCAGGTCGATGACCGCCGCGCGCAAGCAGATCTTCGAGGTGATCGTGGCCCTGCCCTCCGGCGTGCCCGAGGCCGAGAAGATCCGCAAGCTGATGTATGTGGTCGACAAGGTCGAGGCCGAGTTCGACGCGCTGGCCAGGAAGCTGGACTGACCCCGCCCCATGCCCGCCAATCCCACGCTGGCCGCCGCCGGCCTGATCCTGATCTATGCCACGGTGATCGGCGTCACCGACAACTACGTGCGGGTGATCGCCGAGGACGCCGGGCTGTGGCAGTTCCACGCCACCCGCACGGCGATGGCCATGGCGCTGCTGGGGCTGGCGGCGGGCCTTCTGGGCCTGCGGCTGCGGCCGGTGCAGCCCCGCGCGGTGGTGGCGCGCAGCGCGATCCATGGCGCGGCGATGCTGATCTATTTCGGCGCGCTGGCCTTCCTGCCGGTGGCGGTGGTGGCGGCGGGGCTCTTCACCGCGCCGATCTTCGTGCTGCTGATCGAGCGGCTGGCCTATGGCGTGGCGCTGGGGCCGGTGCGGGTGATCTCTTGCGCCATGGGCTTCGCCGGGGTGGCGCTGGTGCTGGGGCCCGAGGCCCTGCGCGGCGCCACCGGGGCGGCGGTGCTGCCGGTGGCGGCGGGCGCGCTCTACGCGCTGGGCAATATCGCCACCCGGCGCTGGTGCGGGCAGGAAAGTGCCGCCACCCTGCTGGCGGGCTTCTTCCTGGCGCTGGGGCTGGGGGGCGTGGCGGGCATGGCGGCGCTGGTGCTCTGGCCGCTGCCGGTGCCCGAGGGCGCGGCGGGCTTCGTGCTGCGCGGGCCGGTGGTGCCGGGGGCGCAGTTCTGGGTGCTGACCGTGGTGCAAGCGCTGGGCTCGCTGGTCGCGGTCGGGCTGATGATCCGCGCCTACCAGATCGCCGAGGCGGGGCGGGTGGCGGTGATGGAATACGTGATCCTGCCGGCCTCGGCGCTGTGGTCCTGGGCGCTGTGGGGCGAGGTGCTGACGCCGCTGGCCATCCTCGGCATGGGGCTGATCGTCGCCGCCGGGGCGGCCATCGCGCTGCGGGGCCAGCCGGGGTAATCAGTCCCCCACCGCCTCGCGCCAGTGGCGGCGGCACAGGCTCTGGTAGGTCTCGTTGCCGCCGATCACCACCTGCTCGCCCTCGCGCAGCGCCCGGCCGCCCTCGCCGCGGCGGATCACCATCGTGGCCTTCTTGCCGCAATGGCAGATCGTGCGCACCTCGCGCATCTCGTCGGCCCAGGCGAGCAGCGCGGCCGAGCCGGGGAACAACTCGCCCCGGAAGTCCACCCGCAGGCCGTAGCACATTACCGGCACCTTCAGGTCGTCCACCGCGCGGGCCAGTTGCCAGACCTGCGCCTTGGACAGGAACTGCGCCTCGTCGATGAAGACGCAGGCGACCGGGCCCTGCGCCAGCCGGGCGGCGAGCTTGGCGAACAGGTCTTCCTCCGGGGCGAAGGTATCCGCGGGCTCGCCGATCCCGATCCGGCTGGCGATCCGTGCCTCGCCGGCCCGCCGGTCCAGCCGGGCGGTGATCAGGTAGGTCTGCATTCCCCCCTCGCGGTAGTTGTGCGAGGCCTGCAGCAGCGCGGTCGACTTGCCCGCATTCATGGTGGAGTAGTGGAAATAGAGCTTGGCCATGCCGCCGGTCTAGGCCCGGGACACAGCCAAGTCCACCGGATGCAGGGGCCGGACGGCTAGTCGATGGCGAAGCAGTAGAAAAGCCCGTCGCCGCCCGTACCGCGCAGCGCCTCGAGGCTGCATCCGCGCGAGGGATGCGCCGCGTTCCAGGACGTGCCGGTCGCCAGGGTCTCGGGGCCGGCGCGGTCGTGGTGGCCGACCATGGCGCTGGCGCCTTCCTCGGCAGAGTTCGTCCAGTCCTCGCAGGTCTCCGCCGCCCGCGTGCCGTCGGCCAGCGTGCCGGTGAGGATGTCGTGGCGGTTCGGCGTCTCGCCCCGGCCGGTGATCGCCACGCCGGTCTCGTCCACCGCGGTCTCCTTGGTGAGGTTGTTGGCGTCGCTGTGGAGATTGTCCACGTCCGCGGCGATCTCGACGCCGTTTGCGTTGACCCACGGCCCGCTGCCGATCCGGTCGCGCGCGTCCTCCCCGCTGGTGGAAAGATAGGCCCGCCAGGTCTTGCCGGTCGATCCCGCGGCGGCGGCGAGCGCGTCGCAATGGGCGTCGGCGCCTGCGATGCCGCCCAGATCGCCGCCGCTGCCGGGATTCTGGCTGGTGACGAAGAAGCTCATCTCCTGGGCGGCGGCGCTGGTTGACAGGGTGCAGAGCACAGCGCAGATCGCAATGGCTGGTCGCATGGTCGTCTCCTCCGTTGATCTGGTTTTCGCACCTGCCCGGTCCCGCCTGCGCGGGGAAGACTAGGCACAGCCGGACCGGACCGCCATTCAAGACCCCGTGTCAGGGACCGTGCCGGCGCCCTATCGCCGCCGCCGGCCGGCGCCGCAAGCCATCCTGCGGGCCAAGGGATGAGGATCGCCTCAACGGAACCCTCCTCGGCCCTGACGGGCCTCCTCGGTGGCGCAGCGATGACGCCAGGCAGGGCGGAAGAGCGGCCCCGTCAGCCCTTGGGGCCGCTGCCCCGGCGCGGGCGGCGGCGGGGGGCTTGGGCGCCGCCGGGCCGGGCTGCGGGCATCTGCGGGCGGGCGCCCTGGGCCTTGCCCTGCGATCCCTGCGGCTTGCGCGCGCTGCCGGGGCGGCCCTGCGGGCGGGCGGCGGGCTTGGCGGCGGCGGCCAGGTCGACGGCCCAGCGCGCCCCCCCCAGCACCGGCAGCGGCGCCTTCAGGATCTTCTCGATGTCGGCCAGTTCGCCCATCTCGGCCGGGGCGCAGAAGGCCACCGCCTGGCCCGAGGCGCCGGCCCGGGCGGTGCGGCCGATGCGGTGGACGTAGTTCTCGGCCACGTTCGGCAGGTCGTAGTTGTAGACGTGCCGCACGGTGGGGATGTCGATCCCCCGCGCCGCCACGTCGGTCGCCACCATCACCGCCAGCTGGCCGGTGCGGAACTCGCTCAGGATGCGGTCGCGCTGGTTCTGGCTGCGGTTGCCGTGGATCGCGCCCACGCTGAAGCCCCATTGCGCCAAGAGCTTGGCCAGCTTGTCGGCCCCGTGCTTGGTGCGGCAGAAGACCAGCGCCTGCTCGCCGGGGTGTTTCTTCAGGTAGTCCTCCAAGAGCCGCGCCTTGTCGCCCATGGGGATGAAATGCACCCCCTGGCTGATGCGGTCGGCCGGCTTGCCGGGGGGCGAGACCTGCACGGTCACCGGGTCGCGCAGATAGGTCTGGGCCAGTTCCGCGATGTCCTTGGGCATGGTGGCCGAGAACATCAGGGTCTGCCGCCGGGTGGGGATGTGCTTGGCGATCCGCCGCAGCGCGTGGATGAAGCCCATGTCCAGCATGTGGTCGGCCTCGTCCAGCACCAGATAGCCGCAATCCTCCAGGCTCACGTCGCCGCGCTCGATCAGGTCGATCAGCCGGCCGGGGGTGGCCACCAGCACGTCGGCGCCGCGGGCGAGTGCGGCCGACTGCTTGTTGATCGAGGCGCCGCCCACCACCATCACCACCTTGACCGCGGTGCCCTTGGTGAACTGTTCCAGATGCGCGCAGATCTGGGTGGTGAGCTCGCGCGTCGGGGCCAGGATCAGGGCGCGGACGCGGCGGGGGCGCGGCGGGTGGCCGATCTCCAGCAGGCGGTGCAGCAGCGGCAGGCCGAAGGCCGCGGTCTTGCCGGTGCCGGTCTGGGCCAGGCCCATCACGTCGCGGCCCTGCATGATGTGCGGGATGGCCCCCGCCTGGATCGGGGTGGGGGTGCCGAGGCTGGTCTTTTCCAGCGCCTTGAGCAGCCGGGGCGAGAGCCCCAGCGCGGAGAAGGTGGTCATGATCGCGGTTCCTTTGCCGCAAGAGGGATCGGCCGGGCCGATGGCCCGCCGCTGGCGCCCCTGCGTGATGGTGGGAACCCGTGCCGTCCGCGCCCCTTCGTGCTCACGCGGCACCGGGCGGGGGACTTCGGTCAGATGAACCCTTGGGCGCCGGCTGTCAAGCGCGACGGGCGAGGATCAGCGCGCCGTCCAAGGCGCTGCCCTTCGGCGGCACGATGGTCCAGCGGCCCTTGAGCCGCGCGGCATAGGCCGGCCCCAGCCCGCCGGTGAAGGTGACCGGCACCGGGCCGCCCTGTTGCAGCAGGTCGATGAAGCTGGCCACTTCCGCGGTGGCGGTGGACAGGATCGCCTGCGCCGCCGGGTCGTCGCTGACCCACAGCCGCGGGGCCAGGGCGGCGAAGTCGGGCGGGCGGGCGGTCAGCGCGAAGCCCACCACCCCCGCCGGCCCGCCATGCTCCGCCAGCACCGCTTCCAGCAGCGGGGTGAGCGCCCGGTGCCCGTCATGCGCCCTGAGCGCAGTCTCCAGGAGCCGCCGGCCCAGCACCGCGCCCGAGCCCTCGTCGCCCAGCAGGAAGCCCCAGCCGCCCAGCTGCCGCACCCGGCCGCCGTCCACCCGGGCGAAGACCGAGCCGGTGCCGAGCGCCGCCACGATCCCGTCCGCCCCGCCCAGGGCGCCGAGCGCAGCGGTCACTCCGTCGCTCTCGATCGCCATCCGGGCGAACGGCAGGGCGCCTGCCAGCCGCCGCGCCGCCTCGGGCACGTTGGCGCCGGCCACCCCCAGCCCCAGCCGCAGATCCCCGCGCGCCTCGGGCACCCGGGCCAGCACCGCCTCGATCACCCCGCGGATTGCCGCCGCAGCCCCCTCCGGGTCGGTGGCGATATTGGCCGGGCCTCCGGCCGCGGTGGCCAGCACGCCCCGCCCGTCCGCCAGGGCCGCCCGGCAGCCGCTGCCCCCGCCGTCGACCCCCAGATACCAGGGCATCGCCTCAGTCGCCCAGCTTGGCGTGAACCTCGGCCAGGTCGACCGGCCCCTTGGGCATCTTGTTGGCGGGATTGTCGAAATCGTAGCGGAAGAGCTGGAAGTCGCGCTTGTAGATCTCCCACATCAGGTGGCGCGAGAGATCGTCGAAATAGTCCTCCACCGGATGGGCGCGCTTAGGCCCGTGCCCCTCGCTCTCGTTGAACCTGGGGATCTTCTTCAGGTCCACCTTGTGCTTCTGCCTGGTCCTGTCCAGCACCACCTGCATCCCCGGGTTGAAGTCCTCGGTGAAGAAGATGTGGTTGTAGCGCCCGCCGTTGACGATGAAGGTCGAGATATGGCCCGCCATCGCCGACCAGTGGATGTCGGGCTCCATGGGCTTCCTGAACCGGATGGTGTCGCGGGCGAACAGCAGGAAGCGGCGGAAGGACTTGATCTGGTCGAACTCTTCCTTGCCGTCCGGCCCGCCGACCTCGATCCCGTATTTCTGCACCAGCAGGGGCACGAGGTTGCCGCGATACCGCTTGCCGTTCCGCTGGATGCCGCAGATCTTGTCGAAGAACGACGAGAGGATGCGGGTATAGGGGTTCCTCACGCAGGTGAAGGCATAGGTCTTCTGCCCCTTCACCGCCTTCTCGATCGCCGCCTGGCTGCCCTCCAGCGCCCATTTGTGCAGGCCCTGCGTGGCGTCATGGATGTCGCCGTCGAAGAACCGCCCGTGGTCGGCGTAGTACATGATCTGCCCGATGGACGAGCAGGCGCATTTCGGCACCACCCGGTAGATGACGCTGCCGCTCTCGGTCATCCAGGTTCCAGGAAACCCCATCCGCTCATCCCTCGCATCGCGGCCCGGGTCGCGCCGCCCGGACCTTTTGCGCAGTAAAGAGCAAACAAACTCTGTCTTTTCAATCGCCGGCAAAGGAAAGTAGGAAACAGTGACCGCAGACAGCACCGGATCGTTCCCGCCTTGGCCAGGATCGCCTATATCCTTCTGTGCCACAAGGACCCCGAGGGGATCGTCGCCCAGGCGCGGCGGCTGACCGCTGCGGGGGATTTCGTGGCGATCCACTTCGACGCCCGGGCCAAGGCCGACGACTACGACCGCATCCGCACCGCGCTGGAGACCAACCCCGGCGTGACCTTCGCCCGCCGCCGGCGCAAATGCGGCTGGGGGGAGTGGAGCCTTGTCGCCGCCACCATCGAGGCCACGCGGACGGCGCTGGACGCATTCCCCCGCGCCACGCATTTCTACATGCTGTCGGGCGACTGCATGCCCATCAAGTCGGCCGAATATGCCCACGACTTCCTGGACCGCGAGGACGTGGACTATGTCGAGAGCTTCGACTTCTTCCGGTCCGACTGGATCAAGACCGGGATCAAGGAAGAGCGGCTGATCTATCGCCACTGGTTCAACGAGCGCAACAGCAAGGCGCTGTTCTACGCCTCGATGAAGGCCCAGGCGCGGCTGGGGCTGGCGCGCAAGGTGCCGGCCGACCTGCAGATCATGATCGGCAGCCAGTGGTGGTGCCTGCGCCGCCGCACGGTCGAGGCGGTGATGGCCTTCTGCCGCCGCCGGCGCGACGTGATGCGGTTCTTCGCCACCACCTGGATCCCCGACGAGACCTTCTTCCAGACCCTGGTGCGGCATCTGGTCCCGGAATCCGAGCTGCGCACCCGCACGCTGACCTTCCTGATGTTCACCGACTACGGGATGCCGGTGACCTTCTACAACGATCACTATGATCTCCTGCTGTCGCAGGACTATCTCTTCGCCCGCAAGATCAGCCCAGACGCCGAGGATCTGAAGCGCCGCCTGGGGCAATTGTATGCCGAGACCGGCCGGCGCTTCGAGATCTCGAACGAGGGGCGCCACCTCTTCCAGTTCCTGACCGGCCGCGGCCGCATCGGCCGCCGCTTCGCCCCCCGGTTCTGGGAGACCGAGGCCAGCCTGGGGCGCGAGCGCACGCTCCTGATGGTGATCTGCAAGAAATGGCACGTGGCCAAGCGGCTGGTCGAACGCGTGCGGCAGGAGACCAACTATCCGGCCGTGGACTATGTGTTCAACGAGGCGTCCTGCCCGCTGCCCGACCTGGGCGGGATCCAGACCACGGTGGAAAAGCGCACCCGCCACCGCCGGGCGCTGGTACGGATGCTGTTCGACTGGTGGCAGAGCGACCATCTGGTCTGCTGCATCGACCCCGCCAACATCGACCTGATGCGCGACTTCGCCTCGGACAAGGCGCGCACCCGGTTTCTGGAGGTGGAGTGCGACTTCACCGACGACTATCTGCTGGGCCACGCCCGCCGGGTGGGGCTGGCCAGCGACCGCACGCCGCCCGAGGTGATCGACCGCCTGCTGCCCACCATCCGCTACGACGTGAAGTTCGAAAGCGACCGGATCCGCGACGCGGATCTCGCCAACCTCTACCGGATGCGGCAGTCGGCCTCGGTCGAGGAGAACACGGTTGCCTTGTCGGGCTTTCTCGGGATACCCCCGGAGCGGGCGCGCCGGATCGCGCTGACCGACTATCTGTTCGCGGATTGATGCCCATGCCCTATGCCTATGACCCGACCAACATCTTCGCCCGCATCCTGCGCGGCGAGATCCCGAACGACACGGTGCTGGAGACCGAGCATACGCTGGCCTTCCACGACATCCGCCCCCAGGCCCCGGTGCATGTGCTGGTGATCCCCAAGGGTCCTTACGTGGATTTCGCGCAGTTCGCGGCCGAGGCCAGCGCGGACGAGCTGGTGGATTTCCACCGCGTGGTGGCGCGGATCTGCGACCATCTGGGGGTGACCCCGGGGCAGGGCGGCGGCGGGTTCCGCGTCATCTCCAACGCCGGCGAGGCCGGGGTGCAGGAGGTTCCGCATTATCACCTGCACATCCTGGGCGGTCGCCCGCTGGGCCGGATGCTGGAGCGCGGGTGATGCCGGTCTTCTGCTATCGCATCCTGCCGCCGCGGGGGGATTTCGTGGCCACCGCCTCGGCCGATGAGATGGCGGTGATGGGCCGGCATTTCGTCTATCTGCAGGGGCTGCACGCCCAGGGCATCCTGCGCTTCGCCGGCCGGGCCGAGAACGGCGACTTCGGGCTGGCGGTCATCGAGGCCGCCGACCTGCCCGCGGCCGAGGCCATCGCGCAGGCCGACCCCGCGGTGGCCGAGGGGCTGATGCGGATGGAGGTGCAGGGCTTCGTGATCGTGGAGTTCTGAAGCTCAACCCTTCAGCATCGCCATGTCGACCGGCAGGCTCTCGCCGGTTTCCAGCAGGGTCTTCAGTCGCGAGGCGATCAGCACCCAGCCGTCGCGGATGCCCTTCATCGCCTCGGGCAGATCATAGTGCTCGATGGTCAGCCGGCAGGCGGGGCCGAGATCCTCGATCAGGAACACGTGGCGCGACACCGGCTTGCCGGGGATGAAATGCGGCTCGAAGGTCAGGTCCAGCCGGCGCAGCGGCTCGACCGCCAGCACCCGGCCCTCCAGCATCGCGGCACCGTCCTCGCCCCGCCAGACCAGCGTCTCGCCGGGCTCGGCCCGCCCCTCGACCCGGGTGTCGAAATAGTACTGCCGGGTGAGGTCGCCGCTCAGCAGCGCCTCCCACAGCCGGGCAGGGGTGGTGCGGATGATGGTCTGGTGGATGAAGTCGGGCTTCTCGGCGGGCATGGCGGGGCCTCCTTCCAGGCGGGTCTTGAGGTCGATCACGGCGCGGGCGGCGGGGCGGGCCAGGGGGGCAATCCAGCGGTCGATCACCTCCTGCAAGGGCACGGTGTTCAGGTAGTGGTGCTTGAAGCGACCGGCGCGGCGCGGCACCACCAGTCCGGCGGCTTCCAGCACGGCAAGGTGCTTCATGACGCCGAAGCGGGTCATGTCCATCTGGGCCTCCAGTTCGGTCAGGGTCTGGCCGTCCTTTTCGCGCAGGCTGTCCAGCAGCCGGCGGCGGGCGGGATCGTTCAGCGCCTTGAAGATCGCGTCCATGGAATCTTCTATACGTGATTCTATAGTCACGTGACAATATGGTAACGTAACGGGCGAAGCCGCAGGTTCCGGGTCGATCCCCGGCCGGCCGGCGGGGCAGGGTGGCACCGAAAGGAGCCCCGCCATGCCCATCCGTTTCCTGCCGATCCTCTCGCCCGTCGCGCGCGCGTACCGCGCCGGCGCCCCCGACGCCCACGGTCTGACGCCCGAGCGCCACGTGGCCTGGGGCGCGGGCAATCCCTGCCGCCATTGCCTGGGGATGATCCCCGAGGGCGCCGGGATGCTGGTGCTGGCGCATTGCCCCTTCCCCGCGCCGCAGCCCTATGCCGAGGTCGGCCCGATCTTCCTCTGCGCCGCGGATTGCCCGGCCGGGGGCGGGCAGGCGATCCCGGCCATGCTGGCCTCGCCCGACTACATCGTGCGGGGCTACGGCGCCGACCACCGCATCGTCTACGGCACCGGCGGGGTGGTGGCGACCGAAGCGATCCCCGCCCGGGCCGAGAAGCTGCTGGCCGACCCGGCGGTGGCCTACCTGCACGTCCGCTCGGCGCGGAACAACTGCTATCAGTGCCGGATCGAGCGGGCGTGAGCCTGTGGCCCGCGGGCCACGTCCGCGCCCCGCCTGTCACGGAATTGATACATGTCAACGAGCGTCCCGCTCGGGCCGGGTTCCGTACCCCGTCACCCGAAAGGAGAGCCCGCATGACCGATGCCGCCGTCCTCGCCGTCCCCGCCGCCGAACCCGTGGAAGTCAGCGTGCGCAACACCGGCCCGTCGCTGGCCGAGGGGCCGCAGCGGTTCCCGACCGTCGATGCCAGCACCATCCGCGAGGCCTTCGAATCCGGCCGCTACCCCTATTCCCGCCCGATGGGCAACGCCGCCTACGAGGCCGAGAAGCTGAAGCTCCAGGCGGAGCTGCTGAAGGTGCAGATCTGGGCGCAGGAGACCGGCGAGAAGTTCGTGATCCTGTTCGAGGGGCGCGACGCGGCCGGCAAGGGCGGCACGATCAAGCGGTTCATGGAGCACCTGAACCCCCGCGCCGCCCGGGTGGTGGCGCTGAACAAGCCCTCGGACGTGGAAAGGGGCCAGTGGTTCTTCCAGCGCTACATCGCCCACCTGCCCACGGCGGGCGAAATGGTGTTCTACGACCGCTCCTGGTACAACCGCGCGGGGGTGGAGCGGGTGATGGGCTTCTGCACGCCCTCCGAATACCTCGAATTCATGCGCGAGGCCCCGGAGCTGGAGCGGATGCTGGTCCGCTCGGGCATCAGGCTCTACAAGTACTGGTTTTCCGTGACGCGCGAGGAGCAGCGCAAGCGCTTCGCCGCCCGGCAGACCGACCCGCTGAAACGCTGGAAGCTCTCGCCCATGGACCTCGCCAGCCTGGACAAGTGGGACGACTATACCGAGGCCAAGGAGGCGATGTTCTTCTATACCGACACCGCGGATGCGCCCTGGACCATCGTGAAGTCGAACGACAAGAAGCGCGCCCGGCTGAACTGCATGCGGCATTTCCTGGCCACCATCGACTATCCCGACAAAGACGTGGCCCTGGTGGGCGAGCCCGACCCGCTGATCGTGGGCCGGGCCAGCCACGTGATCCACGCCTCGGACCACATCCTCGGCGCCGCCCTGCACCCCGAGCACCGCCGCGCCCGATAGCCGGCCATCGCGCCTGCTCGCGCGTCCCGGCCGCCCGGCGGGGCGCTGAAATATTCTTGACAGAATGTAATTTTTCTTTCTTTCTGTATTCAGAAAGGATTCTTGCCATGACCTCCAGCTTTCTCGCGCGCCTCAGCCAGTCGGCCGACAAGCTGACCGAGACCGACCAGAAGATGGTCGCGGCGCTGCTGGACCGGCGCGAGGAGCTGGTGTTCCTGTCCGGCCCCCAGCTGGCCGAGCGGATCGAGGTGCATGGCGCGGCCCCCACCCGGCTGGCGCAGAAGCTGGGCTACAAGGGCTTTCCCGAGCTGCGCAGCGTGCTTCAGCGCGAGATGATGAACGCCCAGGACGCCGCGCTGCGGATGCGGCGCTCGGTCCATGCGGCCGAGGAGGGCAACCACCTGTCCGACCTGATCGCCTCGGAAGTGGCGGCGCTGCAGAACCTCGACGGGCTGATCGCCCAGCCGGCCATCGACCAGGCGGCGGATGCGATCTTTGCGGCGCGCAAGGTCTATGTCTTCGCGCAGGGCCATGCGCAATCGGTCGCGCAGTTCCTGTCGCGGCGGCTGGAACGGTTCGGCAAGCCCACCATCGCGCTTTCCGGCCGCGGGCGCGACGTGGCCGAGCGGCTGCTGTCGATGACCCGGGAAGACATCGTGGTGGCGCTGGCCTTCCGCAAGCAGCCCTCGACCTATGCGCCGACGATGCAGCACGCGCGCGCCACCGGCGCCGCCTCGGTGCTGATCTCGGACCTCGCCGGGCTGATCATGACGCCCGAGCCTGACCTTGTGCTCGCCGCCCCGCGCGGGCGTTCGGGCAGCGAATTTCAGACCCCCACGGTGCCGTTCGTCATCGTCAGCGCCATCCTGCTGACCATGGCGGCGCGCCACGAGGAGGAGACGATCGGGGCTCTGGAAAGACTGTCGAGGCTGTTCGACGGCTTCGATAAACCCTGAGGAGGAGACACCATGAAGCGTTCCCTGACCCGCGCCCTGCTGGGCGCGGCCCTGATGGTTGCTGCCCCGGCCATGGCGCAGGACCTCGACACCATGACGCCCGAACAGCTCTACGAGATCGCCAAGACGGAGGGCAGCGTCTCGGTCTTCTCGCTGTCGAGCCGCATCGCCCAGATCGAGACCAGCTTCGAGGCCGCCTATCCCGGCATCGACCTGATCGGCGTCGACCTGAACTCCACCCGCCAGATCGCCCGGCTGGATGCCGAGCAGCGGGCGGGCATCTATGCGGTGGACGTGCTCTATCTCTCCGAGGCGCCGCTGGTGCTGCGCGACCTGCTGCCCACCGGCATGGTGACGGGCTATGTCCCGCCGCGGGTGGTCGCGGAGGTGCCCGAGGAATTCCGGCGCGACCTTATCACGCACCGGCTGTCCACCCGGGCGCTGATGTACAACGAAGCCGCCTATCCCGACGGCTCGCCCATCACCAACCTGTGGCAGCTGACCATCCCGGAATGGCGCGGCAAGGTGCTGATGGAGGACCCCGCCGCGCGGGGCGAGGTGCTGGACCTGCTGACCGAGATCGCCCTGCGCGCCGACGAGATGGCCGCGGCCTACGAGGCGCAGTTCGGCAAGCCCATCGTGGTGGACAGCGACCTGAACGGCGCGGGCGAGCAGTTCATCCGCGACCTCTTCGAGAACGATCTGGTCCTGGTCAACGACAGCACCACCCTGCGGGCCGCCATCGGCGACATCAAGGCCACCGACCCCTCGGTCGGCTTCACCACCTATTCGGCGGCGCGCGACAACGCGGCCGAGGGCTGGGCCTTGCAGATCTCCAATGAAACGGTGCCCTCGGCGGGCATCCTGTTCCCGGCGGTGCTGGCGGTGGCCAAGAACGCCCCCCACCCGGCGGCGGCGCGGCTGCTGATCGACTTCATGATGGGCGACGACACGCCCTCGGGCGGGCCGGGCTTCGAGCCCTTCTTCGTGCAGGGCGACTATGCGGCGCGGCGCACCATCGCCGACCATCCCGACGCGGTGCCGCTGGAAGAGCTGAACCTGTGGCGGATGGACCCCGCCGCCACCGGCGAGGCGCGGGCGCGGATCCTCGACCTGATCATCATGCTGCAATAGCCGCACGATCCGGGTGCCCGGGCCGGTCCCGGGCCGCCTTCCCCCGATTTCAAGGACTTGCGCAATGACGGCAACTGTCATCCGGCCGGGGATCCTGCACCGGGCGCTCCGGTCGCAGCGGCTCGTGCCCCTGGTCATGGTCTGCATCGCGGCGATCCTGGTGATCGCGCCGCTGCTGCGGATCGTGCTGATCTCGCTGACCCCGGACGGGCTGGCGGCATGGCAGGCGGTGGTGGCCAGCCCGCTGTCCACCAACCTGCTGTGGCGCCCCATCGCCAACACCATGCTGCTGGGCGCGGGGGTGGCCACGGGCTGCCTGCTGCTGGGCGGGTTCCTGGCCTGGCTGGTGATCCTGACCGACGTGCCGGCGCGGCGGTTCCTGGGCATCCTGTCGGTGCTGCCCTTCATGATCCCCAGCTTCGCCGCCGCGCTGGCTTGGGGCACGCTGTTCCGCAACAACCGCCTGGGCGGGCAGCCCGGCTATTTCACCGCCAACGGGCTGGACATCCCCGACTGGCTGGCCTGGGGCATGGTGCCGACGCTGATCGTGCTGATCGCGCATTACTATTCGCTGGCCTATACGATGATCGCCGCCGCGCTCAGTTCGGTCGGCGCCGATCTGGTCGAATCCGCCGAGATGGCGGGGGCGAAACGCTCGCGCATCCTGTTCGGCATCATCCTGCCCATCGTCACCCCGGCGCTGGTCTCGGGCGGGATGCTGACCTTCGCCGGCGCGGTGTCGAACTTCGCGGCCCCGGCGCTGCTGGGCGCGCCGGTCAGGATGCAGACGCTCTCCACCCGCATCTACGGCATGGTGCAGACCGGCAATATCGAGCGCGGCTACGTGCTGGCGCTGCTGCTGATCGTGGCCGCCGCGGCGCTGCTTTACTTCAGCGACCGGCTGGTCTCGGGGCGCAGGGCCTTCGTCACCGTGACCGGCAAGGGCGCGCGCACCAAGCGTTTCGCGCTGGGCCGCTGGCGCTGGCCGCTGTTCGCGCTGGCCACCGGCCTGGGCGTGATGACCACGATCATCCCGGTGCTGGTGCTGTTCGCCTCCAGCATGGCGACCTCGTCCTCGGGCCTCTTCAGCAACTGGACGCTGCATTTCTGGATCGGCGAGGCCAATCCCCAGATCGCGCAGGGCCAGGCGGGGCTGTTCCGCAACCCGATGCTGATGGATGCGGTCTGGACGACGCTGCGCCTGGGCCTGACCGTGGCCGCGGCGGCGATGCTGCTGGGGCTGGTCATCGCCCATACCATCGTGCGCCACAAGGGCACCTTCCTGGGCAACCTGCTGAGCCAGCTGGCCTTTCTGCCGCTCTTCATCCCCTCGATCGCGCTGGCCGCGGCCTATATCGCCATGTACGGCACCGCGCTGGGGCCGATCCCGGCGCTTTACGGCACCTTCACCCTGCTGGTGCTGGCCGCGACCGCCAACCTCCTGCCCTATGCGGTGCAGTCGGGGCGCGCGGTGCTGAGCCAGATCTCGAACGACATCGAGGAAAGCGCCCGGATGACCGGCGCCGGCCCGCTGCGCCGGATGGCCGAGATCGTGCTGCCGCTGGCGATCCGCGGCGTCTTCGCCGGCGGGATCCTGGTCTTCATCAAGATCGTGCGCGACCTGTCGCTGGTCGTGCTGCTGTTCAGCTCCACCACCCCGGTACTGAGCATGATGGCCTTCAACTACGCCGGCCTCGGCTTCATGCAGTTCGCCAATGCCATCACCCTGGTGATCCTGGTCATCTGCCTGATCGCCTCGGCGCTGGTGCAAATTCTGCAGAACAGGATACAGGGATGGAAGACCGCATGAACGCGCAGACCCCCGTCGCGCCTGCCATCGAGATCCGGCACCTGACCAAGCGGTTCGCGGGCAATACCGCGGTCGACGACGTGAACATCAGCGTCCCGCCCGGCGCCTTCCTCGTGCTGGTCGGCCCCTCGGGCTGCGGCAAGTCCACGCTCCTGCGGATGCTGGCCGGGCTGGAGCCGCCGACCGGGGGCGAGATCGCCTTCGGGGGCAGGGTGGTCTCCAGCGGCGGGGGCGGCGTGCTGGCCAATGCCGCCGCCCGCGATGCCGGGCTGGTGTTCCAGAGCTATGCGCTCTGGCCGCACAAGACGGTCGAGGGCAACATCGACTGGCCGCTGAAGGTCGCCGGCTGGTCGAAGGCCGACCGCGCGGCGCGGATCGACGAGGTGCTGAAGTTCCTCGACATCGAACGCCTGCGCCACCGCTATCCGGCCGAGATCTCGGGCGGCCAGCAGCAGCGCGTGGCCATCGCCCGCACCATCGGCCCGCGCCCCGGCATCCTGCTTCTGGACGAGCCGCTGTCCAACCTGGACGCCAAGCTGCGGGTGGACATGCGCAGCGAGCTGATGCGCATCCACCGCGCCACCAGGGCCACCTCGGTCTATGTGACCCACGACCAGGTCGAGGCGATGACCATGGCCACCCATGTCGCGGTGCTGAAGGACGGGCGCGTGGAACAGTTCGGCCCGCCGGACGAGCTGCTGCTGAAGCCGCAGACCACCTTCGTCGCGACCTTCCTGGGCACGCCCGCCGGCAACCTGATCCCGGTCGTGCGCGACGGCGCGGCGCTGGCGTTCGACGGCACCGCCCTGGCCGGGGCCGAGCGCGCGCCGGGGCTCGACCGGGCGCAACTGCTCTACCGCGCGCAGGACATCACCGTGGGGCGGCGCGAGGGGCAGCCGGGCCTCATGGCGCGCTATGCCGAATCCGCGCCCATCGCCGGGCAGAGCATGGTCACCTGCCTGATCGGCGATCTGCGCGTCACCGCGATGGTGGACGGCTTCTTCCGGGCCGAGCCGGGGGCCGAGATCGAGCTGAGCTTCCTGCGCGAGCCGGATGCCGTGTTCAACGCCGAGGGCAGAAGGATCGCGCGATGAGACTGATCCTGATGCGGCACGGCGAGACCATCTGGAACGCCGAGCAGCGGCTGCAAGGGCACGACAACGCCCCGCTCTCGCCCCGGGGGCGGGAGCAGGCGCTGGCCTTCCGGCATCTGGTCCAGGCGCTGCGGCCCCGGGCCGTGGTCTCTTCCGACCTCGGCCGCTGCCGCGAGACGGTGGCGCTGATCGGCTTTCCCGACGCGCCCGCCGACGCCCGGCTGCGCGAACTGGGCATGGGCGCGTGGACCGGCCGGCGCAAGCCCGATCTGATCGCCGAACATCCGCAGGACTACTGGGCCTGGCGGGCGGGCCACTACCATCCGCCCGGGGGCGAAGGCTGGCAGGACTTCGAACGGCGGATCGTGGCGGGCCTGCGCGACTGGCTGCAGCGCGCCGAGGGCGACCTGCTGGCCGTGGTGCACAGCGGCGTGGTCCGCGCGGCGCTGACCGCCTTTCTGGGCCTGCCGCAGAGCCGGATCGTCCCCGTCACCCCGGGCACGGCCACGATGCTGCATTTCGAGGACCCGCTGTCCGACCGGGTGAAGCTGGAAGGCTACAACATCGGCCTCTTCGCCCCGCAGCACGCCGAGGCCGTTTCGGACTGAACCTCGCTCGGACGCGGGTGGGGGAAGGCATGGCAGGCAAGGGACACGCCCATGTCGGTAAGCACGGTCGTCATCACGGAACTGCTGGGCGGCATCGCGCTTTTGCTCTGGGGCGTGCGGATGGTGCGCACCGGCGTGATCCGCGGCTGGGGCGACCAGCTCAAGGTCTTTCTGGAGCGGCAGCTGCATACCAGGCTGCGCGCCTTCGGCAGCGGCGTGGCGCTGACCGCGGTGCTGGGCAGCTCGACGGCGATGGTGCTGATCGTCACCGGGCTGGTGGCCGGGGCCACGGTGACGCCGGCGACCGGGCTGGTGGTGGTGCTGGGCGCCGATGTCGGCTCGGCGCTGATCGCCGCGGTGCTGGCCTCGGGCGCCAGCCATACCGCGCTGCTGGCGCCGCTGGCGCTCTTTGGCGGCTATGCCGTCTTCAGCCTGTCCGCCGGGTTCCGGCTGCGCGCGGCCGGCCGGGTGCTGATGGGCCTCGGCATGATGCTCTTCGCGCTGCGGCTGGTGGTGGGCGCCGCCGATCCGCTGCGCGAGGCGGCGATGTTCCACGCGCTGATCCATGCGCTGGTCTCCGAACCCCTGCTGGCCTTCCTGATCGCCGCGGTCCTGACCTGGCTGGTGCATTCCTCGCTGGCGATCCTCTTGATGTTCTCCTCCTTCGTGCTGACCGGCAGCCTGGAGCCGGCGCAGGCACTGCCCTTCCTGCTGGGGCTGAACCTCGGCGCCGGGCTGCCGGCGGTGACCGCCTCGCTGGACCAGCCGCCCGCGGCGCGGCGGGTGCCGATCGCCAACCTGGCCTGTCGCGGTCTGGTCGCCGTGGCGGGGCTCTGGCTGCTGCCCGAGCTGCGCCTGCTGGCGGCGGCCATGCAGGCGCAGGGAGTGGCGCTGATGGCGCTGCTGCACCTGGGCTTCAACCTGGCGGTCGCGCTGGTCTTCGTGCCGCTGACCCCGCTGGTTCTGCGGGCGGCCGAGCGGCTGGTGCCCGACGACGAACGGCCCGCCGACGCCATCGGCCCGCCGCGCTATCTGAACATCGAGGCGGTGATCGGCCCGCAGCAGGCGCTGTCGAACGCCGCGGTCGAGACGCTGCGCATGGCCGAGATCCTGGAACGGATGCTGACGCTCTCGCTCGCCGCGCTGCGCAGCGGGCGGCTGGACGGCCTGCGGCAGGTGGACGAGGCGCATGACCTGCTGGTCACCTATGCCACCTCGGTGAACAACTATCTGGGCGCGCTGCCCGACGCCTCGTCCGAGGATGCGCAGCGGGCCTTCGTGATCATGAACTGCGGCAGCAACCTCGCCCATGCCGGCGACGTGATCAAACGCAACCTGTCGCGGCGGATCGCCACCAAGGTTCGCATGGGCGCGGCCTTCGACGACCGGCAGAGCGCCGAGATCGCCCGCCTGACCGGGATCATCGGGGATTCGCTGCGCCTGCTGGCCCCGGCGCTGATGGCCGCGGATATCGAGACGGCGGCGGAACTCGCCCGGCAGAAGGACCGCTTCCGCGCCGCCGAGGACGAGATCGTGCAGTCCTATCTCACGCTCTCGCGGTCACGCTCGAACCCGGCCAGCATCGCGGTCACCGTCTTCATCGACATCGTTCACGACCTGCACCGGATCAATTCCCACGTCGCCTCCTCGGGCTATCCGGTGGTCTCGGCCGCCGGGCTGCTGAGGAAAAGCCGGATCGGGGCGTGATCGCGCAGGCGTCATCGACAGGGCGCCGGCTGGGCAGGGCGCGCGGCCGGATGCCCTTGCCCGGCCCGGCGAAGGCCACTAGACAGGCGCGACCCTTCCGCGCCCCTTCGCACAGGAGCCCCCTCCATGGCCCGATCGACCCGCGAGCCCCTTCGCGCGCGCCGCACCTCCGCCGGGCAGCTTCTGGTCTGGATCATGCTGGCGCTGCTGATCGTCGGCCTTGCCGGCTTCTCGATCACCAATTTCGGCGGCGGGGTCACCTCGATCGGCAAGGTGGGGCAGCGGTCGATCTCGACCAACGAATATTTCACCACCCTGCGCGCCGAGCTGAACGCCTTCTCGGCCCAGGTCGGCCAGCCGGTGGGCTTTGCCCAGGCGCAGACGCTGGGGCTCGACCGCATGGTGCTGCAGCGGCTGGCCGGCGAGGCCGCGCTGGACAACGAGGCCGACCGGGTGGGCGTCTCGGCCGGCGACGAGCGGGTGGTGCGCGAGCTGCACGGGCTTGCCGCCTTCCGCAACGCGCAGGGCGCCTTCGATACCCAGGTCTACCGGCTGGTGCTGGACCAGAACGGCCTGCGCCCGGCCGAGTTCGAGGAGCGGCTGCGCCGCGACCTCGGCCGCACCCTGCTGCGCGGCGCGGTGGGCAACGGCTTCGGGGCGCCGGCCGGGCTGGTCGACCCGATCTTCGCCTTCTACGCCGAGCGGCGGGGCTACAGCCTCCTGCGTCTGACCGAGGCCGACCTGCCCGAGCCGCTGCCCGAGCCCGACGAGGCCATGCTGCGGGCGCATTACGAGGAGCATCTCCTGCGCTTCACCCGGCCCGAGGCCAAGACCATCGCCTATGCCACGCTGCTGCCGGCCGATGTCGCCGCCACCATCGAGGTGGCCGAGGAGGACCTGCGCCGCGCCTACCAGAGCCGGATCGCCGAATTCGTGCAGCCCGAGCGGCGGCTGGTCGAACGGCTGATCTACCCCGACGAGGCCGCGGCCCAGGCCGCCATGGCGCGGATCGAGGCGGGCGAGGACTTCGAGACGCTGGTGGCCGACCGCGGGCTGACGCTGGTCGACGTGGACATGGGCGACGTGTCGCGCGCCGACCTGGGGCCCGCGGGCGAGGCGGTCTTCGCGCTGGCCGAGCCGGGGGTGGCGGGCCCGCTGCCCACCGACCTCGGCCCCGCGCTCTTCCGCATGAACGGGGTGCTGCCGGCGCAGGAGATCACCTTCGAGGAGGCGC
Source organism: Paracoccaceae bacterium (assembly GCA_037190175.1). Lineage (GTDB taxonomy): Bacteria > Pseudomonadota > Alphaproteobacteria > Rhodobacterales > Rhodobacteraceae > JBBCJM01. Next base: position 90,132 of record JBBCJM010000065.1, on the reverse strand, counting down.
GCGAGGCGCTCACGGCCGAATATGCCGCCGACGCCGCCCGCCGCGCCATCGCCGACCGGCGCGAGACGCTGTTCGACCATCTGGCGGGAGGCGCCACCATCGAGGAACTGGTGGCCGAGGAGGGGCTGACCGCCGGCACCGTGGACTACTATCCCGGCGTGGCCGCCGAGATCGCGGGCTACGAGGCCTTCCAGGCCGCCGCCGCGGGGCTGACCGAGGGCGACTATCCCGAACTGATCGAACTGGACGACGGCGGGCTGGCGGTGATCCAGCAGACCGGGACCCTGCCGGCCGCCGCGCTTCCCTTCGAGGAGGTGCGCGCCGAGGTGGCCGAGCACTGGCGGGCCAGCGAACTCTCCCGCCGGCTGGGCGAGCGCGCGGTCGAGATCAAGTCCGAGGTCGAGGCCGGGGCCAATCTGGGCGCCTACGGCATCCTGGACGTGACCCCGGTCACCGACCGGCAGGGCTATGTCGAAGGCGCGCCCCCCGCGCTGATGCAGGCGGTCTTCACCATGGAGCCCGGGCAGGTGCGGGTGATCGAGGGGCCGGACTTCACCGCCGTGCTGCGGCTGGACAGCGTGTCGCCCGCCGACCCCTCCGATCCCGGCATGGCCGCGCTGCGGGAAAGCCTGGCCGTGCAGGTGGAGGCGGGGCTGGCGGCCGACGCCATGGCGCTCTTCACGCAAGGATTGCTGGCCGAGGCCGGGATCTTCATCGACGAGGCGGCCTTGGCGGCCGTCCACGCGCAGATGCAATAGGCGGGCCATGGCCGAACTGATCCCCGACTTCGCCACCTTCGAACGCGGCTGGGCCGAGGGGAAGAACCAGGTGGTCTGGGCCCGGCTGGCCGCCGACCTCGACACCCCGGTCTCGCTGATGCTGAAGCTGGGCGATGCGCGGCCCGACACCTTCATCCTGGAAAGCGTGACCGGCGGCGAGGTGCGCGGGCGCTATTCGGTGGTGGGGCTGAAGCCCGACCTGATCTGGCGCTGCCGCGGCGAGGCGGTGGAGGTGAACCGCGAGGCGCGCTTCGACGCCGACGCCTTCCGCCCCGACCCCCGGCATCCCTTCGAGAGCCTGCGGGCGCTGGTGGCCGAAAGCGCCATCGAGATGCCCGAGGGCCTGCCCGCGATCGCCGCCGGGCTCTTCGGCTATCTGGGCTACGACATGGTGCGGCTGGTCGAGCGCCTGCCGCTGGGCGACAAGCCCGACCCGCTGGGGATGCCCGACGCGGTGCTGATGCGCCCCTCGGTCGTGGCCGTGCTGGACGGGGTGAAGGGCGAGGTCACGCTGGTCGCCCCGGTCTGGGCGGGCTCGGGCCTGACCGCGCGCGGCGCCTATGCCCAGGCGGCCGAGCGGGTGATGGACGCGCTGCGCGACCTCGACCGCGCGCCCGGCGTGACGCACGACTTCGCGCGCGAGGCCCCGCCGGTGGGCGAGCCGCGCTCGAACTTCAGCCATGAGGACTATCTGGCCGCGGTGGAGCGGGTGAAGGACTATATCCGCGCCGGCGACGTGTTCCAGGTGGTGCCGAGCCAGAGGTGGGCGCAGGACTTCGCGCATCCGCCCTTCGCCTTCTACCGCAGCCTGCGGCGCACCAACCCCTCGCCCTTCATGTTCTTCGTCAACGTCGGCGCGTTCCAGGTGATCGGCGCCTCGCCGGAGATCCTGGTGCGGCTGCGCGACGGCGAGGTCACGATCCGCCCCATCGCCGGCACCCGCAAGCGAGGGCTGACCCCCGCCGAGGACAGGGCCAACGAGGCCGACCTCTTGTCCGACGCCAAGGAACGCGCCGAGCATCTGATGCTGCTGGACCTCGGCCGCAACGACGTGGGGCGGGTGGCGAAGGTGGGCACCGTGCATCCGACCGAGCAGTTCGTGATCGAACGGTACAGCCACGTCATGCACATCGTCTCGAACGTGGTGGGCGAAATCCGGCCGGGCGAGGATGCCTTGTCGGCGCTGCTGGCCGGGCTGCCGGCGGGCACCGTCTCGGGCGCGCCCAAGGTGCGGGCGATGGAGATCATCGACGAGCTGGAGCCCGAGAAGCGCGGGGTCTACGGCGGCGGCGTGGGCTATTTCGCCGCCAACGGCGAGATGGACTTCTGCATCGCCCTGCGCACCGCGGTGCTGAAGGACGGGGTGCTCTATACCCAGGCCGGCGGCGGGGTGGTCTATGACAGCGACCCCGAGGCCGAGTTCCAGGAGACGCTGAACAAGTCCCGCGCGCTGCGCGCCGCCGCCGAGGGCGCGGGCCTCTTCTCGGGCCGCAACAGCGGCTGAGGCCGGGCAAGGGGGGCTGGGGCCGCCCCCCTTGAACCCCCCGCCGTCGCCCGGCCTTGCCGATGTCGCGGTTGTGCAGGCCGCCGGGGGTTTTGCACCCCCCAGCCAGTGGTTCACTCGAACCAATGGCGTAAACCACTGGCAACCCCGCAGGATATTTAAGACACCAAAGAAAGCAGGGGCGAGAGGTATGCGGTTGCTTGACCCGACTCGCGCGCTGTCCTATGGAAATGAACATGCGTTCAGTTCCTGGGGAGGAGGCGGGCGATGTTCACGGGCTCGATGCGGTTCGATCTGGGCGAGGACATCGCCGCGCTGCGCGAGGCCGTCCACGCCTGGGCGCAGGAGCGGGTGAAGCCCTTGGCGGCGCAGATCGACCGCGACAACGTCTTCCCCGCGGCGCTGTGGCGCGAGATGGGGGATCTGGGGGTGCTGGGCGTCACGGTGCCCGAGGAATACGGCGGCACCGGCCTCGGCTATCTCGCCCATGTGGTGGCGATCGAGGAGATCGCGCGGGCCTCGGCCAGCATCTCGCTGTCCTACGGCGCGCATTCCAACCTCTGCGTGAACCAGATCCGGCTGAACGGGACACCCGAGCAGAAGGCGCGCTATCTGCCGGGGCTGGTGAGCGGGGCCTCGGTCGGCGCGCTGGCCATGTCCGAGGCCGGGGCGGGGTCGGACGTGGTGGGGATGAGGCTGCGCGCCGAGCGGCGCAACGACCGCTATGTGCTGAACGGCTCGAAATACTGGATCACCAACGGCCCGGACGCCGATGTGCTGGTGGTCTATGCCAAGACCGACCCGGCGGCGGGCTCGAAGGGGATCACCGCCTTCCTGGTCGAGAAGGGCACCGCGGGGTTCACGCAAGGCCCCCATTTCGACAAGCTGGGGATGCGGGGCTCGAACACCGGCGAGCTGATCTTCGAGGGCTGCGAGGTGCCCTTCGAGGCCGTGCTGGGGCAGGAGGGGCGCGGGGTCGCGGTGCTGATGTCGGGGCTGGACTACGAGCGGGTGGTGCTGTCCGGCATCGGCACCGGCATCATGATGGCCTGCCTGGACGAGGTGGCGCCCTATCTGAAGAGCCGCCACCAGTTCGGCCAGCCGATCGGGAACTTCCAGCTGATGCAGGCGAAGCTGGCCGACATGTACACCGCCTGCAACACCGCCCGCGCGTATCTGTATGAAGTCGCCCGCGCCTGCGACCGCGGCGAGGTCACGCGGCAGGACGCGGCGGCCTGCGTTCTGTATTGTTCCGAGCAGGCGATGGTGCAGGCGCATCAGGCGGTGCAGGCTTTGGGCGGGGCGGGGTTCCTGGCCGACTCGGTGGTCTCGCGCCTGTTCCGCGACGCCAAGCTGATGGAGATCGGCGCGGGCACCAGCGAGATTCGCCGGATGCTGATCGGGCGCGAGCTGATGGGGGCGGTATGAGGGCGGTTCTTGTCCTGATGGCCATGGCCCTGCCCGCGGCGGCGCAGGAGGCGTGGGAGATCCCGGCGGCGGAGCAGGACGTGCCCAGCCGCAATGCGGTCTATCGGGCGAACCAGTGCCTGGACCTGCAATACGCCAGCTTCGGGCGCTATGGCGACTGCGCGGATGTGGTCTTCGCCGGCTGCCGGGCGTGGGAGGGCAAGGGCTTCGGCGCGCGGGACTGCCTGGACGAGGCCCATGCCACATGGCGCCATCTGGTCTGGGACCTGACCGCGCGGCTGGCGGATCGGGGCACCGGCGGGCAGGCGGGGGGCCGCCCGCCGCCCGAGGCGGCGCTGGAGCATTGGGAGGCTTTCGCCGAGGCGCATTGCGGCTATGGCCTGTCGCCCGCGCATCCCTATGACGACGACCCCGACTGGCAGCGCCGCGCCTGCCTGACCGAACTCGCCGCCGCGCAGGCGATCCGGCTCTGGGTCACGCTGGCGCCATGAGGCGGGCGGCTATACATATAGTTTAGTTCATGTCATATATGTTGAACAACATAGAGGGGTGACATGCCATGACCACCTTTGCCTCCATGCGGCCTGCTTCCGGCTCCACCCGCCGGGTCTGGGAGATTGCCGACCAGTTGACCCGCGAGACCGGGCAGCGCGCCCGCCGCAAGGACGTGATCAGACGGTTCGAGGAGGAAGGCGGCAATCCCAACACCGCCTCGACCCAGTTCCAGTACTGGAAGTCGGCGCAGGAAGAGGCCGAGGCGCCCGCCGGCCGGCCCGCGGATGTGGGTCCGCAAAGGCTGACGGTCGGCGCGGACGGCAGGGTGGTGATCCCGGCCGAGATGCGGCGGGCGATGCGGCTGGACGATGCCGGCACCGTCACCGCCGAGGTCCGCGACGGCGAGTTGCGCATCCTGTCTTCGGCGGTGGCATTGGAACGGGTGCAGGCCCTGCTGCGGCCGCTGAAGGCCGGGCGTGCCGGAGTGGTGGATGATTTCCTTGCCGGGCGCCGCGCGGCCTGGGGCGAGGACGGATGATCGTGCTGGATGCCTCGGCCATTCTGATGGTGCTGTTCGAGGAACCGGGGGCGGCCCGGATCGCGGCCGCGCTGGACGATGCCGCGCTCAGCAGCGTCAACCTGGCCGAGGTGGTCTCGAAACTGGTGGACCACGGGGCCGGCGACGACCAGATCGACGCGGTGATCGCCCAGTTCGCTCCGATCACCCGGCCGCTGTCGGTCGACACGGCGCGGCGTGCGGGGGTGATGCGCGCCGCCACCCGGGCGAAGGGCCTGTCCATGGGCGACAGGTGCTGTCTGGCGCTTGCGCAGGAGCTTGGCGCCCCGGTGCTGACCGCGGATCGGGCCTGGGCGGGGCTGGAGCTCGGGGTCGAGATCGAGGTGATCCGGTGAGCGTCGGGCTCCGGGGAAACGGGCTGACGTCAAGACAGGCGCACGTCGCCTGCGAGATCCTCGTCCGCCCGCCGGGCCAGCGCTTCGACCATCCACTGGTTCAGCGACTTGGCTTGCCGCGCCGCCGCGTCGGCCATCCGGCGGTGCAGGTCTGGGTTGGCCCGCAGCGACAGCGTGCCGGAATAGGGCTTCTCGGGCTGCACCCCGTCCTCGGCGCACCAGGCCAGATAATCGTCCACGCTGTCATGGAACGCCTTGGGCAGGTCTTCCGCCGTGCGGGCCTGAAAGGTGATGACGTCGCGGGTGCCCAGCACCTCACCGTGGAACAGCAGGGCGTCCTCGTCGAAGCTCACGGCGGCGCTGTAGCCCCTGTAGGGTTTCATGGTTCGACTCCGGCTTCCAGCAGGAAACGGCGCAGCGAGCGCACCGCATCCTTGACGAGCGTGGGCCGCGGATGGGGCTCGTGGAGCACCATCCGGCGGTTGTTCAGCGCGATCCGCACCCGGGAACCGGCGCCTTGCGAGATCGTGGCGCCCAGCGCGCGGAACAGGGTCTCTACATCGTTCCAGCGGATGTCGGCGCGGACCGGGTTCTCGAAGATCGCCGCGAGGATGCGGGCGTGTTTCGACGAAAGCATAGGTGGCTCCTTCATCTGCGGAAGAAGACGGGAGCACGTCCTATGCAGCCATCGTGAGGATATAGTGGTATCGGAATACGGTATCGTCAAGGGGGTTGTCCGATGAAACTCGCCTCCTCCTTCCTCCCCACCTCGGAAACCGCGCGCGCCAATCGCGCCGCCCATCTCGCCATGCTGGCGGAGATCGAAACCGCCGCCCGGCTCGCGGCCGCGGGGGGCGGCGAGAGGGCGCGGGAGCGGCATACGGCGCGGGGCAAGATGGCGCCGCGCGACCGGGTGGCGGGGCTCTTGGACCCCGGGGCGCCGTTCCTGGAGATCGGCGCCACCGCCGCGCATGGGATGTACGAGGGCGCCGCGCCCTGTGCCGGGCTGATCGCCGGGATCGGGCGGGTGCATGGGCAGGAGGCGATGGTCCTCTGCAACGACGCCACCGTGAAGGGCGGCACCTACTATCCCATGACGGTCAAGAAGCATCTGCGCGCGCAGGAGATCGCGGCGGAATGCCGGCTGCCCTGCGTCTATCTGGTGGACAGTGGCGGCGCCAACCTGCCCAACCAGGACGAGGTGTTCCCCGACCGCGACCATTTCGGCCGCATCTTCTACAACCAGGCCCGCATGTCCGCCCTCGGCATCCCGCAGATCGCGGTGGTCATGGGCTCCTGCACCGCCGGGGGGGCTTATGTGCCGGCCATGTCGGATGTCTCGATCATCGTGCGGGGGCAGGGGACGATCTTCCTGGCCGGCCCGCCGCTGGTCAGGGCCGCCACCGGCGAGGTGGTCAGCGCCGAGGATCTGGGCGGCGGCGAGGTGCATACCCGGCTGTCCGGGGTGGCGGATTACCTGGCCGAGGATGACGCCCATGCGCTCGCCCTGGCGCGCGAGGCGGTGCGGAACCTGAACCTGCGCCGCCCGGAAGGCCCCCGCCGGGAAACCCCCGAGGACCCCGCCTACGACCCCGACGAGATCCTAGGCCTGGTGCCCGCCGACCTGCGCACCCCCTACGACATCCGCGAGGTGATCGCGCGGATCGTGGACGGCTCGCGGCTGGACGAGTTCAAGGCGCGGTTCGGCGAGACGCTGGTGACCGGCTTCGCCCATGTCATGGGGGTGCCCGTCGGCATCGTCGCCAACAACGGGGTGCTGTTCAGCGAGGCCGCGCAGAAGGGGGCGCATTTCGTGGAACTGTGCTCCCAGCGCGGCATCCCCCTGGTTTTCCTGCAAAACATCACCGGCTTCATGGTGGGCCGGAAATACGAGAACGAAGGCATCGCCCGGCACGGGGCCAAGATGGTGACGGCGGTGGCTACCACCGAGGTGCCGAAGATCACCTTGCTGGTGGGCGGCAGTTTCGGCGCCGGCAACTACGGCATGGCGGGCCGCGCCTACCAGCCGCGGTTCCTGTGGACCTGGCCCAACGCGCGCATCAGCGTGATGGGGGGGGAGCAGGCGGCCGGGGTGCTGGCCACCGTGCGGCGCGAGGGGATCGAGCGGGCAGGGGAGCAATGGAGCCCCGAGGAGGAGGCGGAGTTCAAGCGCCCCACCATCGAGATGTTCGCCCGCCAGTCGCATCCGCTCTACGCCTCGGCCCGGCTGTGGGACGACGGGGTGATGGACCCCAGGAAGACCCGGGCCGTGCTGGCGCTGTCACTGATGGCGGCCCTGAACGCGCCCATCGGGGAGACACGCTTCGGCGTGTTCAGGATGTGAGGATGAGCACTCCCTTCCCCCTCGCCGGTCGGCTCGTCGGTGGGTGCGATCTTCATATCGACGGCCGCTTCGCCGCCCGCTGTCGATGCTGGCTGGATACTGAACGCGAGGAGTTCGCGATCGAGGATTCGGCACAACTAGGTATCAAGGCTGGTGAGGACCGGATTACCTTTCATAATCTGGTCTTTTCCACGCAGACGGGGGAGGTTCGTGCACAGCAGTTGCCTGTATCCTTTGCGCGTTTTCGGCCGCTTCTGGGTGGATGGGATGCGAGGGATAGTTTCATTGCGCGGACATTCGACTTTGTGAATCCGGCTCCGGTCTGGCGTTTCGTCTGCAACGAGGCGATTACTTTTAGCGCGACCTCCACAGTCGAAGAGGTGTTTTTACGTCCCGGAAAACGGTTGGTTCATCATGTCGATCTTGTGTGCGGCAGCCGCTTGATAGGCGGAGAGCATGGCCTCTGTATTCGGAACAGCCCCGATTTCAATGATGCCAATCTAGCCGCACTGGAAATCGCTCTCGGTTGTCCGCTGCGAGAATGCGCACGCCAAAGTGGACAGCGGCTGACGCTGTTCCTGACCAACTGGCACGAAAGCGGGGAGTTTCGCCCGTTGTTTAACGAAGCCATTAACGGTGTTCTGAATCATGAGAAGCGTGCCGAGGGGATTTCTGAAGTTTACCGCGCGGTGCTTTGCTATCAGCAGGCACAGCCGGACAATGGTAGGGCGTTCCGGCTGGCCGTCGAGTCGTTCATGGAGAGCCGCTCCCGTCCGTTGGGCTATACGATCAGGATGCTCGCTGTCATGCAACTGCTCGAATGGCTGGATGGATCGGGAACTATGAAGGCGCATGTGCTCGCCGAGAAATTCCATTTGAAGGGTAGCGTAGCCAATGCATTGATGATTCTTCGAAATGAAGTGTCCCACAATCATCATAACCCTTTCAAGAAAACCGATCTCCTGACCAGCGTGATGAAAGCCAGTGATGTGTACGAACGCGCGGGCATTGATTTGCTTGATCTAGGAACAGGCAACCGGGAGGCTGGTTTGCTGAACTTCCATTTCTCACTGGCTGGCAGGTTGCTGTTGGAGCTTGTTGGCGCGAATGTGGAACCTGCACGATTTGTCCCTGGCCATGGTCGTTTCCCCTATTGAAGGAAGGGCGTCATGTTGCGGAAGGGCCAGATTGCGAAACCAGCTCATTCCACCTTTGGACTACCGGTTGGGCGGGGCCTCGCGCCGGTGCTGGCGCTCATCGGAGGCATGGCCATGGCCGGGGAACCCGAACTGCTGGCCGCTGCCGCGCAGGGCGATGCGGCGGCGGTCAGGGCCGAACTGGCCGCCGGCACCCCGGTGGATGCCCGCACGGCGCGCGGCGAGACGGCGCTGCTCTTGGCCACCCATGGCAACCATTTCGAGGCGGCGCGGGTGCTGATCGAGGCGGGGGCGGACGTGAACGCCAAGGACGGCATCCAGGACTCGCCTTACCTCTATGCCGGCGCCCGCGGGCATCTGGGGATCCTGCGGCTGACCTTGGACCACGGGGCGGATCTGCAAAGCCTCAACCGCTTCGGCGGCACCGCGCTGATCCCGGCGGCCGAGCGCGGGCATGTGGAGACGGTGGCGGAACTGATCGCGGCCGGGGTTGACGTGAACCACGTCAACACCCTCGGCTGGACCGCGCTGATGGAGGCGGTGATCCTGGCCGACGGCGGCCCGCGGCATCGGCAGATCGTGGAACTGCTGCTGGACGCCGGAGCCGACCCCAATATCCCCGACCGCGACGGGGTGACGGCGCTGGCCCATGCCCGCCGGATGGGGCTGACCGGGATGGCGGCGGTGCTGGAACGGGGAGGGGCGAGGTGACCCCGCGCGCCCTTGTTCCGCCTGCCCGCCCCGGGCAGACTGGGCGCCATGTCCAAGCGCGCCCGGAACATCGTCCCCTACAGCCGGTCGTACCGCCGCCCGCCCCGCTGGGGAATGGGCCTGCCGCCCCGCAAACCTTCCCGCTGGTGTCGCCTTGCCAATCCCGCCTTCTACCTCAAGGCGGTGATGGTGCTGGCCACGCTGGCCCTCGTCGTCGTCCCCTACGGCGCCGATGCGCTGAACGCCGCGCTGGGGCCGCGGGGGCAGGAAGGGTGCCGGGTGGTCTCGGTGATCGACGGCGATACGGTGAGCTTCTGGTGCCCCGGCCGGGGCCTGCACCGGGCGCGGCTGGCGGGGCTGGACGCGCCGGAGCTGTTCTCGCCGCAATGCGGGGCCGAATGGGTGGCGGCGCAAAAGGCCACCTGGGCGCTGCGCCGGCTGCTCTGGGGCGCGCAGACCCTCACGGTCAGGGACCGCGGCACCGACCGCTACCAGCGCCGGCTGGTGGACCTGAGCGCGGACGGCACGTCGCTCGCCCCCACCCTGATCGCCGCCGGCCACGCCCGCCCCTACCGGGGTGGCCCGCGCCGGGGCTGGTGCGGCTGACCCTCCTTTCTTTGGTACTTCAAATATCCCGGGGGTCCGGGGGCAGCGCCCCCGGGGCTTCCCCATGGAGCCAATCATGTTCCACAAGATCCTGATCGCCAACCGCGGCGAGATCGCCTGCCGCGTCGTCGCCACCTGCCGCCGGCTGGGGGTGGCCACGGTGGCGGTCTATTCGGAGGCCGACCGCCACGCCCTGCACGTGGCGCTGGCGGACGAGGCGCTGCCCATCGGCGGGCCGGCGCCGAAGGACAGCTATCTGCGGGCCGATGCGATCCTGGATGCCGCTCTGGCCAGCGGGGCGCAGGCGATCCATCCGGGCTATGGCTTCCTGTCCGAGAACCCGGATTTTGCCGAGGCGGTCGAGGCCGCGGGCCTGACCTTCATCGGCCCCTCGGCCGCCGCCATCCGCGCCATGGGGATGAAGGACGCGGCCAAAAGGCTGATGGTGGAGGCCGGGGTGCCGGTGGTGCCGGGCTATCACGGGCAGGATCAGGACCCCGCGCTCCTGGCCCGCGAGGCCGCGGCGATCGGCTATCCGGTGCTGATCAAGGCGGTGGCGGGGGGCGGCGGCAAGGGCATGCGGCGGGTGGCGCGGCCCGAGGATTTCCCCGCCGCGCTGGCCTCGGCGCGAGCGGAGGCGCAGGCGGCCTTCGGCAACCCCGCGGTGCTGATCGAGAAATACATCGACAGTCCAAGGCATATCGAGGTGCAGGTCTTCGGTGACGGGCTGGACACGATCCACCTCTTCGAGCGCGATTGTTCGCTGCAACGCCGCCACCAGAAGGTGATCGAGGAGGCCCCGGCGCCGGGCATGACCCCCGAAGTGCGCCATGCGATGGGCGAGGCCGCGGTGCGCGCGGCGCAGGCCATCGGCTATCGCGGCGCCGGCACGGTGGAGTTCATCGCCGACGGCTCGCGCGGGCTGCGCCCCGACGGGTTCTGGTTCATGGAGATGAATACGCGGCTGCAGGTCGAGCATCCGGTGACCGAGGCGATCACCGGGGTCGATCTGGTGGAATGGCAGTTGCGCGTGGCCGCGGGCGAGCCGCTGCCGCTGCGGCAGGAGCATCTGACCATCACCGGCCATGCCTTCGAGGCGCGGCTCTACGCCGAGGACGTGCCGGCGGGCTTCCTGCCCGCCACCGGGCGGCTGGCGCATCTGGCCTTTCCCCCCGGGGTGCGGGCCGACACCGGCGTGCGGACGGGCGACACGATCAGCCCCTGGTACGACCCGATGATCGCCAAAATCATCGCCCATGGCCCCACGCGGGCCGCGGCGCTGAACCGGCTGGCGACCGCGCTGGAGGAGACGCAGGTGGCCGGCACCGTCACCAACCTCGCCTTCCTCGCCCGGCTGGCCCGGCACGAGGGCTTCGCCCGCGGCGAGGTGGACACCGGGCTGATCGCACGGGATCTGGACAGCTTGACCGCCCCGCCCGAGCGTGATCACACCGCCATCGCCGCCGAGGTCACCGCCGCGCTGGCCGCCGCCGATCCCTGCCGCGACCCGCTGGCGGGCTTCGCGCTGTGGGATCCGCCGGGGTTCACGGTGGCGTTGCAGGGGGCCGAGCCCCTCTCCGCCCGCATCACGCTGGACGGGCCTGCGGCGGCGCGGGTGGAGTTTCAGGGCCAGCTGTTCCTGGCCGAGCGCACCGCGCAGGGCTGGTCGGTGGAGGGGCGGCGGCCGATGCCGGTCATCGCTGAGGGCGAGCGGCTGCACGTCCTGATCCCCGGCCGCCCGGCGCTGACCCTGACCCGCCCCGATCCGCTGGACCGCGCCGGCGGGCCGGAGGCCGGGGAGGACGTGATCCGTTCCCCCATGCCGGGCCTGTTGCGGGCGGTGGAGGTGGCGGCGGGCCAGCGGGTGACCCGCGGCGACCGCATGGCGGTCTTCGAGGCGATGAAGATGGAACACGTGCTAACCGCGCCCCGCGACGGGATGGTGGCGGAAATCCTGGCCGAGCCCGGCGCGCAGGTCGAGGCCGGGGCGCCGCTGATCCGGCTGGAGGATGCCGATGGATAGGATCACCCTGGTCGAGGTCTCGCCCCGCGACGGGTTGCAGAACGAACCCCGGCCGATCCCGGCGGGCGACAAGATCAGGCTCATCGACCTGCTCAGCGCCGCCGGCTTCGCCCGGATCGAGGCGGCGAGCTTCGTCAGCCCCCGCTGGGTGCCGCAGATGGCCGACGGGGCCGAGGTCATGGCCGGCATCAGGCGCCGCGCCGGCACCCGCTATGCCGCGCTGACCCCCAACCTGAAAGGGTACGAGGCCGCGCGCAGGGCAGGGGCCGGCGAGGTGGCGGTCTTCGCCTCGGCCTCCGAAGGGTTCTCGCGCGCCAACCTCAACGCCACCATCGCCGAGAGCCTGGCCCGCTTCCGCCCGCTGGCCGCGGCGGCGGCGGCGGACGGCGTGCCCCTGCGCGGCTATGTCAGCTGCGCCACCGACTGCCCCTTCGACGGCCCGACCCCGCCGGCGCAGGTGGCCCGCGTCGCCGCGGCGCTGCGCGACATGGGCTGTTTCGAGGTGGCGGTGTCCGACACCATCGGCCGGGCCACGCCCGAGACGGTGGCCGCGATGCTGCGCGCGGCGCTGGAGGAGATGCCGGCCGACCGGCTGGCCGGGCACTACCACGACACCGGCGGCCGGGCGCTGGACAACATACGGGCCAGTCTGGAGCTTGGGCTGCGGGTGTTCGACGCCTCGGCCGGGGGGCTGGGCGGCTGCCCCTATGCCCCGGGCGCGGCGGGCAACGTGGCCACCGAGGCGGTGGCGGCGATGCTGGCGGCGGAGGGCCTGGAGACCGGCATCGACGCGCAGGCGCTGGCCCGGGCGGCGGACTTCGCCCGCGGGCTGCGGGGATAGGGCAAATTCCTTCCAGGAAAATTGGGGGATGGCGATGACCGACAGGATCAGGATCGAGACCGACCCGCGCGGCATTGCCCGGCTGATGCTGGCGCGGCCCGAGCGGCACAACGCGCTGGACGCCGCGGCGATGGACGCGCTGACCGCGGCGGCCCGGCGGCTGGGGGCCGATCCGGCAGTGCGGGTGGTGATCCTGCAGGCCGAAGGCCCCACCTTCTGCGCCGGGGCCGATCTCGGCTGGATGCAGGCGCAGATCGCGGCCGACGCCCCCGCCCGGGCGGCCGAGGCGCGGCGGCTGGCCGACATGCTGGGCGCGCTCGACGCCCTGCCGAAGCCGCTGATCGGCAAGGTGCAGGGCAATGCCTTCGGCGGCGGGATCGGGATGATGGCGGTCTGCGACTGCGTGGTGGCGGCCGCAACCGCCCGCTTCGCCCTGACCGAGACGCGGCTGGGCCTGATCCCCGCCACCATCGGGCCCTATGTGGTGGCCCGGATGGGGGGCGGCGCGGCGCGGCGGGTGTTCTTCTCGGGCCGCCCCTTCGACGCGGCGGAGGCGCAGGCGCTGGGCCTCGTCGCCCGCGTGGTCCCCCCCGCGGCGCTGGAGGAGGCCGCGCTGGCCGAGGCCGAGGCCTATCTCGCGACCGCCCCCGGCGCGGTGGCCGATGCCAAGGCGCTGGTCGCCGCGCTGGCCCGCCCGGTGACGCCCGAGATGATCGAGCATTCCATCGCCGCGCTGGTCGCCCGGTGGGAGGACGCCGAGGCGCAGGCGGGGATCGCGGCCTTCTTCGCCCGCCGCCCGGCGTCCTGGAACGCCGGCTGAACCGCCCCCATTCCCGAGGGATTCTGTCGGAGCCGGGCGGCCCCGCCTGCCGTCGCGGCAACCCGGAATCGCGTCGATGCTGCGGCGCGGCATCCCCCTGCAATCCTTGCCGGACTGCACCTTTGCAGGCATTTCGCCGCGCCGCCGCACAGCGGCCTTCGGTTGACCCCGCCGGGGGGGCGGGGTAAACGGACCTGACATGGACGGGCCGCCCTTTCGGGGAGCGGCCCGGCCCGCGTGTCGCCAGCGATAGGAGCTCGCCTCGTGGACGCACTTCTCCGGGACTATCTGCCCATCCTCATCTTCCTGGCGATCGCGATCGGGCTGGGACTGGTGCTGATGCTCTCGGCCGCGGTGATCGCGGTGCGCAACCCCGACCCGGAGAAGGTCTCGGCCTATGAATGCGGCTTCAACGCCTTCGACGACGCGCGGATGAAGTTCGACGTGCGGTTCTACCTGGTCTCCATCCTGTTCATCATCTTCGACCTGGAGGTGGCCTTCCTGTTCCCCTGGGCGGTGGCCTTCGGGGATCTGTCGATGACCGCCTTCTGGTCGATGATGCTGTTTCTCGCGGTGCTGACGGTGGGCTTCGCCTATGAGTGGAAGAAGGGGGCGCTGGAATGGGAGTGATGACCGGAACCCAGGTCGGCGCCGACCACGAGGTCGCCACCCAAGCACTGAACCGCGAGTTGCAGGACAAGGGGTTCCTGCTGACCTCGACCGAGGACATCATCAACTGGGCGCGCATCGGCTCCTTGCACTGGATGACCTTCGGCCTGGCCTGCTGCGCGGTCGAGATGATGCATACCTCGATGCCGCGCTATGACCTGGAACGCTTCGGCACCGCGCCGCGCGCCTCGCCGCGGCAGTCCGACCTGATGATCGTGGCCGGCACCCTGACCAACAAGATGGCGCCCGCGCTGCGCAAGGTCTACGACCAGATGCCCGAGCCGCGCTACGTGATCTCCATGGGCTCCTGCGCCAATGGCGGGGGGTACTACCACTACAGCTATTCGGTGGTGCGCGGCTGCGACCGGATCGTGCCGGTCGACGTCTACGTGCCCGGCTGCCCGCCCACGGCCGAGGCGCTGCTCTACGGCATCCTGCAATTGCAGCGGAAGATCCGCCGCACCGGAACGCTGGTGAGGTAAGCCATGACCACGCTGGACACGACCGGGCTTGAGGAACTCGCCGCCCATCTGGAGCTGCGCCACCCCGAGGCGGTGATCGCCACCCGCCTGGCCTTCGGCGAATTGACCGTGGAGGTGCAGCCGGCGCATCTGCTGCATTTCATCGAATTCCTGCAATCCGACCCCTCCTGCCGCTTCACCACGCTGGTGGACATCACCGGGGTCGACCACCCCGAGCGCCCGGCGCGGTTCGATGTGGTCTATCACCTACTGTCGATGTGGCGGAACCACCGCATCCGGGTGAAGATCGCGGTGGCGGAGGACGAGATGGTGCCCTCGCTGATCGGCCTGCACCCCTCGGCCAACTGGTTCGAGCGCGAGGTGTTCGACATGTTCGGCATCCTGTTCTCGGGCCATCCCGACCTGCGGCGGATCCTGACCGACTACGGCTTCCGCGGCCATCCCCTGCGCAAGGACTTCCCCACCACCGGCTATACCGAGGTGCGCTGGGACGAGGGGCAGAAGCGCGTGGTCTACGAGCCGGTGAAGCTGGTGCAGGAATACCGCCAGTTCGATTTCCTCTCGCCCTGGGAAGGCGCGCACTACGTGCTGCCGGGCGACGACAAGGGGGCCAAGTGATGGGCGAGCGCGTGACCGGACATTGCCTTTGCGGCGCCTGCACCCTGACCGCCGAGCTGGTCTCGGGCGAGGCGGCGGTCTGCCATTGCAGCATGTGCCGCCGCTTCTCGGGCGGGATGCTGATCGTGGTGGACTGCGGGTCCTCGCTGGAATTCTCCGGCCCGGTCAGGACCTATCTCTCCAGCGACTGGGGCAGCCGGCTGTTCTGCGGCGAATGCGGATCCTCGCTCGCCTGGCGCAGCCGGGACGGGGCGATGAACTATGCCTCGGTGCAGGCGTTCCCCGACCCGGGGCGGTTCCCGGTGAACCACGAGATCTTCTTCGACTGCAAGCCCGCCAGCTATGCCCTGGCCGGCGAGACCGCGAAGATGACCGAGGCGGAGTTCATGGCGGCCTTCGCCGCCGGCGGCGAGGGGCATCCGTGATGGACGGCGACATCCGGCGCAACACCTACGACGACGGCTCGACCGACATCGAGACGGGCGAGCAGCGCATCCGCAACTTCAACATCAACTTTGGCCCGCAACACCCCGCGGCGCATGGCGTTCTGCGGCTGGTGCTGGAGCTGGACGGCGAGATCGTGGAACGCTGCGATCCGCATATCGGGCTCTTGCACCGCGGCACCGAAAAGCTGATGGAAAGCCGCACCTACCTGCAGAACCTGCCCTATTTCGACCGGCTGGACTATGTGGCGCCGATGAACCAGGAGCACGCCTGGTGCCTGGCCATCGAGCGGCTGACCGGCACCGAGGTGCCGCGGCGGGGCAGCCTGATCCGGGTGCTCTATTCGGAAATCGGCCGGGTGCTGAACCACCTCTTGAACGTCACCACGCAGGCGATGGACGTGGGCGCGCTGACCCCGCCGCTGTGGGGGTTCGAGGAGCGCGAGAAGCTGATGATCTTCTACGAGCGCGCCTGCGGGGCGCGGCTGCACGCCGCCTATTTCCGCCCCGGCGGGGTGCACCAGGACCTGCCGCCGCAGCTCATCGACGACATCGACGCCTGGGCCGAAGCCTTCCCGAAGGTGGTGGACGACATCCACGAACTCTTGACCGAGAACCGCATCTTCAAGCAGCGCAACGCCGATATCGGCGTGGTGAGCGAGGCCGACATCCAGACCTGGGGCTATTCCGGGGTGATGGTGCGCGGCTCGGGCCTGGCCTGGGACCTGCGGCGGTCGCAGCCCTACGAGTGCTACGACGAGTTCGACTTCAAGATCCCCGTGGGCAAGAACGGCGACTGCTACGACCGCTATCTGGTGCGGATGGCCGAGATGGTGGAATCGACCGGGATCATCCGGCAGGCCTGCGCGAAGCTGCGCGAGCCGGCGGCCGCGACCGACGTGCTGGCCCGCGGCAAGCTGAGCCCGCCCAGGCGCGCCGAGATGAAGACCTCGATGGAGGCGCTGATCCACCACTTCAAGCTCTATACCGAGGGCTTCCACGTGCCCGCGGGCGAGGTCTATGCCGCGGTCGAGGCGCCGAAGGGCGAGTTCGGGGTCTACCTGGTGGCCGATGGCACCAACCGGCCCTACCGCGCCAAGATCCGCGCGCCCGGCTTCCAGCACCTGCAATCGCTGGACTGGATGTGCCGCGGGCACCAGCTGGCCGATGTCTCGGCGGTGATCGGCTCGCTCGACATCGTGTTCGGCGAGGTGGACAGATGATCCGCCCGCTCGCCCTGCTGGCCCTGGCCCTGGCCGCCGGTCCTGCCCTCGCGCAGGGCAAGGCCGACCAGGACGTGATGATCCGCGTCATCGAGGCCCGCGGCTGCGTGCTGCGCGACAACAACGACCTGACGGTGATCGAGCAGGCCGGCCTGCCGCAGCCGGCGGTCTTTGCCGCCATCGAGGCGCTGGTCGCCGACGGGCGGGCGGTGATCCGGGGCAACGAACTGCACCTGAAGACGGGGGCCTGCAAATGAGCCCGGCCCGCGCCCCCGCCCTCGCCCTGCTGGCCCTGGCCGCCGGCCCCGCGCTGGCGCAGGCGACGGACGAGCAGCGCGCGGCGCTGGTGGCGGCGATCGAGGCGGCGGGCTGCGTGGTCACCTCGGCCAATGCGGCGGCGATCCGGACGGCGGCGGGGCTCGACGCCCCCACCGCCGAGAGCATCATCACCGGGATGGGCGCCGAGGGGCTGACCCGGCGCACCGAGGCCGGGCTGCGGGTGACCTCGCCGGGATGCCCGGGATGAAGACGAAACGGCCCATGCAAACGGAGGGCGCGATGAGGATGGCGATCTTGGCGGCGGCTCTGGCGGGGCTGGCCGCCCCCGCGCTGGCGCAGGAGCCCACGGCAGAGGCCCGCGCCGCGCTGGTCGCGGCGATCGAGGCCGCCGGCTGCAAGGTGAACGAGGGCAATGCCGATGCGATCCTGGCCGCGGCCGGGATCGACGAGGCCGCGGCCGAGGCGGTGGTCTATGCGCTGACGACCGAGGAACTGGTGGACCTGACCGACGAGGGGCTGGTGCTGAAGACCCCGGGGTGCATCTGATGCTGCGCCGCCTGCATCCCCAGCAACCCGCCTCCTTCGCCTTCACCGGGGCCAACCTGGCCTGGGCGCAGGCGCAGATGACCAAGTATCCGCCCGGCCGGCAGGCCAGCGCGGTGATCCCGCTTCTGTGGCGCGCGCAGGAGCAGGAGGGCTGGCTGAGCCGGCCGGCCATCGAATATGTCGCCACCCTGCTGGGGATGCCCTATATCCGGGTGCTGGAGGTCGCGACCTTCTACTTCATGTTCCAGCTGCAACCCGTTGGCAGCGTTGCGCATATCCAGATCTGCGGCACCACCTCCTGCATGATCTGCGGCGCCGAGGATCTGGTGGCGGTGTGCAAGGAGCTGATCGCGCCCGCGCCGCATCAGGTCTCCTCCGACGGCAGGTTCAGCTGGGAGGAGGTGGAGTGCCTGGGCGCCTGCGCCAATGCGCCCATGGCCCAGATCGGCAAGGACTACTACGAGGATCTGACCGCCGAGACGCTGCGCGACATCATCACCCGCTTCCGCGCCGGCGAGGTGCCGGTGCCCGGGCCGCAGAACGGCCGCTATGCCGCCGAGCCGCTGGCGGGGCTGACCAGCCTCAAGGAATTCGAGAGCGGCCGGCGCCAGTACAATGCCAGCGTGCAGCGGGCGGTGGACCTGAAGGACACGGTGAAGCGCATCGACGGCACCGAGGTGCCGCTGACCACCCCCTGGCTGGGCAAGCCCGAGCCCGCCACCCCCGCCGAGGGCGAGCCCCGCGAGCCCAAGCCCGCGGCCGGCCTGCCGGTGGACGAGACCGGGGTGACGGTGCAGGAGGCGCCGGTGGTGCCCAAGGGCCGGCCGCCGGCGCGGGGCGACTCGCCGCTGGCCACCCCCGCCGCGACGCCCGAGGCCAAGGCGCCCGCCGACCCCGAGCCGGTGGCGACGGAACCCCCGCCCGAGGAGCCGCCGGCGACCCCCGCCCGCAGGCCCGAGGCGCTCTCCGCCCCCCGCGGCGGCAAGCCGGACGATCTGCAGGAGATCGAGGGGATCGGCCCGGCGATGGAGCGGCTGTGCCACGAGTTGGGCTTCTATCACTTCGACCAGATCGCCGGCTGGACCGCCGAGGAAGTGGCCTGGGTCGACCAGAACCTCAAGGGCTTCAAGGGCCGGGTGACGCGCGACAAATGGGTGGCGCAGGCCAGGATCATCGTGACCGAGGGGCTGGAGGCGTTCCGCCGCCGGGCGAAGACGAACGATTACTGAGATGAACGACGCCCCCCGCCCGAAGGACCCCGCTGCCGCCCGCGTCGCCCAGGCGCGGCTGGCGGCCTTTGTCCTGGCGGCGGCGATGCTCCTGTGGATGGGGGCGCAGTGGCTGGGCGGCAGGCTGGGGTGGGAGGCGCGCTTCGTCTTCCTCTTCGACCTGATGGCGGCGGCGGCCTTCGTCTGGACGATGGTGGTCACCTGGCGGCTGTGGCGGACGCGGGAAAGGTAAGGACGGAACAGGATGCTCAAGGACCAGGACCGCATCTTCACCAACCTCTACGGGATGGACGACCGCACCCTGGCCGGCGCCCGCCGGCGCGGGCACTGGGACGGCACCGCGGCGATCATCGCCCGCGGGCGCGACAAGATCGTGGACGAGATCAAGGCCAGCGGGCTGCGCGGCCGCGGCGGCGCGGGCTTCCCGACCGGGCTCAAGTGGTCCTTCATGCCCAAGGTCTCGGACGGCCGGCCCTCCTACCTGGTGGTCAATGCCGACGAATCCGAGCCCGGCACCTGCAAGGACCGCGAGATCATGCGGCACGATCCGCATACGCTGATCGAGGGCTGCCTGATCGCCGCCTTCGCCATGGGGGCGAACGCCAGCTATATCTACATCCGCGGCGAATACATCCGCGAGCGCGAGGCTTTGCAGGCCGCCATCGACGAATGTTACGACGCGGGGCTGCTGGGCAAGAACGCGGCCGGCAGCGGCTGGGACTTCGACCTCTACCTGCACCACGGCGCCGGGGCCTATATCTGCGGCGAGGAAACCGCGCTGCTGGAAAGCCTGGAGGGCAAGAAGGGGATGCCGCGGATGAAGCCGCCGTTCCCCGCCGGCGCGGGGCTCTACGGCTGCCCCACCACGGTGAACAACGTGGAAAGCATCGCGGTGGTGCCGACCATCCTGCGCCGGGGGCCGGAGTGGTTCGCGGGCTTCGGCCGGCCGAACAATGCCGGCACCAAGCTCTTCGCCATCTCGGGCCATGTGGCCAACCCCTGCGTGGTGGAAGAGGCGATGTCGATCCCGCTGCGCGAATTGCTGGACCGCCATTGCGGCGGGGTGCGGGGCGGGTGGAAGAACCTGAAGGCCGTGATCCCGGGCGGATCCTCGGTGCCGCTGCTCAAGGCCGAGCAATGCGACGAGGCGATCATGGACTTCGACTGGCTGCGCGAGCAGCGGTCGGGCCTCGGCACCGCGGCGGTGATCGTGATGGACCAGTCCACCGACATCATCAAGGCGATCTGGCGGCTGTCGAAGTTCTACAAGCACGAGAGTTGCGGCCAGTGCACGCCGTGCCGCGAGGGCACGGGCTGGATGATGCGGGTGATGGACCGGCTGGTGCGCGGCGAGGCCGAGGTCGAGGAGATCGACATGCTGCTGTCGGTCACCAAGCAGGTCGAGGGCCATACGATCTGCGCCCTGGGCGACGCCGCCGCCTGGCCGATCCAGGGCCTGATCCGCGCCTACCGCGACGAGATCGAGGACCGGATCCGGGCGAAGCAGACCGGCCGCGTCACCGCCGTGGCGGCGGAGTGAGAGCCGTGGCCGCCCTTGCCCTGCTGGCCGCCTGCGCGGCGCCTGCCACCGAGGCCCCGAGGGGCAAGGCTCCGCTGCGCGTGGCCGGGTTCCAGCACTGGCAGGGGGCAGAGGCGCGGCGGGCGGCGGATGCGCAATGCGGGCCGCACGGGGTCAGGACCTCGATCTACGACCGCTGGCAGGCCGGCGACTGGGTGTTCGGGGAGGGTTGCGCATGACGCCGGCCCATATCTTCGTGAGCGACCGCGCTTGTCATCGCATAGCGGGGGCGGGGGTGACTATCTCCGGGGCGGACAATGCCAAGGAGAGCCCCATGAAACTCGCCCCCCTGACGCTCGCCGCGCTGCTGGCCGCCCCGCTGGCGGTGGCCGAGCCCGCCTCGGCCAAGGTGCCGATCAACCGGGAAGAGCACATCAACCGCACGCTGTTGCAGGGCTTCATCGGCGACGCCATCGCCGACAACTGCCCCACCATCGAGCCGCGCCGGCTGCGCGCGCTGGGGGAGCTGAACAAGCTGCGCAGCTATGCGCTGGCGCAGGGCTATTCGGCGGCCGAGATCCGCGCCTTCGTGAACTCGAGGGAGGAGAAGGCCCGCGGCAAGGCGCTGGCGGCGGACTGGCTGAAGGCCCGCGGCGCGGTGCCCGGCAACCCCGAGGCCTATTGCCGGATCGGCGAGGCCGAGATCGCGCGCAACAGCCTGGTCGGCTATCTGCTGAGGTCCACCAGATGAGCACGGGGCTGCATCTTGCCGAGCTGAACGTGGGCCGCCTGCTGGCCCCCACCGACGACCCGCGGGTGGCCGATTTCATGGCCGCGCTGGACCGGGTGAACGGCATCGGCAAGCGCAGCCCCGGCTTCGTCTGGATGATGGAGGGCTCCGGCGAGCCCGGCACCGGCAATACCGAGACCAAGCTCGACGGCGATCCGCAGCTCGTGGCCAACCTGACGGTCTGGGAGGGCGTGGAAAGCCTGGAGCACTTCGTCTGGAACACCGTCCACCGCGCCTTCTACGAGCGGCGGGCGGAGTGGTTCGAGATCCTCGGCCGCCAGCATTTCGTGATGTGGTGGGTGCCCGCGGGGCATCGGCCCACGCTGGACGAGGCCCTGGCGCGGCTGGCGCACCGGCAGGCAGAGGGCGACAGCGACCACGCCTTCGGCTGGGAATGGCTGCGCGAGGCGCGGCTGTGGCGGTCGCGCGGCTGCACGCAGGCGGCGGGGTAGGGGCGATGGCGAGCTACATCCTCTCCATTCTTCTGTCGCTGGCAGTCTATGCCGCCCTTTGTGCAGCCATCGCCCGCATTTTCGTGCGGACGGGGCATTCGGCAGCTTGGGCGATCACGTCTTTCCTGCCCTTTGTGATTGTTCTGCTGGCCTATGTGCTGGGATGGTGGGGGTATGAGGTTGCGTCAGGTACGGTCCTCATGACGGTCGTCCTGTTCTACTTGGTCATTCTCGTCATCCTTGCCGTGAAGTCATGGCCCATCGACGGCCGTGCCGAGTTGGCGAAATGACCAGTTTCGGGATGTGTCGGCGGAAGGGCCAAGACCGGATGAAGGCGGCGGGGTAGGGGCGATGGGCGAGAGCGAGAACAAAGTGGTCCTGCGGCTTCTGCGCGAGATCCGCGGCCAGCAGGTCGAGGACGGCCAGCGGCTGACCCGGGTGGAGCGTCATCTGGAAGAGATGCGCGAGCAGATGGTGGCGGCAATGGGCGTCGCCGGCCTCGCCTCGGTCGCCACCGAGAAGCACGGCGAGGACATGGACGAAATCCGCGACGAGATTGCGGCGCCGAAGCGCCGGGTCGCGGAACTGGAGGCGCGGAAATGACCGACGAGACCGGCAATCTGATCCTGGAATACATGCGCCGCTTCGAGCGCACGATGGGCGAGATGCGGGCCGACCTGCATTACCTGCGCGAGGACGTGAACGACCTCGGCCGCCGGGTGACGGCCGTTGAGGAACAGATCGTCCGGGTCAACCGGCGGCTGGACCGGATGGACGAACGGATCGAACGGATCGAGCGGCGGCTCGATCTGGTGGAGGGCTGACGTGACCAACCTCAGGAAGATCAGCATCGACGGCCGCGAGGTCGAGGTGGACGGGGCGATGACCATCCTTCAGGCGGCCGAGATCGCCGGGGTGGAGATCCCGCGCTTCTGCTACCACGAGCGGCTGTCGATCGCCGGCAACTGCCGGATGTGCCTGGTCGAGGTGGTGGGCGGCCCGCCGAAGCCCGCGGCCAGTTGCGCCATGCAGGTGCGCGACCTGCGCCCCGGGCCGAATGGCGAGGCGCCGCTGGTGCGCACCAATTCGCCCATGGTGCGCAAGGCGCGCGAGGGGGTGATGGAGTTCCTGCTGATCAACCACCCGCTCGACTGCCCGATCTGCGACCAGGGCGGCGAATGCGACCTGCAGGACCAGGCCATGGCCTACGGGGTGGACTTCAGCCGCTACCGCGAGCCGAAGCGGGCGACCGAGGACCTGAACCTCGGCCCGCTGGTCGCCACGGCGATGACGCGCTGCATCTCCTGCACCCGTTGCGTGCGCTTCACCACCGAGGTGGCCGGGATCACCCAGATGGGCCAGACCGGCCGGGGGGAGGATGCCGAGATCACCTCCTACCTCAACATGACGCTCGACTCGAACCTGCAAGGGAACATCATCGACCTCTGCCCGGTCGGCGCGCTGACCTCCAAGCCCTATGCCTTCACCGCCCGGCCCTGGGAACTGACCAAGACCGAGAGCATCGACGTGATGGACGCGCTGGGCTCCTCGATCCGCGTCGATACCAAGGGGCGCGAGGTGATGCGGATCCTGCCGCGCAACCATGACGGGGTGAACGAGGAGTGGATTTCCGACAAGACCCGCTTCATCTGGGACGGGCTGCGCCGGCAACGGCTGGACAGGCCCTACATCCGGGTGAACGGCAAGCTGCGCCCGGCGACCTGGCCCGAGGCGCTGGCGGCGGTGGCCGCGGCGGCGAAGGGGAGGAAGATCGCCGGGGTGGTGGGCGATCTGGCGCCGGTCGAAGCGGCCTTCAGCCTGAAGAAACTCGTGGAAGCCCTTGGCGGGAAAGTGGAATGCCGCACCGATGGCGCGAAGCTGCCCACCGGCAACCGCGGCGCCTATGCGGGCACCGCCACCATCGCCGATATCGACAGCGCGAAACGCATCCTGCTGGTCGGCACCAACCCGCGCGACGAGGCGCCGGTGCTGAACGCCCGCATCCGCCGCGCCTGGTCGCACGGGGCCGAGGTCGGCCTGATCGGCCCGGCGGTGGACCTGACCTATGACTATCGGCACCTGGGCGCCGACCGCTCCGCCCTGGCTAGCGTGGCCGGCAAGGCGGCCGAGCCTGCGCTGGTGATCGTCGGCCAGGGGGCGCTGACCGGCGCGGATGGCGAGGCGGTGCTGGCCCGCGCCATGGCCGCGGCGGCGGGCGGCAAGCTGCTGATCCTGCACACCGCCGCCGCCCGGGTGGGGGCGATGGACGTGGGGGCCAGCACAGAGGGCGGGCTGCCGGCGGCGCTGGAGGGGGCGGAGGTGATCTACAACCTCGGCGCCGACGAGATCGACCTGCCGGCCGGCGCCTTCGTGGTCTACCAGGGCCACCACGGCGACCGTGGCGCGCATCGGGCCGACGTGATCCTGCCCGGCGCGGCCTATACGGAAGAGAACGGCCTGTTCGTGAACACCGAAGGCCGGCCGCAACTGGCGCTGCGCGCGGGCTTCCCGCCCGGCGAGGCCAAGGAGAACTGGGCGATCCTGCGCGCGCTTTCCGCCGAACTCGGGGCGCAGCTGCCCTGGGACTCGCTGGCGGCGCTGCGCCAGAACCTGATCGCCGCGCATCCGCATCTGGGCGCCATCGACGCGGTGCCGGCCAACGAATGGCAGCCGCTGCCCGAGGCGGCGCTGGGCTCCGGCCCCTTCGGGCTGGCCATTCGCGACTTCTACCTGACCAACCCGATCGCCCGGGCCTCGGCGCTGATGGCCGAATGTTCGCGGCTGGCGGCGGAACGGGCGGCCGCGCCGCTTGCGGCGGAGTGATGACGATGGCGCGCGCGCTGGCCCTTGCGACCTTGGCCGGTGCCGCCGGCTGCGCGCCCGCGGCGGGGCCGGGCACGCCGCCGGTCTGGCGCGGCATCGAGACGCAGCTGCTGGACGGCGATCTGGTGAATTTCCGCGTCGCGGTCGAGGGCGGCGAGGGCACTCCCACGGTCGAGGCCTATGCCCAATGCGCCGCCGCGCAATATGCGCTGATCCGCGGCTTCGGCTTTGCCCGCCACGTGCGCACCGTGGTGAACGAGCGCGGGGGCGTCTGGACGGGGGATGCGGTCTATACGATCTCGGCGGCGCTGCCGCGGGGGCTCAGGACGCTTGACGCCGAGGTCGTGGTGCGCGACTGCGGCGCGCGCGGAATACCGACGGTTTAGGGGACAGGGATGAGCGGATTTTTCCAGACCGGGCCGGGCATCGCCGTGCTGATCGCGGCGCAGAGCCTGTTGGTGATCGGCTTCGTGATGATCTCGCTGATCTTCCTGGTCTATGGCGACCGCAAGATCTGGGCCGCGGTGCAGATGCGCCGGGGGCCGAACGTGGTGGGACCCTGGGGCCTGTTGCAGACCTTCGCCGACGCGCTGAAATACGTGGTGAAGGAGGTCGTGGTGCCCGCGGGCGCCGACCGGCCGGTGTTCTTCCTGGCCCCGATGCTGTCCTTCGTGCTGGCGGTGCTGGCCTGGGCGGTGATCCCGTTCAGCGACGGCTGGGTGCTGGCCGACATCAACGTGGCGATCCTCTTCGTCTTCGCGGTCTCCTCGCTCGAGGTCTATGGCGTGATCATGGGCGGCTGGGCCTCGAACTCGAAATACCCGTTCCTGGGCTCGCTGCGGTCGGCGGCGCAGATGATCAGCTACGAAGTCTCGCTGGGGCTGATCATCATCGGCATCGTGATCTCCACGGGCTCGCTGAACCTCTCGGCCATCGTGGAGGCGCAGCGGGGCGACTATGGCCTCTTCAACTGGTACTGGCTGCCGCACCTGCCCATGGTGGTGCTGTTCTTCGTCAGCGCCCTGGCCGAGACCAACCGCCCGCCCTTCGACCTGCCCGAGGCGGAGTCCGAACTGGTGGCCGGGTTCATGGTGGAATATTCCTCCACCCCCTACCTGCTGTTCATGGCCGGCGAATACATCGCCATCTGGCTGATGTGCGCGCTGATCACGCTGCTGTTCTTCGGCGGCTGGCTGTCGCCGATCCCCGGGCTGCCGGACGGGTTCCTGTGGTTCTTCGCCAAGCTGGCGTTCTTCTTCTTCCTCTTCGCCATGGTGAAGGCCATCGTGCCGCGCTACCGCTATGACCAGCTGATGCGGATCGGCTGGAAGGTGTTCCTGCCGCTGTCGCTGGCCTGGGTGGTGATCGTGGCCTTCCTGGCCAAGTTCGAGGTGCTGGGCGGCGCCTGGGCCCGCTGGGCCGTGGGGGGCTGAGATGGCCGAGAACGTGGACAACCTGGTGCTGGAGCAACTGCGGCTGATCCGTGAGGACCTGGGAACGCTGAGGGCCGACTTCGCCTCCTTCAAGGCCGAGGTGCGGGGCGAGTTCAAGGACGTGAAGGCGGAACTGCATGGCCATACGATGATGGTGTTCGGCCTCAGCACCGTCATCGGCCAGATCGACAAGCGCGTCGAGCATGTGGAAGAAAAGCTGGGGATCGAGCAATGACCCAAATCGACTGGACCCGCGCCACGCGCTATTTCCTGCTGGTGGACTTCCTGAAGGGCTTCGCGCTGGGGATGAAGTATTTCTTCGCCCCCAAGGCCACGATCAACTATCCGCACGAGAAGGGCCCACTCTCTCCCCGCTTCCGCGGCGAGCACGCGCTGCGCCGCTATCCCAACGGCGAGGAACGCTGCATCGCCTGCAAGCTCTGCGAGGCGGTCTGCCCGGCGCAGGCGATCACCATCGACGCCGAGCCGCGCGAGGACGGCAGCCGCCGCACCACCCGCTACGACATCGACATGACGAAATGCATCTACTGCGGCTTCTGCCAGGAGGCCTGCCCGGTGGATGCCATCGTGGAGGGGCCGAACTTCGAATTCGCCACCGAGAGCCGCGAGGAACTGTTCTACACCAAGGAGAAGCTCCTGGCGAACGGCGAAAGGTGGGAGGCCGAGATCGCCCGCAACCTCGAGATCGACGCGCCGTATCGGTAGGGGGAGGCCGCCATGATCAACCCCTGGCTCCTGACCATGCAGGCGATGACGCCGCCCAATCCCTGTGCCCCGCAGAAGGCGCCCGACTGGCTCGGCCCCTGGGCCGCGATGATGGACCCGGCGCGCAACCCCTGGCTGGCGATGAGCCTCGCCTTCGGGCCGATGGGCTGGATGGCGGCCATGGCCGCGGCCGCCGCCCCGCCCGACGACGAGGCGACCGAGACCCTGGTGGAGGACATGCCGGTATGACCGACGCCTGGACCAGGATGATGCAGTCGATGCTGGAACAGTCCCAGCAGATGGCGCGCGCCTTCAACCCCGCGCTCGAGACCTTCAAGGTCACGGGGTTCGAGGATCTGATCCCCACGATGTCGAAGGATTTCATGGAGATGGCCTTCGGCCGCACCTTCAACCGCGAAGGCCTGGACGCCAAGACCCGGATGCTGGTCACCATCGCCGCGCTGACGGTGCTGGGCGCGCAGGCCGAGCCGCAGCTGAAGCTCTCGGTCCGCCATGCGCTGGAGGCCGGCGCCACCCAGCGCGAGATCGCCGAGGTCATCTACCAGATGTCGATGTTCGGCGGCCTGCCCGCGATGCAGAAGGCGCTGGAGATCGCGCAGAGCGTGTTCTCCGCCACCGACAAGGAGAAACCGGAATGACGGTCGCGGATTTTGCGTTCTACGTCTTTGCGATCACCACGGTGGCCGCGGGGCTCCTGATGACCATGGCGCGCAACCCGGTGCATGGGGTCTTGTGGCTGATTCTGGCCTTCATCTCCTCCGCCGGGCTCTTCGTGCTGCTGGGGGCGGAGTTCGTGGCGATGCTGCTGGTCATCGTCTACGTGGGCGCGGTGGCGGTGCTGTTCCTGTTCGTGGTGATGATGCTCGACGTGGATTTCGCCGCGCTGAAGGGCGAGATGGCGCGCTACATGCCGGTGGCGCTGTTGATCGGGGTGGTGATCCTGATGCAGTTCGGGCTGGTCTATGGCGCCTGGGTGCAGTCGGACGGCGCGCTGGGGCTGCGGCAGGCGGTGGCCCCGAACCCGGCGGAGGTCGAGAACACCCGGGCGCTGGGCCTGCTGCTTTATGACAAGTATTTCCTGCTGTTCCAGCTGGCCGGGCTGATCCTGCTGGTCGCCATGGTGGGCGCCATCCTGCTGACACTGCGCCACCGCACCGGCATCAAGCGGCAGGACGTGCTGGCCCAGATGTGGCGCGACCCGGCCAAGGCGCTGGAGCTGAAGGACGTGAAGCCGGGGCAGGGGTTGTGACATGGACCCCGCCGTCTGGATCGCGATCGGGATAGCCATCGCGGTGGCGGTCTGGGCGGGAACGCGGCGGAAGAAGTAGGGTGGGCGATCCGCCCACCATCGGATGACGCGAGGCATGGTGGGCGGACCGCCCACCCTACGGAGGCAGGGATGACGGCAGGGCGGCGGGATCGGCGGGTGCGGGGGGCGGTCGGCCTCTGCGCGGCGCTGCTGGCCGCCCCTGCGGCGGCCTGCATGCCCGCGCCGCACGAGCCCTCGGAGATCCCGGTGCCGGGGGAGGGCTGCGCGCTCAGCTACCGCACCTCCGAGATCGGGATGGTCGGGCTGGGGGTGGCGTTGGATCTGGGCGACGGCTGGGTCAGCCAGCCGGTTTTCGAGGGCAATGCCTGTCACTGGCAGGCCCGGCTGGTGGTGACCGACTGCGCCTCGGGCCGGGCGGTGGTGGCGGGGCCGGAGAGCCTGTCGGTGATGGACGCGCCCGGCGAGTCGAAGATCGACCGCTTCGAGGCGCGGGTGCAGGCGCTGCCCTCGCGGACGCCCGCGACCGTCGCCCGCGCCGCGGCGCCGCTGGAGGCAGGCGAGATCGCGGCGGCAGGCTTCGCGCTGGAGGGCCGGCCCCTGCCGCTCGAATGCGGCTGCAAGCTCCACTACCCCGGCTCGCCGGGGGCTGGCGGGCGCTAAAGACGCGCTGCGGCGCAGAGTAGGGCGGGCTTCAGCCCGCCACCACGGGCGAAGACGGCGGGTTGAAACCCGCCCTACGGACGGAACGATAACGGGGCTGGGATCTCGGAGGGAACGGACGGTGACGAGGGCGGAACGGCAGCGGGGGTGGACGGCGGGGGCGGTTTGCGCGGCCCTGCTAGCGGCTGTGCCTTGCGTCGTGCAGGCCGAGGTCCGGCTGACCGGCGACGGGCGCGGCGGGATTGCCGGCAGCGATCCCGATTCCCGGTGGCTCGCCGTCACCCGGCCGATGGATCCGCGCGACCATGCCTGTCGCATCCGCTGGCCGCAGGACGGTTTCTGCGATGGCACCGATCCGACATGGCGCAGCTTCACCGACCATGCGGTGCCGCTGTCGATGGGAGAACTGGCGGGCGGCGACGCGAGACGCTAAAGACGCGCTGCGGCGCAGAGATCGGGGCGGGCTTCGGCCTGCCGGCACGGGCGGGGACGGCGGGTTGAAACCCGCCCTACGGAACGACAACGGGCCAAAGACCCGGAGGGGACGACGATGGTGAGCGTGGGACTGGAACATTACCTGACCGTGGCGGCGGCGCTGTTCGTCATCGGCATCTTCGGCATCTTCCTGAACCGGAAGAACGTCATCGTCATCCTGATGTCGATCGAACTCATGCTGCTGTCGGTCAACATCAACCTCGTGGCCTTCTCGGCGCATCTGGGCGACCTGGTGGGGCAGGTCTTCACCATGTTCGTGCTGACCGTGGCGGCGGCCGAGGCGGCCATCGGCCTTGCCATCCTCGTGAGCTTCTTCCGCAACCGCGGGACCATCGATGTCGAAGACGCCAACGTGATGAAGGGCTGACCGATGACCCAGATCATCCTCTTCGCGCCCATCATCGGCGCGCTCGTCTGCGGCTTCGGCTGGCGGTGGATCGGCGAGACGGCGGGGCAGGCCATCGCCACGGGGCTGGTGTTCCTGGGCGCCTTCCTGTCCTGGATCATCTTCCTGAGCTTCGACGGGGTGACGCAGCACATCACCCTGCTGAAATGGATCGAGAGCGGCACCCTGTCGGTGGACTGGACCATCCGGCTGGACCGGCTGACCGCGATCATGCTGGTGGTGGTCAACACCGTCTCGGCGCTCGTGCACCTCTACAGCTTCGGCTACATGGCGCATGACGAGAACTGGAAGCCGGGCGAGCACTACAAGGCCCGGTTCTTCGCCTATCTGTCGTTCTTCACCTTCACCATGCTGATGCTGGTGACGGGCGACAACATCGTGCAGATCTTCTTCGGCTGGGAGGGGGTGGGCGTCGCCTCCTACCTGCTGATCGGCTTCTACTACCGCAAGCACAGCGCCAATGCCGCGGCGATGAAGGCCTTCATCGTCAACCGGGTGGGCGACTTCGGCTTCGCATTGGGGATGTTCGGGCTGTTCGTGATGACCGACAGCCTGAACTTCGAGGACATCTTCGCGGCCGGGCCGATGCTGGCGGAAAGCTCGATCCGCTTCCTGTGGACCGACTGGAACGCGGCCGAGCTGATCTCGGTGCTGCTGTTCATCGGGGCGATGGGGAAATCGGCGCAGCTCTTCCTGCACACCTGGCTGCCCGACGCGATGGAGGGGCCGACGCCGGTCTCGGCGCTGATCCATGCGGCGACCATGGTGACCGCCGGGGTGTTCCTGGTCTGCCGCATGTCGCCGATCATGGAATATGCGCCGAACGCGCTGCTGTTCGTGACCGCCATCGGGGCGGCGACGGCCTTCTTCGCCGCCACGGTCGGTCTCGTGCAGAACGACATCAAGCGGGTGATCGCCTATTCCACCTGTTCGCAGCTGGGCTACATGTTCGTGGCGGCCGGGGTGGGGGCCTATCCGGTGGCCATGTTCCACCTCTTCACCCATGCCTTCTTCAAGGCGATGCTGTTCCTGGGCGCCGGCTCGGTGATCCATGCCACGCATCACGAGCAGGACATGCGCAACTACGGCGGCCTGCGGAAGCACATCCCCTGGACCTTCTGGGCCATGCTGGTGGGCACGCTGGCGATCACCGGGGTGGGGATCCCGCTGACCACCATCGGCTTCGCCGGCTACCTGTCCAAGGACGCGGTGATCGAGAGCGCCTTCGTGGGGTCGGAGGGGGCCTTCTGGCTCTTGGTGATCGCGGCCTTCATGACCTCGTTCTACTCTTGGCGGCTGATGTTCCTGACCTTCTACGGCGCGCCGCGGTGGAAGGCGCATCATGACGACCATGGCCACGGGGAGCATCACGGCGACCACCACGCCCATGTGCCGCACGAGAGCCCGAAGGTCATGCTGGTGCCGCTGGCGGTGCTGGGGCTGGGGGCGGTGTTCTCGGGCATGATCTGGTACGGGGTGTTCTTCGGCGACGAGGCGAAACTGCGCACCTGGTTCGGCATCGAGGCCGCGCAGGCGCATGGCGAGGCCGAGGCGCCCGCCGAGGGCGAAGTCGAGGCCCATGCCGATACCCCGGCGGTGGCTCCCGCGGGGGCGGTGTTCTTCGGCCCCGAGAACCACGTGATCCACGACGCGCATTACGTGCCGGCCTGGGTCAAGGTCTCGCCCTTCGTCGCCATGCTCTTGGGGCTGGGGCTGGCGTTCCAGTTCTACATCCGCCGGCCCGACCTGCCCGGGCGGCTGGCGGCGCAGCAGCGGCCGCTGTACCTGTTCCTGCTCAACAAGTGGTATTTCGACGAGATCTATCACTGGCTGATCGTGCGGCCCTCGATGTGGGCGGCGCGGTTCCTGTGGAAGAAGGGCGACGGCGCGGTGATCGACGGCTCGATCAACGGGCTGGCCATGGGGCTCATCCCCCGGCTGACGCGGGCCGCGGCCCGGGTGCAGTCGGGCTACATCTTCACCTATGCCTTCGCCATGGTGATCGGGATCGCCATCCTGATGACCTGGATGACGCTCGCCGGGGGTGCCGAGTAAATGGAAAACCTGCTTTCCATCATCACCTTCCTGCCGGCGGTGGGCGCCGCGGTGCTGGCGCTGTTCCTGCGCGGCGAGGGCGAGTACGAGGCGCGCAACGCCCGCTGGGTGGCGCTGATCGCCACCACCACGACCTTCCTCGTCTCGCTGGCGCTGTGGTTCGGCTTCGACCGCGGCCAGTCCGGGTTCCAGTTCGTCGAGGAATACGACTGGATCATGGGGCTGAAGTACAAGATGGGCGTCGACGGGGTGTCGATGCTGCTGGTGGTGCTGACCACCTTCCTGATGCCGCTGACCATCGCCGCCTGCTGGACGGTGGAGCATCGGGTCAAGGAATACATGATCGCCTTCCTGGTGCTGGAGACGCTGATGATCGGCGTGTTCTGCGCGCTGGACCTGGTGCTCTTCTACCTGTTCTTCGAGGCCGGGCTGATCCCGATGTTCCTGATCATCGGCATCTGGGGCGGCAAGGACCGCATCTATGCGGCCTTCAAGTTCTTCCTCTACACCTTCCTGGGCTCGGTGCTGATGCTGGTGGCGATGATCGCCATGTATGTGGACGCGAACACCACCGACATCCCCACGCTGCTGAACCACACCTTCGCGTCCGAGACGCTGAACCTGCTGGGCCTGTCGGTTCCGGGCGGGATGCAGACGCTGCTGTTCCTGGCCTTCTTCGTCTCCTTCGCGGTGAAGATGCCGATGTGGCCGGTGCATACCTGGCTGCCCGACGCCCACGTGCAGGCGCCCACCGCGGGCTCCATGGTGCTGGCGGCGGTGCTGCTGAAGATGGGGGGCTACGGCTTCATCCGCTTCAACCTGCCGATGTTCCCGGTGGCGACCGACCTGCTGGCGCCCTTCGCGCTGTGGCTGTCGGCCATCGCGGTGGTCTATACCTCGCTGGTCGCCCTGGCGCAGGAGGACATGAAGAAGCTGATCGCCTATTGGTCGGTCGCGCACATGGGCTTTGTCACCATGGGCATCTTCTCGGCCAACCAGCAGGGGCTGGACGGGGCGATGTTCCAGATGATCTCGCACGGGCTGATCTCCGGCGCGCTGTTCTTCTGCGTCGGCGTGATCTACGACCGGATGCACACGCGCGAGATCTCGGCCTATGGCGGGCTGGTGATCCGGATGCCGGCCTATGCGCTGTTCTTCATGTACTTCACCTTCGCCAACATGGGCCTGCCGGGGACCAGCGGTTTCGTGGGCGAGTTCCTGGCCATGGTCGGCGCCTTCCAGGTGGATACCTGGGTGGCCACGGTGGCGGCCACGGGGGTGATCCTGTCGCCGGCCTATGCGCTCTACCTCTATCGCCGGGTCGTGTTCGGCGACCTGATCAAGGAGGGGCTGAAGTCGATCACCGACATGAACTGGCGCGAGAAGGCGATCCTGATCCCGCTGGTGGCCACCACGCTGTGGCTGGGGATCTATCCCGCCGCGGTGACGGATGTGACCGCCGAGACCTTCGGCAAGATGGTCGCCGATTATCAGGCCGCGCTGCCCGCGGGCGGCGACGTGCGGCTGGCCGGACACTAGGGGGCGCGCGATGACTTCTGCCGATTTCACCATTGCCCTGCCCGAGATCCTGCTGGCGCTCTATGCCATGGCGGCGCTGATGCTGGGGGTCTGGGCCGGCAAGGACCGGCTGACGGGCCCGCTGACCTGGCTGACCGTGGCGGTCATGCTGGTGCTGGCCTTCTGGATCGGCACCGCGGGCACCGGCGCGCGCCCGGTCTTCGGGGGCCTGCTGGTGGACGATCCGCTGGCGCGGTTCGGCAAGGTGGCCGTGCTGGTCTCGGCCGCCGCGGTGCTGGCGATGAGCCAGGGCTTCATGGCCCGCCGCGGCCTCGACCGTTTCGAGTTCCCGGTGCTGGTGGCGCTGGCCGTGCTGGGCATGATGGTCATGGTGGCGGCCGCCGACCTGATGGCGCTCTACATGGGGCTGGAGCTGCAGTCGCTGGCGCTCTACGTCATCGCGGCGATGCGGCGCGACAGCGTGAAGTCCACCGAGGCGGGATTGAAGTATTTCGTGCTGGGCGCGCTGGGCTCGGGCCTGCTGCTCTACGGCGCCTCGCTGGCCTATGGCTATGCCGGCACCACCTCCTTCGCCGGGATCCTGTCGACGCTGAACGACGGCGCGCCGGTGGGGCTGCTGATCGGCCTGGTCTTCATGCTCTCGGCGCTGGCCTTCAAGGTCTCGGCCGCGCCCTTCCACATGTGGACCCCGGATGTCTACGAGGGTTCGCCCACCCCGGTGACCGCCTTCTTCGCCACCGCGCCCAAGGTGGCGGCGATGGTGCTGCTGGGCCGGCTGGTGCACGACGCCTTCGGCCGCATCCCGGGCGACTGGGGGCAGGTGCTGGCGGCCTTGTCGGTGGCCTCGATGTTCCTGGGCGCCATCGCGGCGATCGGGCAGCGCGACTTCAAGCGGCTGATGGCCTATTCCTCGATCGCCCACATGGGTTTCGCGCTGATGGGGCTGGCCGCGGGCACCGCCGAGGGGGTGCAGGCGATGCTGGTCTACATGGCGATCTATGTGGTGATGAACGTGGGCACCTTCGCCTTCATCCTGGCGATGGAGCGGGGGGGGCGGCCGACCGCCGATCTCGCCGGGCTGGCCATGCTGTCGAACCGCGCACCCTTGCCGGCGCTGGCCTTGCTGGTGCTGCTGTTCTCGCTGGCCGGGGTGCCGCCGATGATCGGCTTCTTCGCCAAGGTCGCGGTGCTGAAGGCGGCGGTGGACGGGGGGATGGCCTGGCTGGCCGTGGCCGGGGTGATCTCCAGCGTCATCGGGGCCTTCTACTACCTGCGCATCGTGTACCTGATGTACTTCGGGGCCGAGACCGATCCGGTGGAGGCGCGGCCCGACGGGGTGCAATGGGCGGCCATGGTGCTGGCCGCGGCGATCACCGTGGTGGGGATCGTGAACCTGATGGGGATCGAAGGGGCGGCCGCGCTCGCCGCGCAGACGCTTGTCCGCTGAGCTCTGGCCGGAGGGCACCGGGCGGGTGATCCTGGCCACGGTGGACAGCACCAACGCCGAGGCGGCGCGGCTGGCTGCGGGCCTGTCCGGCCCCTGCTGGATCCTGGCGGGCGAGCAGACCGGCGGGCGGGGCCGGCGGGGCAGGGCCTGGGCCAGCCCGCGCGGCAACTTCCACGCCACGCTGGCGATGCGGCCCTCCGGCCCGGCCGCTCAGGTCGCCCTGCGCAGCTTCGCCGCCGCCCTGGCGCTGCGCGAGGCGCTGGCAGAGGTCGCCGGCTCGCCTGCACCCTTCGCGTTGAAATGGCCCAATGACGTGCTGTGCAACGGCGGCAAGATCGCCGGGATCCTGCTGGAAAGCGCGGGTGAGGGCGGGCGGGTGGCGCATCTGGCCATCGGCATCGGGGTGAACCTGATCGCCGCGCCAGACCCTGCGATGCTAGAGCCCGGCGCGGTGCCCCCGGTCACCCTGCTGGGCGAGACCGGGCGAAGGGTGGAGCCCGAGGCGCTGCTGGACGCCCTCGCCCCCGCCTTCGCCCGCTGGGAGGCGCGGCTGAGCGCCGAGGGGTTCGAGCCGCTGCGCAGGGAATGGCTCCAACACGCCGCCCGCCGCGGCGAGACCATCCGCGCCCGGACCGGGGCCGAGACCCGCGAGGGGGTGTTCGAGGACATCGACGCCACCGGCGCGCTGGTCCTGCGTACCCCCGCGGGCCGGGTGGCGATCCCGGCGGCGGATGTGTTCTTTCCGGGGGGCGCGTGATGCTGCTGGCCATCGACTGCGGCAATACCAACACCGTGTTCTCCATCTGGGACGGCACGCAGTTCCTGACCACCTGGCGCATCGCCACCGACCACAAGCGCACCGCGGACGAATATTTCGTCTGGCTGCAAAGCCTGATGACCCTGCGCAAGGTGGACGTGGCGATCACCGAGGTGATCATCTCCTCCACCGTCCCCCGGGTGGTCTTCAACCTGCGGGTGCTCTGCAACCGCTATTTCGACTGCCGCCCGCTGGTGGTGGGCCGGCCCGACTGCAAGCTGCCGGTGGCGCCGCGGGTGGACCAGGGGGTGACCGTAGGCCCCGACCGGCTGGTCAACACCGTGGGCGCCTGGGACCGCCACGGCGGCGACCTGATCGTGGTGGATTTCGGCACCGCCACCACGCTGGACGTGGTGGACGTGGACGGCGCCTATGTCGGCGGCGTGATCGCGCCCGGGGTGAACCTGTCGCTGGAGGCG
Organism: Paracoccaceae bacterium; assembly: GCA_037190175.1. Classification (GTDB taxonomy): domain Bacteria; phylum Pseudomonadota; class Alphaproteobacteria; order Rhodobacterales; family Rhodobacteraceae; genus JBBCJM01. Next base: position 54,151 of record JBBCJM010000065.1, on the reverse strand, counting down.
CTGCACATGGCCGCCGCCGCCCTGCCGCATGTGGACATCACCCGCCCGGCCACCGTGGTGGGCACCAATACCGTGGCCTGCATGCAGTCGGGCGTCTACTGGGGCTATATCGGCCTGGTCGAGGGGATCGTGGCCCGCATCCGGGCCGAGCGCGGCCGGCCGATGAAGGTGATCGCTACCGGCGGCCTCGCGCCGCTCTTCGACCAGGGCACCGAGGTCTTCGACGCGGTGGAGGACGACCTGACCATGCACGGGCTGGTGCTGATCCACCGCCTGAACGCGAGCTAGCCCGGTCCGGGGGGCCTGAGGCCCGGATGCCAGGGCAGGGGGGCGTCCCCTGCCGATGTGAAGGTGACGGATGACGAACCGGCTGATCTACCTGCCCCTGGGCGGCGCAGGCGAAGTGGGCATGAATGCCTATGTCTACGGCTATGGCCCCGAGGACCGCGAGCGGCTGATCCTCGTGGACCTGGGGGTGACCTTCGGGGACATGGAGACCACACCGGGGATCGACCTGATCATGCCCGACGTCTCCTGGCTGGCGCAGCGGGTGGACCGGCTGGAGGCGATCTTCCTGACCCACGGGCACGAGGACCATATCGGCGCGCTGGGCCACCTGTGGCCGCGGCTGAACGTGCCGGTCTATGCCCGCCGCTTCACCGCCGCGCTGGCCCGGCTGAAGCTGGAGGAACAGGGGCTGTCGCCCGAGGTGGTGCGCACCGTGGGCGCGCGGCCCGAGGTGGTGGAGGCCGGCCCCTTCAAGGTGCAGTTCCAGCCGGTCAGCCATTCGATCCCCGAATGCGCGGCGCTGGTGATCGACACGCCCGCCTGGCGGCTGGTGCATTCGGGCGACTTCAAGCTGGACCCCGAGCCGCTGGTGGGCGAGGGCTGGGATCCGGCGGCCTTCGCCGCCATCGCCGCGGAACGCCCGGTCCATGCGCTGACCTGCGATTCCACCAACGTCTTCGTGCCGCATCCGGGCCGCTCGGAATCCTCGCTGCGGGTGCCGGTGGCGGCGCTGGTGGCGCGCTCGCCGGGGCTGGTGGTGGCCACCACCTTCGCCTCGAACGTGGCGCGGGTGAAGACCCTGGCCGAGGCGGGCGCGGCGGCGGGCCGGTCGGTCTGCCTGCTGGGCCGGGCGATGCAGAAGATGGTGAAGGTGGCCGAGGAGACCGGGGTCCTGACCGGGATGCCGCGCACCGTCCCGGCCGAACAGGCGGCCGAGATCCCGCGGCAGAACCTGATGCTGATCGTGACCGGCAGCCAGGGCGAGCGGCGGGCGGCCACGGCGCAACTGTCGCGCGGGCGCTACCTGGGGATGGAGCTGAAGGAGGGCGACACCTTCCTGTTCTCCTCCAAGACCATCCCGGGCAACGAGCGCGGGGTGCTGGCGATCATGAACGCCTTCTCCGAGATGGGGGTGGAGGTGTTCGACGATACGGGCGGCATGTACCACGTCTCGGGCCATGCCAACCGGCCGGACCTGCAGACCTTCCACGCCACGCTGCGGCCGGGGATGCTGATCCCGATGCATGGCGAGCACCGGATGCTGCGCGAACACGCCCGGCTGGGGGCCGAGGCCGGGATCGCCACCGAGATCGCCACCAACGGGATGATGCTGGACCTGAGCGGGACGGCCCCTTCGGTGGTCGAATATATCGACACCGGCCGGGTCTATCTGGACGGGTCCGTATTGATCGGCGCCCGCGACGGGGTGGTGCGCGACCGCATCCGCATGGCGCTGAACGGCCATGCCCTGGCCACCGTGATCCTGGACGAGGACGACCAGCCCTTGGGCGACGTCTGGGTGGAACTGATGGGCCTGCCCCTGCGCGGGCGCGGCAACACGGAGCTGGCCGAGGTGCTGGAGCGCGAGCTGACCACTTGGCTGGACGGGCCGGGCGCGAAGCTCCTGCGCGACGACGACCGGCTGGACGAGGGGATCCGCCGGGTGCTGCGGCAGGTGGCGGTGGACGAGGTGGGCAAGAAGCCCGAGGTCACCGTGGTGATCAGCCGGCTGGCCGAGGGCTGAGGGCGGCCGAACCCCGGTAGGGTGGGCAATCTGCCCACCACGACCCATCCAATGGTGGGCGGATCGCCCACCCTACCGGGGTCCCGGCGCTTTCCGCTCGAGACTCAACCCTCGGCGGTGGTGGGGGTGTCCTCGGTCTCGGCGTCGGGCGTGGCCGGGGCGCTGAGCTTGAAGCTGCGCAGGATGAAGTCGGGCACGTGATCGCCCATGCCGACCACCCGGTCGCGCGGATCCTCGCGGCGGCGGTCTTCCCGGGGGCGGTCCTCGCGGCGGGTTTCCTCGCGACGCTCGTCGCGCGGGCGTTCCTCGCGCGGCCGGTCCTCGCGGGGCGGACGGGCCTCTTCGCGGGGGCGTTCGGGCCGCGGCTCCTCGCGCGGTTCGCGGCGGCGGCTTTCGGCCTTGCCCTCGCTGCTGCGGCCTTCGCCCCGGCGGCTGCCCGAGCGGCGCTCGCCGCCGCTGCGCGGGCGGTCCTCGCCGGCCTCAAGCGCGGGGTCGAAGCCCTCGGGCAGGGTGCCGCGGGGGATTTCCTTCTTCACCAGGCTCTCGATCGCGGCGACGTATTTGTCGTCATTGGGCGTGGCGATGGTGAAGGCGCGGCCCTGCCGGCCGGCGCGGCCGGTGCGGCCGATGCGGTGCACGTAGTCCTCGGGGTGGGTCGGCACGTCGAAGTTGAAGACATGGCTGACCGCCGGGATGTCGAGCCCGCGCGCCGCCACGTCGGAGGCCACCAGCAGGTGCAGCGTGCCGTCACGGAAGCCGTCCAGCGTGCGGGTGCGCACCGACTGGTCGAGGTCGCCGTGGATGGGCGCCGCGTTGAAGCCGTGGGATTTCAGCGACTTCGCCACCACGTCCACGTCCATCTTGCGGTTGCAGAAGATGATGGCGTTGGTGCAGCCCTCGCCCTCGCCGCGGATCAGGGCGCGCAGCACCGCGCGTTTCTCGGCGAAGCTGCGGTCGCGGCGGGAGGGGGTGAAGCCGACCAGCCGCTGTTCGATGGTTTCCGAGGCGGTGGCCTGCCGCGCCACCTCGATCTTCACCGCCGAGGAGAGGAAGGTGTTGGTGATCCGCTCGATCTCCGGCGCCATGGTGGCGGAGTAGAAGAAGGTCTGCCGGGTGATGGGCGTCAGCGAGAAGATGCGCTCGATATCCGGGATGAAGCCCATGTCGAGCATCCGGTCGGCCTCGTCCACCACCATGATCTGCACGCCGGTGAGCAAGAGCTTGCCGCGCTCGAAATGGTCCAGGAGCCGTCCGGGGGTGGCGATCAGCACGTCGACCCCGCGGTCGATCAGCTTGTCCTGTTCGGCGAAGCTGACCCCGCCGATCAGCAGCGCCTTGGTCAGCTTGGTGTGCCTGGCGTAGGTGTCGAAGTTCTCGGCCACCTGGGCGGCGAGTTCGCGCGTGGGCGCCAGCACGAGGCTGCGCGGCATCCGGGCGCGGGCGCGGCCCTTGCCCAGCATGGTGATCATCGGCAGCGTGAAGCTGGCGGTCTTGCCGGTGCCGGTCTGGGCGATGCCCAGCACGTCGCGGCCCTCCAGCGCATGGGGGATGGCCTGGGCCTGGATCGGCGTGGGTTCCAGATAGCCGGCTTCGGTCACGGCCTGAATGACGCGCGGGTCGAGCGCGAGATCGGTGAATTTGGTCATCAGCGTCCTGTGGTGGCGGCATCGGGCCGCACGGGAAGAATGGGACGCAACTGATACCCGGGCGCCCCGGCGTCGGTGGGCCATATGCCCCTTCCGGCCCATAGTGGAAAGGCCGGGAAAGGTCAAGGGAAGCGCCCTATTGCCGCCGCTGCGCCCGGCGGGCCTGCCGTTCGGCCCTGGCCGCGCGCATGAGCTTCAGCCGGCGGAAGAGCGTGCCGGGGTCGCGGTTGAGCCTTTCCAGCAGCTCGCGGGCCAGGGGGCCGAGGACGGGCGTGGCCTGCGCATCGCGCCAGATGGGGGCGAGGAGGTTGACGTCGAGCCCGCCGGAGGCGAGCGAGAAGGGCTCCATCCCCATCGGCAGGGGGGCCCTGAGGCGGGTCATGGGGTGGGGGCTCTCGGGCGGCAGGCCGGAGAACAGCCGCTCGAACTCGTAGAGCTTCATCAGGGAAAACAGGATGTTGAGCCTCTGGCCCAGGCTGCGCTCGGCCTCGGTCGCGCCGTGGTCGCCGAAGGTGATGGCGGCGGAGATCAGCCAGCGGGTGGAGAGGTTGGCCAGCAGGTGGCCGGATTGCTCGGCCCAGAGGCGGCGGAAGAGCGGCGCGGCCTGCGGCGGGGCCTCGCGCTTGCGCAGGTGGGCGATCAGCACGGCGTGCAGCAGGCAGAGCCCGCTGCCCCCCGCGAATTCCGGCGCGATCTCGGCCAGTTTCTGCGCATGGCGGCTGGCGGGCGGCGGGGCGGGCGGCACCGGCGCGGCGGCGAGCGCGGCGAGGTCGGCGTCCAAGGGCGGCAGCGCCTCGCCGGGGCCGAAGCCGAGCGGCGCGCGGCGGCGTTCCCAGTGCTCGATCAGCGCCTGCGGGGCGTCGGGATAGGTGGGGGTCATTCAGGTATTCTCGGCCGAGGGATGCAGGGCGGGAGCATAGCCCGCGCGCAGCGCCGCCACCATGGGGGCGGGGGTCAGCACTGTGACGGTTGTCTGTGGCATGGGGAGGGCGGGGCCATAGCCGGCGGGCGCATAGGGGTGCAGGCCGGCGGGGCCGATCAGGTGGGGCCGGTCCTGCCAGAGGACGAAGGTGCCCTGCGGCAGCCCGGGCAGGGGGGCCTGGTGGCGAAGCTGCCGGCGGTCGCGGGTGACGCGGGCCTTGTGCAGGGCGCGGTCGATGGTTCCGGCGTCGCAGGGAAGTCCCGTGCCCGCCGCCCAGGCGGCCTGGAAGCGGCGGTAGTCGCCCCGGCGGCACTCGGCGCAGGGGCGGTGGCCGGCGGCGCAGGCCACGGCCTCGTCGAGGAAGAACAGCTCCGTCCAGCGGCCGGGGCTCATCGGCACCCTCTGGCGGCCGCGGAACTCCAGCGCGCAGGCGATCCAGTGCGGATGCCGCCAGCGGGCGATGCCCAGCCGGCGGTCGGCGTCGTGCAGGATGCCGCGGTTGCCCATCAGCGTGCCGCGCGCGGGGTGGGCGACGATCTCTCCGGTGGGCAGGACGCGGTTCTGCAGGGGCATGGCGCGGTTGTCGCACGGTCAACACCCCGGGGTCACTGGCAATTTTTGCATCCCGGCCCGCCGGCCCGGGAACTTCCGCACCGCCTGCGCGTTCTCCACGAAACCCAGGACACGAGGCGTCATCGCCGGCCGGCCGGGGTCGATCCCCCTTTGGCGCGAGGACGCGATGCTGATCCGCTATGGCTATGATTTCACCCTCAACTGCCCCCAGGAAACCCCGATGATCTGCATGGTCTCGGCCCGGCCCGAGCACGACCGGGACATGGCCGAGGCCGAGACCCACCTGGCCGATCCGGAGGTGGACGGCCATACCTACATCGACGCCTTCGGCAACCGCTGCTGGCGCTTCATCGCCCCGGCGGGGGAGCTGAAGCTGACCGGACGCGGGCTGATCCGAGCCTCGGAGAAGCCCGACCCGGTGGTGGCCGAGGCGCGGGAACTGACCGTGCCGGAGCTGCCCGACCACGTGCTGCAATACCTGCTGGGCTCGCGCTATTGCGAGACCGACCTTCTGATGCAGGTGGCCTGGGATCTGTTCGGCGGGCTGAGGCCGGGCTGGAACCGGGTGCAGGCCATCGTGGACTTCGTGCACCGCCACATCGGGTTCTGCTATACCGACGCGCGTTCCACCCGCACCGCCTGGCAGGCCTGGGAGGAGCGCCGCGGGGTCTGCCGCGACTTCGCGCATCTGGCGATCACCTTCTGCCGCTGCCTGAACATCCCGGCGCGCTACGTGAACGGGCACCTGGGCGACATCGGCATCCCCTTCAACCCCGACCCGATGGACTATGCGGCCTGGATGGAGGTGTTCCTGGGCGGCCAGTGGCACGCCTTCGACCCGCGCAACAACGCCCGGCGGATCGGCCGGATCGTGGTGGCGCGGGGGCGGGACGCCGCGGACGTGCCGCTGGTGCATTCCTTCGGCCCGCACTGGCTGTCGAACTTCAAGGTGATCACCGAGGAGGTGGAGGCCGGCGCCTTCCAGCCCGCCGCGGCCTGGCCGGTGGCGGCGCGGGCGGCGGTGTGAGGGCTCACACCGCCATCTCCTTCGTCGCGGTCAGCTTCACCCGCGGGTGGTCGCGTTCCACCCGGTCGATGTCCCATTTGAGGCGGGTGAGGTAGACCAGATCGCCGTCGTGGTCCTGCGCCATGTGGCCCTTGTTGACATTGGCGAAGGCCTCGACCTCGGGCCGGGGGCCGGCGACCCAGCGGGCGGAGGTGAATTGCGAGGGCTCGAAGCGGACGGGCAGGGAATATTCCTGCTCGATCCGGCTGGCCAGCACCTCGAATTGCAGCGGCCCCACCACGCCGACGATGAAGCCCGAGCCGACGATGGGCTTGAACACCCGCGCCGCGCCTTCCTCGGCGAATTGCATCAGCGCCTTTTCCAGGTGCTTGGCCTTCATCGGGTCGCCGGCGCGGATGGCCTGCAGAAGCTCCGGGGCGAAGGAGGGGATGCCGGTGAAATGCAGGTTCTCCCCCTCGGTCAGCGCGTCGCCGATGCGCAGCTGCCCGTGGTTGGGGATGCCGAGGATGTCGCCGGCCCAGGCTTCCTCGGCCAGCTCGCGGTCGGCGGCCAGGAACAGCACCGGGTTGGTCACCGCCATGGGCTTGCCGGCCCGCACGTGGTGCAGCTTCATCCCCCGCTCGAAATGGCCCGAGGCGAGGCGGACGAAGGCCACCCGGTCGCGGTGCTTGGGGTCCATGTTGGCCTGCACCTTGAAGACGAAGCCGGTGACGGGCGGCTCCTCCGGCAGCACCTGCCGCTCGGCGGCCTTCTGCGGCTGGGGCGGGGGGCCGTATGCGCCGATGCCGTCCATCAGTTCGCGGACGCCGAAGGAGTTGATGGCGGAGCCGAACCAGATGGGCGTCAGGCTGCCCTCCAGGAACGACTGGCGGTCGAAGGCGGGCAGCAGTTCGCGGGCCATCTCGATCTCTTCCCGGAACTTCGCCAGCAGGTCGGGCGGCACGTGGGCGGCCAGCGCGGGGTCGTCCAGGCCCTTGATGCGGATGGATGTCGCCACCCGGTTGCGGTCGGCGCGGTCCATGATCTCCAGCCGGTCGTGCAAGAGGTCATAGGCCCCCACGAAGTCGCGCCCCTGCCCGATGGGCCAGCTTGCCGGGGCCACGTCGATGGCCAGCGTCTGCTGGATCTCGTCGACGATCTCGAAGGTGTCGCGGCTTTCCCGGTCCATCTTGTTGCAGAAGGTCAGGATCGGCATGTCGCGCAGCCGGCAGACCTCGAAGAGCTTGCGGGTCTGGCTTTCCACCCCCTTGGCGCCGTCGATCACCATGATGGCGGCATCGACCGCGGTCAGAGTGCGGTAGGTGTCCTCGGAGAAGTCGCTGTGGCCGGGGGTGTCGACCAGGTTGAAGCGGAACTCCCCGTAGTCGAAGGACATGGCCGAGGCGGAGACCGAGATGCCCCGCTCCTGCTCCATCTTCATGAAGTCCGACCGCGTGCGCCGCGCCTCGCCCTTGGCGCGGACCTGCCCGGCCATCTGGATGGCGCCGCCGAACAGCAGGAACTTCTCGGTCAGCGTGGTCTTGCCGGCGTCGGGATGCGAGATGATCGCAAAGGTCCGGCGGCGGGCGATCTCGGCGGGCAGGGGGGCGCGGTTCGACATGGGCGCGGCTTGTAGCCAATTCGGCCGCGGGCGTCCATCGGGGGGCGTTGCGCTGATGGCAGGCCCCGGGGCGCTGCCCCGGACCCCGGAGTACTTGGGCCAAGATGGGGGACAACTTGAATCAAATGCGTCCTCATCTTGGCGGAAATACTCTCGGGGGGGTCCGGGGGGCAGACGGCCCCCCGGCGCCTTCCGGCCGCGCCCCGTCAGAAGGTCAGGCGCAGCACCCGTTCGCCGGAGGGGCAGCAGTTGGGGTCGTCGGGCAGCATCTGGTAGAGGGTCAGCACCAGCGTGCCGTCCTCCCAGGTCACCGACTTGATCCCGGCGTCCAGCGCCATGTCCTCGCCGCGGCGGAACTCCTCGCCCTGGCGGTAATAGGGGAAGTGGTGCAGCACCACCGCGTTGCCGCCGCCGGCGGACCAGGCGGCCTGCACCAGCAGATCCTCGGCGCCGTCGCCGTCGAGGTCGGTCTGCCAGCCGCGCACCAGGTCGAGGAAGGCATAGCCCTGGCCCTCGCCGAAGTCGGTCAGGTCGCGGGTGACGGTTTCGGGGATTTCGGCGGCCTCGGGCACCGGCTGGGCCAGGGCGGGGGCGGCCACCAGCGCGGCGGCGGCGAGCGCGAAGGCGGCGAGGGCGTGGTCGGGGTGCATGGGATCCTTCTTCTCTGCGGGAAGGTTCTGCTCGGGTGGGCGCACCCTGCGGTGAGGGGCGGGGCCATGCAAATCGCGTTCGCGTGTGCGGGCGGAAACATGCGGGCGGCTGCGGGGGTTGACGCCGGGCCGGGAGCCCTGCGGTTGCGTGGCCCGGGGCGGGCGTGTATCAACCCGCGGGATCGAGCGAGGAGGGCCGGGATGCGCAGGGTCGTGGTGACGGGACTGGGTCTGGTGACGCCGCTGGGCAGCGGGGTCGAGGCGACCTGGAGCCGGTTGCTGGCCGGGCAGTCCGGGGCGCGGCGGATCACCCGGTTCGACCCCTCCAACGTGGTCACCCAATATGCCTGCGAGATCCCCTTCGGGGACGGGTCGGACGGGACCTTCAACCCCGACGAGTGGATGGAGCCCAAGGACCGCCGCAAGGTGGACGACTTCATCCTCTACGGCATGGCCGCGGCCACCCAGGCGGTGCGGGATGCGGGGATCGCGGATCTGCCGGAGGCGGAGAAGCTGCGCACCGGGGTGATGATCGGCTCGGGCATCGGCGGGCTGACCTCGATTGCGGAAACGGCGGTGCTGATCAAGGAGAAGGGGCCGAAGCGGGTGTCGCCCTTCTTCATTCCGGGGGCCTTGATCAACCTGGTCTCCGGCCAGGTCTCGATCCGCTTCGGCTTCAAGGGGCCGAACCATGCGGTGGTGACGGCGTGCTCCACCGGGGCGCATGCCATCGGGGATGCGGCGCGGCTGATCCGCTGGGGCGATGCCGACATCATGGTGGCCGGCGGGGCCGAGAGCCCGATCAGCGAGATCGGCATCGCCGGGTTCAACGCCTGCAAGGCGCTGAGCACCAAGCGGGCCGACGACCCCACCAGGGCCAGCCGCCCCTATGACGCCGACCGCGACGGTTTCGTGATGGGCGAGGGCGCGGGCTGCGTGGTACTGGAGGAATACGAGCACGCGAAGGCCCGCGGGGCCCCGATCTATGCCGAGGTGCTGGGCTATGGCCTGTCGGGCGACGCCTATCACATCACCGCGCCCTCCGAGGATGGCGAGGGGGGCTATCGCAGCATGAGCGCGGCGCTGGAAAGCGCCGGGATCGGGCCGGGGCAGGTGGACTACATCAACGCGCACGGCACCTCGACCATGGCCGATACCATCGAGCTGGGCGCGGTGGAGCGGCTGCTGGGGAATGCCGCCGGCAAGGCCACGATGAGTTCCACCAAGTCCTCCATCGGCCATCTGCTGGGGGCGGCCGGGGCGGTGGAGGCGATCTTCTGCATCCTCGCGATCCGCGACCAGGTGGCGCCGCCGACCATCAACCTCGACAACCCCGCGGTGCAGCCGGTGCTGGATCTGGCGCCGCACCGGGCGGTGCAGCGGAAGATCGACGTGGCGCTGTCGAACAGCTTCGGTTTCGGCGGCACCAATGCTAGCCTGATCCTGGGCAGGGTGGGCTGATGTTCCGCGCGCTCGCCTCCAACTTCCTGACGCTGCTGGTCGTGGGGCTGGTGGTGGTGGCGGGGCTGCTGGCCTGGGCGCGCGAGGCCTATGTGGGCGACGGCCCGCTGACCGAGACCGCCTGCGTGCGGGTGGAGCGGGGGGCCTCGCTCGCCTCGGTCAGCCGGGCGCTGGAGCAGGAGGGGGTGGTCTCGGATGCCCGCATCTTCCGCATCGGGGCGGATTACGCCGGGCGCGACGGGTCGCTGAAGTTCGGATCGTACCTGATCCCGCCCGGCGCCTCGATGGCCGAGGTGCTGGAGATCATCACCGCCGGGGGCCAGTCGACCTGCGGGCGCGAGGTCAACTTCCGCATCGGGGTGAATGCCGCCGACGTGGTGCTGCGCGAGCTGGATCCGGCGACGGTGGCCTATGTGGAGGTGGCGAAGTTCGATGCCGGGGCCGAGCCGCCCGAGCCCTATCTGGCCGCGGTGCAGGCGGGCGACCTGCGCTACCGGGTGACGGTGGCCGAGGGGGTGACGAGCTGGCAGGTGGTCGAGGCGCTGAAGCGGGCCGATTTCCTGGAGGGCGCGGTGGCGGCGCGGCCGCCCGAGGGCTCGCTGGCGCCCGACAGCTACGAGGTGCCGCGGGGCACGGACCGGGGCGCGCTGGTGGCGCAGATGCAGGAGCGGCAGGCGCGGATCCTGGCCGAGCTCTGGGCCGCGCGGGCCGAGGGGCTGCCCTATGCCACGCCGGAGGAGGCGCTGGTCATGGCCTCGATCGTCGAGAAGGAGACCGGGGTGCCGGAGGAGCGCGGGCAGGTGGCCAGCGTGTTCGTGAACCGGCTGCGGCGGGGGATGAAGCTGCAGACCGACCCCACGGTGATCTATGGCGTCACGAACGGCGAGGGCGTACTGGGCCGCGGGCTGCGGCAGAGCGAGCTGCGGCGCGAGACGCCCTACAACACCTATGTGATCGACGGGCTGCCGCCCACCCCCATCGCCAACCCCGGCCGCGCCAGCATCCGCGCGGCGCTGAACCCGGAGAGCACGCCCTATCTGTTCTTCGTGGCGGACGGCACGGGCGGCCATGCCTTCGCCGAGACGCTGGCCCAGCACAACGAGAACGTCACCCGCTGGCGCGCCATCGAGCGGCAGCGGGGGGAAGAGGCGGCGAGCGGGGTGCAGACGGACTGACCGTCGCGCCTGGTGGAGAGCCCCGGGGGCTTCGCGCCCCCCCCCCAGCCAGTGGTTCACTCGAACCAATGGCGTAAACCACTGGCAACCCCGCAGGATATTTTTTGCAAGAAGGAGAGGCGGGTCTGGAGTGGCCCCCTCGGGCGGACGGATCGGCTGAAGTGAATTGACCGCTGCGCCGGGCTTTCGAAGGATGGAAGCCATGGATGAACAGGATCACCGACAGCGCCGCGATGTTGGTGCGCGACAGCAGCAAGAGGATGTCGCGGAATGGGGGTCGCGCAGGCCCGCCGCCCATATCAACCAGCCGCTCTAAAGCCCGATATCTCGGAACTTTTCGATCTGAGCGGTGGCGCCTGCCAGCAGGAAGGCGGTGTCGGTGCCTGTGACTACACAGGGTGCCGCGCCGGCACGCTGGTAGCGGGCAACTACCTCGGGCTTGCGGATGCCGCCGACGATCAGCGACTTTCCATGCCGCCGCGCGGCGGCGATGGCATGCTCGAACAGCGCCACGACACGGGGATGCTCGTACTCGCCGTGCATGCCCATGCCCGAAGTGAGGTCGTTGGCACCGATCATCATCGCATCGATTCCCGGCACGGCGGCAATGGCCTCGGCATTGGCGAAGGCCGCCTCGTGCTCCAGCATCACGACAACCAGCGTCTCGCGGGCCAGCCGCGCGCGGTCGGCCTGCTGGTCGGGCGCTGCGAACCGGGTCTGTGCACCCGCGAGCAGGAATCCGCGCGAGCCTTCGGGGGGGAAGCGGCACCACGACGCCACTTCGGCCGCTTCGGCCGCGGTGCGGACGTCGGGCATGATGATGCCCAGTGCACCGCCCTCGAGCATCTGATCGCAGACCGCCCGGTTCATGCCCGGCAGCCGCACCATGGGTGTGATCCCCATCGCCAGTGCCGCCAGCATCATCTGCGCGGCAGTATCCGTCGAGATGGTCGAATGCTGCAGATCGACATAGACTGCGTGATGTCCCGTGGCCTGGGCCATCCCGATCACTTCTATGGTGCGGGAATGGCGGATGGCCATGATGTAGCAGGGCTTGCCGGAGGCCAGGCGGGCCTTCACCTCGTTGCGGGCGAATGTTTCAGACATAGCAGGGACCTTCGATCAGGGGATGGGCGCGCAGAAAAGCCTCGTCGATCTCGATGCCGTGGCCCGGGCGGTCGGGGGGCAGGACCATGCCGTCCGCATCCGGCTCGAACCCCTCGCCGCCCATTGCGTCGCGGAACGGGTTGTAGGCGGTCAGGTCGCTTTCGAAATAGCCGGCCTCGTCCACCGCGGCGAGCAGATGCAGGCTGGCCGCCATGTTGATCGCGGTCAGCGACGTATGCGGATTCAGCGGCAGCCGCCAGGCCGAGGTGAGACCGGCGATCCGCATCACTTCGGTCACGCCGCCGGCCTTGGACAGGTCGGGCTGCACGAAGCGCACGGCGCCGTCCTCGACCAGCCGGGCAAAATCATAGCGCGTGTAGTGGTTCTCGCCCGCGGCCAACGGCACCCGGCCGAGTGCCGCGGCCTCGCGGTATGCGCGGTAATCCTGCGGCGGGAACGGCTCTTCCAGCCACCCGACCTGCAACTCTTCATACGCGGGCATCACCCGGCGCACATCGTCGTAGCTGTAGCCGGTATTGGCATCGACCAGGATCGCCACCTCCGGCCCCACTGCCGCCCGCACCGCGGCGACGCGGGGCAGATCGCGCGCCGGCGTGTCGCCGACGCGCAGCTTCAGCGCAAGGTAGCCACGGGCGACATAGGACAGGGCTTCCTCCGCCAGCGTCTCGGGCGGCTGCCAGCCCAGCGCGATGCCTCCGGCATAGCAGCGCAGCCGCCGCCGCGACCCGCCGAGCAGCCGGTAAAGCGGCCAGCCCGCCGCCTTGGCGCGAATGTCCCAGAGCGCGATGTCGAGACCGCTGAGCGCCAGCGCCGCAGCCGCCCCCATGCCGTGGCTGGCCAGTTGCATTCGGGCGACCCTGGCCCAGACGGCGCTGACGTCAAAGGCGTCCATCCCCGTCACCAGTTCTGCCATCGTGGTGTCCAGCAGCTTGGCGATGGCTCCGGGGCAGCGGCCGTGATGGGCCTCGCCCCAGCCGGTCAGGCCCTCGTCGGTCTCGACCTTCACCAGCACGGCATCGCGCTTGACGGCGCGGCCGATGCCCAGCGTCACGCTGTTGCCCTCGGGGACCCGGAACGAGACCGGAACGGCGGTGACGGCGCGGATCTTCATGGGCGGTTCTCCAGGCAGCCGGGATTGACCAGATTGAGCGGCAGTTCGCCGTCGAGAATGCGCAGCATCTCGGCCGCGGCACCCACCGACATGGCGCGCAGGCTGGTGGCGGTGAGCGAGGCCACATGCGGCGTCAGCAGCAGATTCCGGCTGTTCAGCACGGGACTGTCCGGCGGCAGCGGATGCAGATCGTGAACGTCCAGCGCGGCGCGGATATGGCCTGCGGCGGCGGCCTCGGCCAGCGCCGCGGTCTCGACCACCGGGCCGCGCGCGATATTGATCAGGATTGCGCCCGGTTTCATCCGGGCCATCAGCCGCCGGTCCACCAGCCCGCGCGTTTCCGGCGTCAGGGCGCAGCAGATGGCGACGGCATCGCTGCGGGCGAAGAGTTCGGCCAGCTGCACTTCGGCAATGCCGTCGCCCGCAGTGCCGGGCCGATGCGGCGTGCCCAGAACCTGCATGCCGAAGGCGCGGCCGATTTCGGCGATGCGACGACCGACCCGGCCAAGGCCGAGGATGCCGAGCACGGACGGCGCGATCTCGGCGCAGGGGTCGGTGGACGACCGGGCGGACCACCAGCCGTCCTGTCGCAGGGCCGTGTCGATGGCGGCCAAGGGGCGGTGGAAGTGAAACAGCGCCGCGAAAACATACTCCGCCACGGCATTGGTGTTGCTGCCTGGCAGGTTCGCGACCATGACCCCGCGTCGCGTTGCCGCCTCCACCGGGATGAAGTCGATCCCCACGCCATGGCGCACGATGCCCCGGACGTGCGGGGCGTGGTCGAGGATGTCCTCCGGCAACTGCGCGCGCACGACGATGCCGTCGGCATCCGGGGCGAGCCTGCGAAGGGTATCGCCGTCGGTATCCGGGGCGGTTACCAGATCCGCCCGGGCCGCCAGCGTGGCCGTGGCATCCGGATGGATGGCATTGGTCAGCAGGACCCTCGGCCGGCCGGTCCGGATGCGCCCCGCAGCCATCTTAGATCAGGCGCGCGAACTTTGGCGCGCGCGAGGCGGTCAGCCGTGTCGTCATATCCCGGGCCCGCAGGGCGATCTCGCGCGTCACCTGGGCGATTTCGGCCGTCACAGCGCCGGGTGCGTCCGCCCGATAGGCTGCGACGTAGGAGAGGGCGGGTGGAACCGGATCGACATCGACGATCCGCAGGCGGCCGGTGGCGATCTCGTCCTCGAACAGCCGCCGCGGCAGGCAGGCCAGTCCCAGCCCCGCTTCGGCAAGCCGTGCGCGGGCCGCCATGCCGTTGCACGAAACCGAGCAGCCGGGCCGGGCACGCCGCGATCGGGCGCAATGCGGGCGCCCCGCCGGCACGCCCGCAGCAGGCTCGACCAGCAGCGGCAGGTCCCGCAGCCGCACCGCTGGCAGCGGTTCCCGGCCGGTGTTGAAGTGCGGCGCGCACATCCAGCGCATCTCGATGTCCTCGAGTTCGACTTCCTCGGCCCCTCCGTCGTCGTCCAGTACCGGTGCGATGACGAGGTCGAGAGCGCCATCGGCGAAATGCTCGGCAATCGCGGTTTCCGGCTCGACATGGATCGAGAGCGACAGGCTGGGATAGAGCGCGCGGACGGAGGACAGTACCTCGGACAACCAGACCACCGAGGCGAACTCGGTTACCCCGATATGGACCGGCCCGCGCAGCAAAGGCCCGCCCACCGCCGCCGCCTCGATGCGCTCCTGGATGGACAGCATCTCTCCGGCCATCTCCAGCATCTCGACGCCGCGCGTCGTCAACCCGCCACCGCGCTTGTCGCGGTTGAAAAGCGGCGCCTTGAGCGACCATTCCAGCTCCTGGATGCGCTTGGAGACGGTGGACTGGGCAACGTTCAACCGGTTCGACGCTGCGCTGAAGCTGCCCAGCGTGCCCACCCAATAGAACGCCTCGACCTGCTTGATGGTGATCATGGCGGCGGTCCGGACTCAGGCCCGGCCGGAGAGACGGCGCGCGGTGTTCAGGGCGTTGAAGCTGCGCTCCGGCGCGGTCATCAGCAGGCGGAAGCCCCGTTTCAGCAGATCTTCGACCCGGCCGACGTTCGCGTGCGGCATACCACAGGGCACATTGTATTTGTGGCAGGCTTCCAGAATGCGCTCGACCGCGGTGTGCACCGCCGGATGGTCGTACTGGCGCGGCACGCCCAGATCCTGCGACAGGTCGCCCTCGCCGATGATGACGGCACCGATCCCCGGCACCTGCGCCAGGATGTCGGGCAGATTCTCGACGCCCCGCATCTCTTCGATCATGATGATGCAGAGAATTTCGCCCTGCGGATTCAGCGGCCAGACGTCGGCGCGCGCATAGTAGTCCTGCTGGCTGAGGCCCCAGTAGCGGGCCGCGGCGATCGGTGCGTCGCCGCGACAGCCGGGCGGATCGTAGTAGGGCGCGCCCTGCGGCCGCGGATAGCGGCAGGCACTGACCGCGTTGCGTGCCTCGGCCACGGTGCTGATATGCGGCCATACGATGCCATAGACGCCGGCATCCAGAACCTGTTTGGCGATCCACTGGTTCATCTCGCTGCCGTTCGGCGGGATGCGGATCATCGGTGCGACCGGCGGGGCGATGCTGCCGGCCTCTGCGATGCGACGGCGGTCCAGGATATGCGCCAGATTGTTACGCACCTGCCAGATGTCGTAGGGCACGTGTTCCATCTCGAACACCATCCCGTCATAGGGCGCCGCAGCGATCGCCTGCAGGGTGCCGATCTCGGACGGAGAGAAGCTGATGAAGGCGGGCTGGCCTTCCTCGAATGCCTTGATGACACCATTGAGCCGCGGGACTGCCGCCATGATCTCCTCCCCATCGATTATTTGCTGTGCTTTCCAATGTGTAGGAGCGAAGAAAACATGCAGCCACTACAATATATTGATCGAGCCATAGAAAGCATTTATAGTCTGGCGATGAACCGCGTGCTCGATCTCCGGCGGCTCCATTACTTCCGCACTATTGCTGCCTTCGGCTCGTTTTCGGCCGCGGCGCGGTCGCTGAATATTTCTCAGCCGGCGCTTACCTATCACTTGCGCGAGCTTGAGGCGGCGCTGGGCGTGAAGGTGTTCGAGCGGTCGTCGAAGGGCGTGGTGCTGACGGACGCCGGATGTCGCCTTGACGACCACGCACGCAACATCTTCGAGACCATCGATACCGCCGAGGCCGAGATGCGACAGTTGGCCAAGGTGCGGTCGAAGCCGCAAGCGGTGACGCTGCTCGTGACCCATTCGCTTGCCGTGGGGCTGGCGAGCGAGCTTTTGCAGGGGATCGCGCGCGCCCTGCCCGGGGTCCCGATCCAGCTCCGCGACGAAACGAACGACCGATGCGCCGAGATGATGGTGGCCAATGCCGCCGACTTCTCGCTGATGTTCGCCACGCCGCTGCGGCCGCGTGCACAGCCGCTGGCCTGGCAGCCGCTCTACCTCGTGTCCCTCGATGGGGACAGTTCGCCGGTCCCGTTCCAGGCGCTGGCGGACGAGCCGCTGGTCCTGCCTCCGCGCGGCAACATGTTGCGGGCGATGATCGATCGCGCTGCCGCGGCGGCAGGACTTGCCCTGAACGTCGTTGCCGAGATCCACGGTGTGGTGGCGCGCCGGCAGGCCGTTCTGGCCGGGCTGGGGCGGACCATCCTGCCCTGGTCCGTGGTGGCGTCAGAATGCCAGGCGGGCAACCTGATTGCGCGGCGCATGGTGGAACCCGCGCTCGCGCGGCTGATCGTGCTCGATCACCGCGAGACCGGCGATGCGAACCTGGCGGCGCAGATCCGCAGCATTGTCGGAGGTCTGGTCGAGAAATCGCTGCACGCCTGACCGGCGGAAAGGGGCGGCCGGTGAAGCCGCCCCGGCAAATTTTCGGCTCAGGCGTCCGACAGCCACAGGTCCTGCGACCGCCGGTTGTTGTCGGGCTCGCCGTGCATGGCGAAGTTGTTCACCCGCTTGTTCACCGCCACGTATTTGTTCTTGAAGTAAAGCACGATCATGCTGAACTGTTTCAGTTGTTCGGTCTCCATCTGGCGCACGATTTCCAGCCGTCGGGCCGGATCCACTTCGATCGACTGGGCAAAGAACAACTCGTCGATGGCCGGGTTGCAGACCCCCGAATAATTCAGCGTTCCCGCGCAGGTGTGATAGTCCCCGAACAGGGAATCCGGGTCGTCCGCCACGCTGGACAGAATGTTGGTGGCGATCTCGAAATCGCCGCGCGCCATCAGGTCGAGATAGGCGGCGGATTCGTGAAGCTGGATGTTCACGTTCACGCCGATCTTCGAGAACGTGTCGGCCAGGTAGACCGCCCGCGCCTCGTGCGTCGCCGTCGCCTTGCGGGCGGTGAGCGTCGTCTGGAATCCATTGGGGAACCCCGCTTCGGCCAGCAGGGCCCGCGCGGCGGCGCGATTGGCCTCGACGTCCGGGCCATAGCCCGGGATGTTCGCCAGTTCCTCGGCCGGAAGGCCCCATTTCCCCGGCGGCAGCAGCCCGCCCACCACACCGGCCCCCGCATAGATCACCCGCAGCGCATCCTCGTGGTCGATGGACATGGCGATCGCCTGACGGACGCGGATGTCGTCGAAGGGCGTGCGGCGGCTGTTCATTACGAAGGGGTCGCCGTTGTAGTTCGGCGCCGAATGCACATTCACCGTGCCCGACATCTCCGCCTGGATGGCCCGGGCGTCGGCCGGCGGCACGTCTATGTACATGTCCACATCGCCGGTCCGCATATAGGCCAGCCGTGTGGCGGGGTCGGGAACCAGATAGTACTTGATCCCGTCCATGTAGGGCCGGTCGGGCACGTGGTAGTTCGGATTGCGCACCAGTTCGACGCTGACGCCGCGGACATGCTCTTTCAGCATGAAGGGACCGGAGCCGATCACCTTGTCCTTCATGCTCTTTTCCACGTCCAGGATGTGCTTCGGCGCCACGACATACCATCCGGTGGCGAGCGTGGTGATCAGCGCCGGGCTGGGCGCCTTCAGGTTGAAGACCACGGTGTAGGGATCGGGCGTCTCGATGGTGTCGATGGCCGACAGCGCCTGCTTGCGGATGCTCAGCACCTCGGGCGGCGGGTTGCGCGCGGTGTCGAAGGTCGCTTTCACATCGGCCGAGGTCAGTGGCACGCCGTCGTGGAATCTGGCGTTCTGAACCAGGCGGAAGGTGTAGGACGTGCCGTCTTCCGACAGGTCCCAGCTTTCGGCCAGGTCGCCGACGATCCTGGCCGGGTCCATCGGATCCGCCATGATCAGCGAGTTGTAGCAGGGGCCGACGATGTTCAGCGTCGCACCGCTGTTCACGGTGAAGATGTCGAAGGTCGGCGGCTCGCCCAGCGCGAGGATGTTCAGCACCCCGCCGTGCCGCGGCTCCTGCGCCAGCGCCCGCCGCGGGCCGACCAGGCCGGTCGCCAGCCCGGCGCCCACAAGAACGGATGATTGCAGTATCTGCCGCCGGGACAGCCCGCCGGACAACGGTCCGGGATAGTGTCTGAACGTCATGTCTTCCTCCCCTTTTTTGTGCGACGTTCGAGGCGGTATGTCGCAGGCGCCGCCTCCCTAGCAAATGACAAGGTCGAGCGACGGCAGGCCGCTTGCCGTCACGCGCACCGGGACATTCGGCGGCAGCGCGGCCTTGATCCTGGCGCCGGTGATGATGAATTGGCCGGCCCTGAGGGGACGACCGCGGGCCAGCGCCTGATTGGCCAATGCCGCGACGGCCTGCAGCATCTCGGCCGTCGACCATGCCCCGTCCGACCTGCCTGCGCTGCCGCCGTCGATGACGAGCTCCATGCGGGTGTCCCCGACCTCGAGCCCTTGCCAGTCGGTGGCCGGTTCGCCGACGACGATGGCGGCGCAGGCCTGCAGGTCGGCGATGGAGGCGAGGGGACCCAACTGCTTTCTGTTCAGGAAGCGCGACCCGACCACCTCGACAGCGGCGTGAAGTCCGGCAATGGCCCCGGCGATGTCCGTGCCGCCATAGGGTGCGCCGCGGCCGGGAAGATCGTGGCCCAGCGAGACGGCGATCTCGACCTCGCCCAGCGGTTGGAACGCCGCCGCCGGCACTTCGGCTGGCGTGTGA
Organism: Paracoccaceae bacterium; assembly: GCA_037190175.1. Lineage (GTDB taxonomy): Bacteria > Pseudomonadota > Alphaproteobacteria > Rhodobacterales > Rhodobacteraceae > JBBCJM01. Next base: position 34,769 of record JBBCJM010000065.1, on the reverse strand, counting down.
TGGATGGCCCAGGCGGGCACCGGGGCGCTGTTCCTGCCGCTGCCCTTGTCGACCGGCCCGACCTTCCAGCCGCCGATGGTTCCGCCCAGCCGGTCGATCATTGCATCCTGTATCGCATAGGCGTCGTCCTTGGACTGCGGCAGCAGGTCCGGCGGCAGGCCGGCCAGCCGCTGGCCGGATCGCCATGCGCCGGCCAGACGTTCCGCAGCCTCTGACGCCCTGTCGGCCACCGCCACGCCTCCCCTCAGCGCGAGACGAGTTGCAGCCGGCCCCCTTCGGGGTCGATCAGGCTGGTCAGCGTGCGGCCGCTGGTCTCGACCGCGCGCGGCGGGCTGGTGAACTGATAGCCTTTGGCTTCCAGGTCGGCATAGGCCTGTTCCAGGTTCTCTGCCCGCAGCGCCATGTGGCGCAACCCGGCCGGGATCGTCTCGCCTTTCGGGTTTTTCGTCGGGCGCAACTCGATGAACGGCTGGTCCTCGCCGCCGGGAAAGCGCAGTTCGATGGTGCCCCCGCGGCTGGCGATCCGCCGCAACTCGACAAAGCCCAGCGAGATCAGGAAATCCGCCATCGCCTCGGGGTTTTCGACGGCGATGTCGAGGTGGTCCAGGCCGACAAACATTGACATTGATCCTTGCTCCGTTCGGTTCACCGGGCGGCCTGCGGCCGGCCCTGTTCCTTGTCCTGCGCCTTCAGGCGCGCGTTCAGCCGGGGGAACACGCGCCGCGCGTTGCCCTCGAATATCTTGTGGCGATCGGCCTCGCTCAGCCCGGCAAGCTGGTCGAAGTAGTGCATCGTGTCGTCGAAATGCCGCCCCGTGGCGGGGTCGATCCCCTTGACCGCGCCCACCACTTCCGACGCGAAAAGCACGTTGTCGGCAGGGATCACCCGGGTCAGCAGTTCCACTCCGGGCAGATGGTAGACGCAGGTATCGAAGTAGATGTTCTTCAGCAGCGTCTCGGACAATTCGCCGCGTTTCATGTCCAGCGACATGCCGCGATAGCGGCCCCAGTGATAGGGCACCGCGCCGCCGCCATGCGGGATGATGAAGCGCAGCGCCGGAAAGTCCCGGAACAGGTCGGAGGTCAGAAACTGCATGAAGGCGGTCGTGTCGCCATTGATGAAATGTGCCCCGGAATGGTGGAAGGCCGGATTGCACGAGGCGCTGGTATGAATCATCGCCGGCACATCGAGTTCGCACATCGCTTCATAGAGTGGATACCACGAGCGATCCGACAGCGGCGGGCCTGACCAATGGCCGCCCGAGGGATCGGGATTCAGGTTCAGTCCGACGAATCCCATCTGCTCCACGCAGCGGCGCAACTCCGGGATGCAGTTCGCGGCCGGAACGCCCGGCACCTGCGGCAACTGGCAGACCGCAGCAAAGTTCTCGGGATAGAGCAGGGTGCAGCGATGCACGAGATCGTTGCAGACCTGCGCCCAGACCTCGCCCAGCTTCGCATCGCCCAGGTGATGCGCCATCCCCGCGGCGCGCGGGGAAAGAAGCGTGAGGTCGGTGCCGCGCTCGCGCTGGATGCGCAGTTGCGCCCCCTCCAGGCTCTCGCGGATCTGGTCGTCGCTGATCTCCAGCGAGGCCGCCGTCGGCCGCTTGCCACCGTCGAAGGCGCGGGCAAGCTGGCGGTCGCGAAAGTCGTTCAGCTCTTTCGGCGCGGTGGTGTAATGACCGTGGCAGTCGATGATCATGGTCCTTCGACCCCGTTCGGGTTGTATTCCGCGGGGCAGGTTAGCGGGCGGGCCGGCCGGGCCGAAACGAATTAAATCGATGCGACCGCATCGCCTCCCTGCACGTCCGGGCGGCCGAGCTATTCACTTAGACGATGGAGCGATCACGATTTTTTTCGCTTGATCGGGCGCACCCCCGCCCCATCATGCCAGCACTCCACTCTTGCATCGGAACCTGTCGCAGTGCGCAATCCTTCAGGACAGTTCGGCCTTGCCTGGCCCCCGGGGCGGCGATGACGGGCTATGTCCTGCGCCGCCTGCTCGGGTTGATCCCCATTCTCTTCGGCATCTCGGTGCTGGTGTTCGCGGTCATGCGGATGCTGCCTGGCGATGTCGCGATGATGATCCTGATGGGCAGCGACGACACCGCCTCGAATGCCTCGCCCGAGGTGGTCGCGGCATTGCGCGAACAGCTCGGGCTGGGAAAGCCCTATCCGGTGCAGTACCTCGAATGGATCGGCGGGCTGCTCACCCTCGATGCCGGCACCTCGCTCTGGAGCGGTCGGCCGGTGATGGACGAGATCGCGGAACGCCTGCCGCTGACCATCGAACTGGCCCTGCTGGCCCTGCTCATCTCGCTGGTGATAGCGATTCCGGTCGGGATCATCTCGGCGATCCGGCGGGACACCTGGGTCGATTATCTGTTCCGCGGGGTGACGATCGCCGGGCTGGCGGTGCCCAGTTTCTGGCTGGGCACGCTCACGATCCTGTTCCTCACCCTGTGGTTCAACTGGGCGCCGCCATTGGGCTACCGGGGCCTGTTCGAGAACCCCGTGGTGAACCTGCAGCAACTCATCTGGCCCGCACTGGTGATGGGCTATTCCAACGCGGCACTGATCGCGCGGATGACCCGTTCGGCCATGCTCGAGGTGCTGCAGGAGGACTATATGCGCACCGCCCGCGCCAAGGGGCTGGGGTCGATGACGCAACAGTTCGTCCACGCGCTGCCGAACGCGATCCTGCCGGTTCTGACGCTGGCCGCCATCGAATTCGGCCATCTGCTCGGCGGCGCCGTCATCATGGAGACGATCTTCACGCTGCCCGGCATCGGCCGCTATCTGATCGATGCGATCTTCCGGCGCGACTATCCGGTGGTGCAGACCATCGTCGTGTTCATGGGCGTCCTGTTCGTGGTCATGAATCTCGTCGTCGATCTGCTTTACCACGTGCTGGACCCGCGGATCCGCCATGGCTGACGATACCGCGATCCCGACAGCCCCCGTGGTCCGTGCCGCGCCGCGGGGATGGATGGCCCGGCTGCTGCGGTTCGCCCGGCGCAAGCCGCTGGGCACCATCGGCGGCGCGATCATCGTGATCTTCGTCGCGGTGGCGATCTTCGCGCCCTGGCTGGCCCCGCAGGACCCCTATCGGCTCAATAGCTCGCAACTGCTGTCCCCGCCCGGCCCCGGCCATTGGTTCGGCACGGACGAATTCGGCCGCGACATCCTGAGCCGCATCATCTGGGGCGCACGCATTTCGCTGTTCGTCGGGCTGCTCGCGGTGACGCTCGGCACCACGGTCGGCGCCCTGTTCGGCCTCGTCAGCGGCTATTTCGGCGGCAAGGTGGACTATCTGATCCAGCGGGTGATGGACACGCTGATGGCGCTGCCGATGCTGGTTCTCGCCCTTGCCATGATCGCAGCCCTGGGACCCAACATCCGCAACGTCATCCTGGCGCTGGCCATCGTCATCATGCCGAATTCGGCGCGGGTGATCCGTTCCTCCACGCTGTCGATCCGCGAGACGCCGTTCGTCGAGGCGGCGCGGGCGCTGGGCTTTTCGCATGCGCGCATCCTGTTCCGCCATATCCTGCCCAACTGCCTTGCGCCCTTCATCGTGCTGGCCACCGCCGGCCTGGGCAGCGCGATCCTGTCGGAAGCCGCGCTCAGCTTCCTCGGGCTCGGCACCCAGCCCCCCGAGCCCTCCTGGGGGGCCATGCTGAGCGGCAACACCCCGCGCTACATGCGCGAGGCGCCGTGGCTGGCGCTGTTTCCGGGCCTGGCCATCACCATAGTCGTGTTCGGCTTCAACTTCCTCGGCGACGCGCTGCGGGACGAGCACGATCCGCGGCTGCGGTCGAGGTAGGCGCGATGGCCCCGCTGCTCGACGTCCGCAACCTGACCACGCGCTTCGATACCGAGGACGGCACCGTGAGCGCGGTGAGCGACGTTTCGTTCGTGCTCGATCGGGGAGAAACGGTCGGGATCGTCGGCGAAAGCGGCTCGGGCAAGAGCGTGACGGCGCTGTCGCTGATGGGTCTGGTACCCTCGCCGCCGGGGCATGTCTCCGGCGGGCAGGTGCTTTTCGACGGGCGCGACCTGCTGCGGCTCTCCGAGCGCGAGATGCGCCGCCTGCGCGGCAACCGCATCAGCATGATCTTCCAGGATCCGATCACCTCGCTCAACCCGGTGCTGACCATCCGCCGCCAGTTGACCGAGTCGCTGGCGCTGCACCAGGGTCTTGGCGCCTCGGCCGCCCGGTCGCGCGCCGTTGAACTGCTGGACCTAGTGGGAATCCCGAATGCAACCCGGCGGATCGACAGCTATCCGCACCAGTTCTCGGGCGGGATGCGGCAGCGGGTGATGATCGCGATGGCCCTGTCCTGCGACCCCGAACTGCTGATAGCCGACGAGCCGACGACCGCCCTGGACGTCACGATCCAGGCGCAGATTCTGGAACTGATCGGCCGGCTGAAGCACGAACTGGGCACCGCCGTGCTGATGATCACCCACGATCTGGGCGTCGTTGCCGGCATGGCCGACCGGGTCATCGTCATGTACGCCGGCCGGGTGGTGGAGGAGGGGCCTACCGACGCGATCTTCGCCGCGCCGCGGATGCCCTATACGCTCGGCCTGCTGCAATCGCTGCCCCGGCTGGACGATCCGGCCGACCGCCGGCTGGAACCGATCCCCGGCCAGCCGCCGGACCTGACGGCGCTGCCCAGGGGGTGTCCGCTGGCGCCGCGGTGCGGCTACTTCACCTCCGGCCGCTGCGACACCGAGCGCCCGCCGCTGCGCGACGTGGATCCGGGTCACCGCGCCGCCTGCCACTTCGACATCCGCACGATGATACCCGTGGCCGCAGAGAAGGTTTCGCCGTGACCGGGGCAGATGCGCTTCTCGACGTGAAGGATCTGCAGGTTCATTTCGGGGCCGGCGGGGGGCTGTTCTCGCGTTCGAAGGATGGGCCGGTCAAGGCCGTGGACGGCGTCAGCTTCTCGATCCGCCGCGGCGAGACGCTGGGCCTCGTCGGCGAAAGCGGTTGCGGCAAGAGCACGACCGGCCGTGCAGTCCTGCACCTGGTCCGCCCGACCGGGGGCAGCGTCGACTTCGCCGGCCAGAACCTGTCGGACCTCGACGAACGCGGGCTCCGGGCGGCCCGGCGGCAGATGCAGATGGTGTTCCAGGACCCCTATGCCTCGCTCAACCCGCGGATGACGGTCGGCGAGGCGATCGCCGAGCCGATCCGGGTCCACCGCATCCGCACCGGCGCTGCGGACGTGCGCCGCCGGGTGGACGAGCTGCTGGAGATGGTCGGCCTCGGGGCCAGGTTCGCGTCGCGCTATCCGCACGAGTTTTCCGGCGGTCAGCGGCAGCGCATCGGCATCGCCCGCGCGCTGGCGGTGGAGCCCAGCTTCGTGGTCTGCGATGAGCCGGTTTCGGCTCTGGATGTCTCGATCCAGGCGCAGGTGATCAACCTGCTGAAGGATCTGCAGAAGGACCTTGGCCTGACCTATCTCTTCATCGCCCATGGGCTGGCGGTGGTGAAGCACATCAGCAGCCGCGTCGCGGTGATGTATCTGGGCAAGATCGTCGAAGTCGCGCCCGCCGCCGATCTCTATACTGCGCCGGCGCATCCCTATACGCGCTCGCTGCTCTCCGCGATCCCGATCCCGAACCCCGCGGTGGAGCGCAAGCGTCGGCGGATAATCCTGCGTGGCGAGATCCCGAGCCCCATCAACCCGCCCGCCGGCTGCCGTTTCCACACCCGCTGTCCCATCGCCATCGAAAAATGCGCGCTCCGCGAACCGCCGCTGGAAGGCCCGCCGGGCGGCCACCAGGTCGCCTGCTGGCGGGCGGAGGAGACGGCGCCGGCGCAAGACTGCTTGCCGCCCTTGAGCACGCTGCCCAACGGCAGCGACACGCTTCAAGGATAGCGACGGTTCCATGTCGCTATCCCGGCCTTTCGGGCCGGAACCCGCGAACACTGGGTGCATCGGTGGGCCGGAACCGACGATATGCCCACCCGCCAGCAGAGGATCCAGCAGGCATGAGTTGGAGCCGGGCTGGACGGCGTGCTGCCACCTGCTTTGATCATGCGCCTGGCGGCGATGCCTCACATCCGCTTCCCGATCCCGCCGCGGAGCGGCACCGCGCCGCCGTGCTCGAGGAGCGGCGCGGTCTTCTCGTCGCCTGACGGCTTGCATGAGCAGGGCAAGCGGAGACGAGTTCGCAGTCGTCTGACAGCACCGGCGCTTTGAGCCCCCGGCCAAGGTTAACGAAACCTTACTGCAACGCCCGGCAAGCCATTGGCATTGCTGAACTTTCTGCTTGACCCGGCGCGCGGTCCGGGCTATACACCGTGACATGCTAGGAGAAGTGGGCAAGCGGCCGGGGGGCGACCCCAGGCCGCTTTTCCGTTTCGCTCGGGCGGGCGGGCTCGAGAGGCGGGGCGACAGGCAGATGACGATCGGCTTCCCGGAAGGGAACGAGGCCCGGCAGGTGGACCTGCTGGATTTTTGCGAGACGACGTTCAGGGAGGTGGCGGAGGAGATCGCCCGCGCCCTGGGCGAGCTGCGGAACGGCAAGCTGGAGGAAGCGAGGGTCGCGAGTGCGGCCGTGCGCGACATGAAGGCGGCGTTCCAGCTGGTGATGGAAGAAAGGACACGGGTTGACAAGCTTCGCAAGCAGGCAGCCGGCGCCGCGGGGGGCGCTGCGCTCGACCTTGGCGCCGCGCGGGATGAGATCGGGCGCCGCCTGGCTTGCCTCCGCGACGCCGGAGGCGGTTGAGGCGTTCCTGGGCGGGCTTTCCGAGAATGCGCTGCTGGCGCTGCCCTGGATGTTCGAGTTCTGGGCCCTGCCGCACCAGTTGCCGCCCGAGGGGGTCTGGCGGACCTGGGTGATCATGGGCGGGCGCGGGGCGGGCAAGACCCGGGCCGGGGCGGAATGGGTGCGGGCGCAGGTGGAGGGGGCGGGGCCTGGCGACCCCGGCCTGTGTTCGAGGGTGGCCCTGGTGGGGGAGACCATCGAGCAGGCGCGCGAGGTGATGGTGTTCGGGGACAGCGGGATCCTTGCCTGTTCGCCGCCCGACCGCCGGCCGGAGTGGGAGGCCGGGCGCAAGCGGCTGGTCTGGCCCAACGGCGCGGTGGCGCAGGTGTTTTCGGCGCATGAGCCGGAAAGCCTGCGGGGGCCGCAGTTCGATGCGGCCTGGGCGGACGAGCTGGCCAAGTGGAAGCGGGCGGAGGAGGCCTGGGACATGCTGCAGTTCGCGCTGCGGCTGGGGGCGGAGCCGCGGCAGGTGGTGACCTCGACCCCCCGCAACGTGGGGGTGCTGAAGGCGATCCTGAAGAACCCCTCGACCGTGCTGACCCATGCGCCGACCGACGCCAACCGGGCCTTCCTGGCGGAGAGCTTCCTGCGGGAGGTCTATGCCCGCTATGGCGGCACACGGCTGGGGCGGCAGGACCTGGACGGTGTGCTGATCGAGGATGCCGAGGGGGCGCTGTGGACCACGGCGCTGATCGCGGCGGCGGCCGAGGGGGCGGAGGAAGAGGGCTTCGACCGCATCGTGGTGGCGGTGGATCCGCCGGCCAGCGGCAAGGAGCAGGCCGATACCTGCGGCATCGTGGTGGTGGGTGCGCGCACCAAGGGGCCGGTCACCGACTGGCGGGCGGTGGTGCTGGAGGATGCCTCGGTGCAGGGGGTCAGCCCCGAGGGCTGGGCGCGGGCGGCGGTCGGCGCCTATGAGCGGCACGGGGCCGACCGGATCGTGGCCGAGGTCAACATGGGCGGCGACATGGTGGAGACGGTGATCCGCTCGGTCTCGCCCGCCGTGCCGGTGCGCAAGGTGACGGCGACGCGGGGCAAGCATCTGCGGGCCGAGCCGGTGGCCGCGCTCTATGAACAGGGGCGGGTGCGGCATGTGCGGGGGCTGCATCTGCTGGAGGAGCAGATGTGCCGGATGACGGTGCGCGGGTTCGAGGGGCGGGGGTCGCCCGACCGGGTGGATGCGCTGGTCTGGGCGCTGACCGACCTGGTGCTGGAGCCCGCGCGGCGGGTGCCGGGCGAGGGGCCGCGGATGCGGTTCGTGTAATTCAGCAGGAGACGGGATATGGTGTTCGACTTTCTGCGGCGGGGTGCGGCCCCGGCGCCCGGCCTGCCTGTGCCTGTGCGGCCGGCGGAGGCCAAGGCTTCGGCCACCGGGCGGGTGGCGGCGCTGGCGACGGCCGGGCGGGTGGGCTGGACCCCGCGCGACACGGTGAGCCTGACGCAGGCGGGGTTCCTGGGCAATCCCATCGGGTTCCGGGCGGTGAAGCTGATCGCCGAGGCGGCGGCGGCGCTGCCCTTGGTGTTGCAGGACGGCGAGCGGCGGTATGAGGTGCATCCGGTACTGGACCTCTTGCGCCGGCCGAACCCGGCGCAGGGGCGGGCGGAGCTGATGGAGGCGATCTATGGGCAGCTGCTGCTGTCCGGCAACGCCTATGTCGAGGCGGTGCCGGGGTCGGGTATCTTGCCGGGGGAGTTGCACGTGCTGCGCTCGGACCGGATGGCGGTGGTGCCGGGGGCGGACGGCTGGCCGGTGGGTTACGACTATGCGGTCGCCGGGCGGAAGCATCGGTTCGACATGACCGGCGAGGCGGTGCCGATCTGCCATCTGCGGGCGTTCCATCCGCAGGACGACCACTACGGGTTCTCGCCCTTGCAGGCGGCGGCGGTGGCGCTGGACGTTCACGCCAGTGCGGCGCGGTGGTCGAAGGCGCTCTTGGACAATGCGGCGCGGCCTTCGGGGGCCATCGTCTACAAGGGCGCGGACGGGGCGGCGACGCTGTCGCCCGACCAGTACGACCGGCTGGTTTCCGAGATGGAGATGCACCATCAGGGCGCGCGCAATGCCGGGCGGCCGATGCTGCTGGAGGGCGGGCTGGACTGGAAGCCGATGGGGTTCTCCCCCTCCGACATGGAGTTCCACCGGACGAAGGAGGCGGCGGCGCGGGAGATCGCGGTGGCCTTCGGGGTGCCGCCGATGATGCTGGGGATCCCCGGCGACGCCACCTATGCGAACTATCAGGAGGCGAACCGAGCGTTCTATCGCCTGACGGTGCTGCCGCTGGTGGGCAAGGTGACCGGGGCGCTGTCGCACTGGTTGCAGGGGTTCACGGCCGAAGCGGTGGAGCTGCGCCCCGACCCCGACCAGGTGCCGGCGCTGGCGGCCGAGCGGGATGCGCAATGGGCCCGGGTGGCGGCGGCGGATTTCCTGACCGTGGCGGAGAAGCGGGCTCTGCTGGGGCTGCCGCCGCTGGAGACCGAATGACCCGGCGGGTGGCGGGCGGCTCGCGCTATCTGTTCGACAGCTTCGACGCCGCGCAGGCGCGGATCGAGGCCAACGAGCGGGTCGCCGAGGAACGCTGGGGCGCGCTGGAGTACCGGCTGGGCCGGATCGAGGGCGCGCTGGAGCGGATGGAGCGGCGGATCTGGCTGGGCGTCTATGGCGTGGCGGCCTTCCTGTTGGCGCAGGGGGCCGAGGCGCTGATCGCTGCGGCTTTGAGGTGAGGGGATGGAGATGATCGGGGATTTCGGGGCGCCGGAGCGCAAGTTCGACGCCGGGGCCGAACTGGTGGTGGCCGAGGGCAGCGTGGTGTCGGGCTATGCCTCGCTGTTCGGGCGGCGCGACCAGGGCGGCGACGTGGTGCAGAAGGGCGCCTATGCGGGGTCGCTGAGGGCCGCGGCGGCGGCGGGGCGGCGGGTCAGGATGCTGTGGCAGCACGACCCGCGCGAGCCCATCGGTGTCTGGGACGAGGTGCATGAGGACGACCGGGGCCTGTGGGTCAAGGGCCGCATCCTGACCGATGTGGCCAAGGGGCGCGAGGCGGCGGCGCTGCTCACCGCCGGGGCCATCGACGGGCTGTCGATCGGCTATCGCACGGTCAGGGCGGAACGCGACGGCAAGGGGCGGCGCCTCTTGCAGGAGCTGGAGCTGTGGGAGGTGTCGCTGGTGACGTTCCCCATGCTTCCCGAGGCGCGGGTGGCGGCCAAGGGCGAGGCGCCCGATGTGGCCGGCTGGCGCGAGGTGGCGGCGGCGCTGCAGGCCGCGCGCCGGGTGATGGCGGGGCACTGACCCCCCGGATTTCAAGCTGAGGACCAACTGATGACCGAGACCAAGGCTCGGGCCGGCGGAGCCATGCCCGACGACCCACATCCGGCTGCGGACGTGACATCCGCCATGACCGGATTTCTGAACGATTTCGGCATGTTTCACGCCGAAGTGAAGGCAGCGTTGCAACAACAGGAAGAGCGACTGACCATGCTGGACCGCAAAACCACCCATCTGGGCCGCCCCGCGCTGGCGGGCCGCGCCGAGACCGAAGCGCCCCATGCCAAAGCCTTTGCCGCCTATCTGCGCCACGGCGACGACGACGGGCTGCGGGGCCTGAACCTGGAGGGCAAGGCGCTGTCCTCCGCGGTGGCGGCGGACGGCGGCTATCTGGTCGATCCGCAGACCGCGGACACCATCCGGTCGATGCTGGTCTCGACCGCCTCGATCCGCGCCATCGCCAATGTGGTGCAGGTGGAGGCGACCTCGTTCGACGTGCTGATCGACCGCAGCGAGGTGGGGTCGGGCTGGGCCACCGAGGCCGGCGCGCAGGCCGAGACCGCGACGCCGGTGCTGGAGCGGATCTCGATCAAGCTGCATGAGCTGTCGGCGATGCCGAAGGCGAGCCAGCGGCTCTTGGATGACAGCGCCTTCGACGTGGAGGGCTGGCTGGCGGGCCGGATCGCCACGCGGTTCATCCGGGCGGAGGCGGCGGCCTTCGTCAGCGGCGACGGGGTGGACAAGCCGCGCGGGTTCCTGCTGCCCAACAAGGTGGCCAATGCGTCCTGGACCTGGGGGAGCATCGGCTATGTGCCCTCGGGCGCGGCCTCGGACTTTCCCACCACCAATGCGGCCGACTGCATCGTCAACCTGGTCTATGCGCTGGGGGCGGACTATCGCGCCAATGCGAGCTTCGTGATGAATTCGAAGACCGCCGGCGCGGTGCGCAAGATGAAGGATGCGGACGGGCGGTTCCTGTGGTCGGACGGGCTGGCGGCCGGCGAGCCGGCGCGGCTGATGGGCTATCCGGTGCTGATCGCCGAGGACATGCCGGATATCGCCGCCAATGCCCATGCCATCGCCTTCGGCGACTTCCGCGCGGGCTATACCATCGCCGAGCGGCCCGACCTGCGGATCCTGCGCGATCCGTTCTCGGCCAAGCCGCATGTGCTGTTCTATGCGTCCAAGCGCGTGGGCGGCGACGTGACCGACTTCGCCGCGATCAAGCTGCTAAAATTCGCCGTGTCCTGACGGGCGAACCGGCGTCCGGCCCCTGACGGGGCCGGGCGGGCGCGCGCGGGGGTGACCCACCCGGGCCGGCTAGCTGCTCCCTCCGTCCGAGCGGACCGGGGCGCGCGCCCATCCTTTCGGACGGTGGATCAGGGGGACTGACATGTTGCTGACCGAACTGACCCCGGTGCCCGCGGCGGCGCTGCCGGTCGCGGCGCTGAAGGCGCATCTGCGGCTGGGGACGGGCTTTGCCGACGACGGGTTCCAGGATGGGCTGGTCGAGGGCTATCTGCGCGCCGCGCTGGCGGTGATCGAGGGGCGCACGGCCAAGATGCTGATCGCGCGGGATTTCCGGCTGGAGCTGGAGGACTGGAGCGAGGGGTCGGAACAGCCCTTGCCGGTGGGGCCGGTCGAGGCGGTGGCCGAGGTGCGGCTGGTGGACGGGTTTGGTATGGCCCAGGTGCTGCCCGCCGACCGCTGGCGGCTGGTGCGCGACATGCACCGGCCGAAGATCGTCTCGGCCGGGGTGCTGCTGCCGATGGTGCCTGCCGGGGGCCGGGTGGAGGTGGAGTTCACCGCCGGCTTCGGGCCCTGGGAGGCGGTGCCGGCCGATCTGGCGCAGGCGGCGTTCCTGCTGGCGGCGGAATACTACGAGCTGCGCCACGAGGGCGGGCTGCGGCAGGCCGAGGGGCTGCCACAGGCGGTGCAGGCGCTGATCGGGCGCTGGCGCCGGGTGCGGGTGCTGGGGGGCGGGCGATGACCCCGCGGCTCAATCGGGCGCTGGTGCTGGAGGCCGAGACCGTGACCCCCGACGGCGCCGGCGGGTTCCTGCGGTCCTGGGCGGTGCAGGGCGCGCTCTGGGCCGAGGTGCGGCCGGGCACGGGGCGCGAGGCGGCGGGCATCGAGGTGCCGCTGAGCCAGCAGCCTTTCCGCATCACCGTGCGGGGCGCGCCGCCCGGGGCGCCCTCGCGTCCGGTGGCGGGGCAGCGGCTGCGGGACGGGGCGCGGATCTATGCCCTGCTGACGGTGACCGAGGCCGATCCCGATGGCCGCTATCTGGTCTGCGTGGCGCGCGAGGAGGACCCGGCATGAGCTATGGCGCGGCGGCGGCCTTGCAGGCCGCGATCTGGCAGCGGCTGTCGAATGCGGCGGCTCTCGCCGGGGTGCCGGTGGTGGATGCGCTGCCCAAGGGGGCGGGGCGCGGCACCTTCGTGCTGATCGGGCCGGAGGAGGTGGTGGACGCCTCGGACGCCTCGGGCGGCGGGGCCGAGCACCGGCTGGCGATCAGCGTGATCTCGGACGCGGCCGGGTTCCAGCGCGCCAAGGAGGTGGCGGTGGCGGTCTCGGACCAGCTGGACGGGGCGACGCTGTTCCTCTTGCGGGGGCGGCTGGTGTCGCTGCGCTTCCTGCGGGCGAACGCGCGGCGGCTGGACCAGGGCGCGGCGCGGCGGATCGACATGCAGTTCCGGGCGCGGACGGAGACGTAGGGTGCGTGATTTCACGCACCGTTCTTTGGCCGGTGCGTGCCCAGCACGCACCCTACATCGGAGAATGGGATGAGCGTTCAAAGCGGCAGGGATCTTCTGGTGAAGATCGACATGACGGGGGACGGCACCTTCGAGACGGTCGCGGGGCTGCGCGCCACGCGGCTGTCGTTCAACGCCGAGGCGGTGGACGTGACCTCGCTGGAAAGCGCGGGGGGGTGGCGGGAGCTGCTGGCGGGCGCCGGGGTGAAGTCGGCCACGATCTCGGGCCAGGGGGTGTTCCGCGACGAGGGGACGGACGCGCGGGCGCGGCAGATCTTCTTCGACGGGGAGGTGCCGCTGTTTCAGGTGGTGATCCCCAGTTTCGGCATCGTCGAAGGGCGGTTCCAGATCGGCGCCATCGAATATGCCGGCAGCCATGGCGGCGAGGCGACCTACGAGATGACCATGGCCTCGGCCGGGGCGCTCACCTTCACGGCGCTGTGATGAACCCCTGGGCGGGCGAGGTGGCGCTGGTGCTGGACGGCAGGCGCCAGGTGGCGAAGCTGACGCTGGGGGCGCTGGCCGAGCTGGAGGCGGGGCTGGGGGCGGGCACGCTGGTCGAGCTGATCGAACGGTTCGAGGGCGGGCGGTTTTCCACCCGCGACGTGCTGGCTGTGGTGGTGGCGGGGCTGCGCGGCGGGGGCTGGGCCGGCAGCGCGGCCGACCTGATGACCGCCGAGATCGCCGGCGGGCCGGTGGCGGCGGCCCAGGTGGCGGCGCAGCTGCTGGCGCGGGCCTTCGCGCTGCCGGGCGAGGCATGAGCGCGCGGATCGACTGGGCCGGGCTGATGCGGGTGGGGCTGCAGGGCCTGGGGCTGACCCCCGAGCAGTTCTGGCGCCTGACCCCGGTGGAGTTGCGGATCATGCTGGGGGCCGAGGCTGCGGCCCCCCTGACGCGGGCGCGGCTGGCCGAGCTGGCCGCGGCCTTTCCCGACAGGAGGCAGGAGCGAGCGGATGGCGGAGAGTGAGGATTTCGAGGCCCGGGTGGCGGCGCTGGAGGCCACGCTGGGCTCGGCGGCGGCGATGGCGGCGGCCTTCGACGGGGAACTGGCGCGGATGCGGGAGAGCCTGGTCTACACGGGGCGCGAGGTGGGGCAGTTGTCGGCCGGGATCGGCGGCGGGCTGCGGCGGGCCTTCGACGGGGCGGTGTTCGACGGGCGCAAGCTGTCGGACGCCATGCGGGGGCTGGGGCAGTCGATCGCCAACACCTTCTACAGCGTGGCGATGCGGCCGGTGCAGAACGCGCTGGGCGGCGCGATCGCCAGCGGCATCAATGGGTTGGTGAGCGGGCTGATGCCCTTCGCCAAGGGCGGGGCGTTTACGCAGGGGCGGGTGATGCCGTTTGCGATGGGGGGCGTGGTCTCGTCGCCGGTCAGTTTCCCGATGCGCGGCGGCAGGGGCCTGATGGGCGAGGCGGGGCCGGAGGCGATCATGCCCCTGGCCCGCGGGCCGGACGGGCGGCTGGGGGTGCAGGCGGCGGGCGGCGGGCGGCCGGTGACGGTGGTGATGAACATCTCGACCCCCGACGTGCAGGGATTCCAGCGCAGCCGGAGCCAGATCGCCGCCGAGGCGCAGCGGGCCCTGGCGCGCGGGCAGAGGAACAGGTGAGCGATGGGTGGATTTCACGAGGTGCGGTTCCCGGCCAACCTGAGCTTCGGCTCGGTCGGCGGGCCGGAGCGGCGGACCGAGATCGTCACGCTGCAGAACGGGTTCGAGGAGCGCAACACCCCTTGGGCGCATTCGCGCCGGCGCTATGACGCGGGGGTGGGGCTGCGCAGCCTGGACGATGTGGAGGCCTTGATCGCGTTCTTCGAGGCGCGGCGGGGGCAGTTGCACGGGTTCCGCTGGAAGGACTGGGCCGATTATCGCTCCGGCGGGGCCACGCGGGAGGTCTCGCCTACCGACCAGGTGATCGGGGTGGGGGACGGGGTTTCGCTGCGCTTCGGGCTGGCGAAGACCTATCGCTCGGGGCTGGAGACCTATGCCCGGCCCATCGCCAAGCCGGTGGCGGGCACGGTGCGGGTGGCGGTGGCGGCGGACCCCAAGGTGGAGGGGCTGGAGTACGAGGTCGATCCGGCCACGGGGGTGGTGACGTTTTCTTCGCCCCCTGCGGCGGGGGTGCAGGTGACGGCGGGGTTCGAGTTCGACGTGCCGGTGCGGTTCGACACCGACCGGATCGCGGTCTCGGTGGCGTCCTTCCGCGCGGGCGACGTGCCCAGCGTGCCGGTGGTGGAGTTGCGGCTGTGACTGCGCTTTATGACCATCTGGAGGGGGGCATCACCACGGTCTGCCGCTGCTGGCGGCTGCGGCGGGGGGATGGGGTGGAGTTCGGCTTTACCGACCACGACCGCGATCTGGTGTTCGACGGTACGCGGTTCCACGCCGACAGCGGGATGACCGCGCGGGTGTTGCAGCAGAGCACGGGGCTGGCGGTGGACAACACCGAGGCGCTGGGGGCGCTGAGCGATGCCGGGATCTCCGAGGCCGACCTGGCGGCGGGGCGCTATGACGGGGCGGAGGTGGTGGCCTGGCTGGTCAACTGGGCCGATCCGGGGCAGCGGGCGATGCAGTTCCGCGGCTCGCTGGGCGAGGTGGTGCGCGCGGGTGGCGCGTTCCGGGCGGAGTTGCGCGGGCTGGCCGAGGCACTGAACCGGCCGCAGGGGCGGGTGGTGCAGGCGCCCTGCGGGGCGGTCCTGGGCGATGGGGCTTGCCGGTTCGATCTGTCGCAGCCCGGCTATTTCGCCGAGCGCGCGGTGGAGGCGGTGGAGGAGGGGCGGGTGTTCGGCTTCACCACGCTGGCGGGCTTCGATGATCGCTGGTTCGAGCGCGGGCGGTTCCGGGTGCTGAGCGGGGCGGCGGCGGGGCTGGTGGGGCTGGTCAAGAACGACCGGCTGGGGGTCGAGGGCCGCCGGGTGGAGCTGTGGCAGGTATTGGGGCTGCCGGTCAGCGCCGGCGACATGGTGCGGATCGAGGCGGGCTGCGACAAGCGGGCCGAGACCTGCCGGCTGAAGTTCGGCAACTTCCTGAACTTCCGCGGCTTTCCGCATGTGCCGGGGGACGACTGGCTGACCTCGTATCCGTCGCGAGCCGGGCAGGCCACGGGCGGGAGCCTGTTCCGGTGACGCCTTTCGAGGCGGCGGTGGTGGCCGAGGCGCGGCGCTGGATCGGGACGCCCTACGTGCATCAGGCGAGTTGCCGCGGCGCGGGGACCGATTGCCTGGGGCTGATCCGGGGGGTCTGGCGCGCGGTGGTGGGGCCGGAGCCGGTGGTGCCGCCGGCCTATACCGCCGACTGGGGCGAGGGCGGCGGGCGCGAGGTGCTGCTGGCGGCGGCGCTGGACTGGCTGCGCCCCGCGGCGGAGGCGGCCCCGGGGCAGGTGATCCTGTTCCGAATGCGCGACGGGGCGTTGGCCAAGCATCTGGGCATCGCCTCGGCCATCGGTCCGCGGGCGGCCTTCGTCCACGCCTATACCGGGCAGGGGGTGGTGGAAAGCCCGCTCTCGGCCCCCTGGGCGCGCCGGATCGTGGCGCGTTTTGCCTTTCCTGAAGGAGTGCGGTGAATGGCGACGATCCTGTTGGGCGCGGTGGGCGCGGCGGTGGGCGCGGGCTTCGGCGGCACCGTGCTGGGGCTGTCGGGCGCGGTGATCGGCCGCGCGGTGGGGGCGACGCTGGGCCGCGCCATCGACCAGCGGCTGATGGGCGCGGGATCCGACCCCGTGCAGGTGGGCCGCATCGACCGGCTGCGGCTGATGGGGGCGGCCGAGGGCGCCGCGCTGCCGCGGGTCTGGGGCCGGGTGCGGGTGGCGGGGCAGGTGATCTGGGCCACGCAGTTCCAGGAGACCGTGACGCGCGAGGGCGGCGGCAAGGGCGCGCCGAAGCCGAAGGTGGAGCGGTATTCCTATACCGTCTCGCTGGCCTGTGCGCTCTGCGAGGGCGAGATCCTGGGGGTGGGGCGGATCTGGGCGGACGGGACCGAGATCGACCCTGCGACGCTGAACCTGCGGCTTTATCCCGGCAGCGAGGACCAGTTGCCCGACCCGCGGATCGCGGCGGTGGAGGGGGCGGAGAATGCGCCGGCCTATCGCGGGATCGCCTATGCGGTGATCGAGGACCTGGCGCTGGGGGAGTTCGGCAACCGGGTGCCGCAGTTCAGTTTCGAGGTGATCCGGCCGGCGCAGCCGGAGGGCGGCCGCGGGGCGCTGGCCGAGGCGGTGCGGGCGGTGGCGCTGATGCCGGGGTCGGGCGAATATGCGCTGGCCGTGAGCCGGGTGCATGTGGAGGACGGGCCGGGGATCAACCGGGCGCTGAACGTCCATGCGCCGGGGGGGAAGGCCGACCTGGCGGTGTCGCTGGAGCAGTTGCGGCGGGAACTTCCGGCGGTGGGCTCGGTGTCGCTGATCGTGTCGTGGTTCGGCGACGACCTGCGCTGCGGCGAGTGCCGGGTGCGGCCCCGGGTGGAGCAGAAGGCGCAGGAGGGCCGGCCGATGGCCTGGCGCGCGGGCGGGATCGACCGGGCGGCGGCGGGGCTGGTGCCGTTTCAGGCCGGGCAGCCGGTCTATGGCGGCACGCCCGCGGATGCCTCGGTGGTGGAGGCGATCCGGGCAATCCGCGCCGGCGGGCAGGAGGTGATGTTCTATCCCTTCATCCTGATGGAGCAGATGGCGGGCAACGGCTTGCCCGACCCCTGGGGCGGGGCGGAGCAGGCGGTGCTGCCCTGGCGGGGGCGGATCACCTGTTCGGTGGCGCCGGGTTTGGCGGGCTCCCCCGACCGGACCGCGGCGGCGGCGGCCGAGGTGGCGGCCTTCTTCGGCGCGGCGCAGGTGGGGGATTTTTCGCTGGCCGGCGGGCAGGTGGGGTATTCCGGGACGGCGGGGGACTGGGGGTATCGCCGCTTCGTCCTGCATTATGCGCATCTGTGCAAGCTGGCCGGCGGGGTGGACGCCTTCTGCATCGGGTCGGAGATGCGGGGGCTGACTCAGGTGCGCGGCGCGGGTGATGCCTTTCCGGCGGTGGCGGCCTTGCGGGAGCTGGCGGCGGACGTGCGGGCGGTGCTGGGGCCGGGGTGCAGGATCAGCTATGCCGCCGACTGGTCGGAGTATTTCGGATACCATACGGGGGGGAATGTCTATTTCCACCTGGATCCGCTCTGGGCCGACCCCAACGTCGATTTCATCGGGATCGACAATTACATGCCCCTGGCCGATTGGCGGGAGGGGGAGGATCATGCGGATGCCGGGTGGGGCTCGATCCACGATCTGGGCTATCTGACCGCCAATGTGGCGGGCGGCGAGGGGTTCGACTGGTATTACGACAGCCCCGAGGGGGTGGCGGCGCAGCGGCGGCTGCCGATCGAGGACGGCGCGCATGGGGAGCCCTGGGTCTTCCGGGTGAAGGACTTGCGCGGGTGGTGGGAGAACGCCCATCACGAGCGGATCGGGGGCGTGCGGTCGGCGGTGGCGACGGACTGGGTGCCGCGGTCGAAGCCGATCAGGTTCACCGAATACGGTTGTGCCGCCATCGACAAGGGGGCGAACGAGCCCAATCGGTTCCTGGACCCGAAGTCGTCCGAGTCGGGCTTGCCGCGGTATTCCGACGGGCGGCGCGACGATGCGATGCAGATGCAGTACCTGCGGGCGGTGTCAGGGTATTGGGGGGATCCGGCGAACAACCCCGTCTCGGAGCTGTACGGCGGGCCGATGGTGGACATGGAGCGCGCGCATGTCTGGGCCTGGGACGCGCGGCCGTTCCCGCAGTTCCCGGGGCGGGCCGAGGTCTGGGCCGATGCGGCGAACTATGCGCGGGGGCACTGGCTGACCGGGCGGGCCACCGGGCAGGCTCTGGCGGAGGTGGTGGCGGAGGTCTGCGCGCGCTCGGGGGTGCAGGGCGCGCGGACCGATGCCTTGGTCGGCGTGGTGCGCGGCTATGTGGCCGAGGGGGTGGGCACGGGGCGGGCGGCCTTGCAGCCACTGATGCTGGCCTATGGTTTCGAGGCGGTGGAGCGCGAGGGCGAGCTGCGGTTCCAGATGCGCGACGGGCGGCCGGCGGTGGCGCTGGACCGCGGCTTGCTGGCGGTGGCGCAGGAGGCCGATCTGGAGGCGCAGCGGGCGGCGGTGGCCGAGGTCGCCGGGCGGGTGCGGCTGGGCTATGTGGAGGCCGAGGGCGACTTCGCCCCCCGGCAGGCCGAGGCGATCTTTCCCGACGAGGACGATCCCGGGGTGACCGCCAGCGAGGTGGAGCTGGTGCTGACCGCGGCCGAGGCGCGGGGCACGGTGGAACGCTGGCTGTCCGAGGCGCGGGTGGCGCGCGACGGGCTGCGCTTCGCCCTGCCGCCCTCGGCCGCCCGGCTGGGGGCGGGCGACGTGGTGGCGCTGGAGGGCGGGCGCTGGCGGATCGACCGGGTGGAGCGCGGCGAGGCCGCGGTGGTGGAGGCGGTGCGGGTGGAGCCCGCGCTCTACCGCCCCTCGGACGCGGTGGAGGAACGGGTGATCCCGCGGCCCTTCGCCGCGCCGGTGCCGGTGCTGCCGCTGTTCCTGGACCTGCCGCTGCTGACCGGGGCCGAGATGCCGCACGCGCCGCATGTGGCGGTGGCGGCGCAGCCCTGGCCGGGGTCGGTGGCGGTCTGGTCCTCGGCGGCCGAGGACGGGTTCGCGCTGAACACGCTGGTGGCCGGGCCTTCGGTGGTGGGGGTGACGGAGACGCCGCTGTTGCGCGCCCGGCCGGGGTTGTGGGACCGGGGGGAACCGCTGCGGGTGCGGATCGGGGCGGGGGCGCTGGCCTCGGCCGGGATGGCGGCGGTGCTGAACGGGGCCAATGCGATGGCGATCGGCGACGGCAGCGCGGACAGGTGGGAGGTGTTCCAGTTCGCGGACGCCGTGCTGGTGGGGCCGCAGACCTGGGACCTGTCGCTGCGGCTGCGCGGGCAGGCGGGGTCGGATGCCTTGATGCCCGAGGTCTGGCCGGCGGGCAGCCGGGTGGTGCTGCTGGACGGCGCGCCGCAGCAGATCGAGCTGGCTTTGTCGGCCCGCGGGCTGGTGCGGCACTATCGCGTGGGGGTGACGGCGCGGGGCTTCGATGACCCCGATGCGGTGGCGATGCAGGTGGCCTTCGACGGGATCGGCCTGCGGCCTTTGGCGCCGGTGCATCTGCGGGGCGCCTGGGCCGGGGGCGACCTGACGCTGCGCTGGGTGCGGCGGACGCGGATCGACGGCGACAGCTGGGCCTCGGCCGAGGTGCCCTGGGGCGAGGAGCGGGAGGTCTATCTGGTGCGGGCGCTGGTCGGCGGGGCCGTGGTGCGGCAGGAGGAGGTGGCGGTGCCCCATTGGACCTATCCGGCGGCGGCGCGGGCGGCGGACGGGGTGGGCGGCGCCTTCGCCGTAGAGGTGGCGCAGCTGTCGGACCGCTTCGGGCCGGGGCTGTTCCGCCGTATCGACTTCGGGTGATGGGCGGCATCACGCAGGGGGATTGGACGGCGCGGATTCCGGCGTATATGATCGGGGCGAAGTCAGGGAGCCAGGGCCATGGCCGAAACCATCCGCGTGGTGAAATCCGTCGATCCGGTGTGGCGCCGCGTCTGCGAGGAGGCGGTGGAGGCGGTGCGGGCCGAGCCGCTCTTGGGCAGCCTGATTCATGCCGGGCTCCTGCACCACCCCACGCTGGAGCGGGCGCTGGCCTTCCGGTTCTCGCTGAAGCTGGCCTCGGGCGAGATGAGCGAGCAGATCCTGCGCGAGATCGCCGACGAGGCCTATGCCGCCGACCCCGAGATCGGCGCGGCCGCGCGGGCCGACCTGATGGCGGTCTATGACCGCGACCCGGCCTGCCACCGCTATCTGCAGCCGATCCTGTTCTTCAAGGGATACCAGGCGTTGCAGGCCTATCGCGTGGGCCACTGGCTCTGGCGCGAGGGGCGGCGCGACATGGCCTATTTCGTGCAGATGCGCGTGAGCGAGGCCTTCGGGGTGGACATCCATCCCGCCGCCCGGGTGGGCCGGGGCATCATGATCGACCACGCCCATTCCATCGTGATCGGCGAGACCGCGGTGGTGGGCGACAACGTGTCGATGCTGCATTCGGTGACCCTGGGCGGCACGGGGAAAGAGGACGGCGACCGGCATCCCAAGATCGGCAACGGGGTGCTGATCGGGGCGGGGGCCAAGGTGCTGGGCAACATCACGGTGGGCCATTGCTGCCGGATCGCCGCGGGCTCGGTGGTGCTGCACGACATCCCGCCGATGAAGACGGTGGCCGGGGTGCCGGCGCGGATCGTGGGCGAGGCGGGGTGCGAACAGCCGGCGGTCAGCATGGACCACCTGCTGAAGAACGTGACGGACGGCTGACCTGCGCGGGTGGCGGACCCTGCCCCAGCGGATCGCGGCGCGGGTGGCCGGCGCCGCGCTGCTGTTGTTCGTGCGGCTGGTGACGGCGGCGCGGGCGGTCTGGCAGGGGTCGGCGCCCGACCTGACGCAGCGGATCTATTTCGCCAACCATACTTCCAACGGGGATTTCGTGCTGCTGTGGGCCGTGCTGCCGCCGCCCGTCCGCGAGCGGACCCGGCCGGTGGCGGCGGCGGATTACTGGCTGGTCTCGCCGCTGCGCCGCTTCATCGGGCGCGACGTGTTCGACGCGGTGCTGATCGACCGCCGGCCCGAGGCGCGCACCGCCGACCCGGTGGAGCAGATGGCCGAGGCGGTGGGGCAGGGCTCTTCGCTGATCCTGTTCCCGGAGGGGGGGCGTAATTCCTCCGACCAGCCGCTGCTGCCGTTCAAGAGCGGGCTTTTCCATCTGGCCTCGCGCTGTCCGGGGGTGGATCTGGTGCCGGTGTGGATCGCCAACCTCAACCGGGTGATGCCCAAGGGCGAGGTGATCCCAGTGCCCTTGATCTGCACCGTGACCTTCGGCGAGCCCCTGCGGCTTTTCCCGGGCGAGGAGAAGGACGGCTTCCTGCACCGCGCCGAGGCCGCGCTGCTGGCGTTGCGGCCGGGAGGTGCGGGATGAACGCCGATCTGCTGGGGCTGCTGTTCGGCGTGGTGGTCTTCCTGACCGCCGCCACGCTGGTGGGCGAGATCATCCGCGACCGGGTGGCGCCCGACGGCACCAACGTCACCATCGAGAACCTGAACGCCCGGATCCGCGCCTGGTGGGGGATCGTGGCGCTGCTGGGCTTTGCCCTGCTGACCGGGCGGACCGGGGTGGTGATCCTGTTCGGTCTGCTGTCGTTTGCCGCCTTCCGCGAGTTCCTGACGCTGACCCGCACCGCGCCGGGCGACCACTGGGCCTTGCTGGCGGCATTTTTCCTGGTGCTGCCGCTGCAATACTGGCTGATCTGGATCGACTGGTACGGGATGGCGGCGATCTTCATCCCGGTCTACGTCTTCCTGCTGATGCCGGTCATTTCGGCGGTGCTGGGGGGGCCGAAGGACTTCCTGCTGCGGGTGGCCGAGACGCAATGGGCGCTGATGATCTGCGTCTATTGCGCCAGCCACGTGCCGGCGCTGATGATGCTGCAGATCCCCGGGCACGGGCAGGCGGGGCTGATGCTGATCGTCTGGCTGATCCTGGTGGTGCAGGGCTCGGACGTGCTGCAATACATCTGTGGCAAGCTGATCGGCCGGCACGCGATCGTGCCGCGGCTGTCGCCCTCGAAGACCTGGGAGGGGTTCCTGGGCGGCGTGGCCTCGGCGACCCTGCTGGGGGCGGCGTTGTGGTGGATCACGCCGTTCACCCCGTTCCAGGCCGGGGTGCTGGCGCTGGTCTCGGCGCTGATGGGGTTCTTCGGCGGCCTCGTCATGTCGGCGATCAAGCGCGACCGGGGGGTGAAGGACTGGGGCCATGCCATCGCCGGCCATGGCGGGTTCATGGACCGGATGGACAGCGCGGTCTTCGCGGCGCCGATCTTCTTCCACCTCACCCGCTATTTCTGGTCGGTGGCATGAACCGCCGCCCCATTGCGGCGCGGCGGGCGCGCTGGGCCGGGGTGGCGGCCGGCTGGCTGGTGGCGCGGGGGGTGACGCCCAATGCGATCTCCTGGGCCTCGATGGGGTTCGCTGGCCTGGGTGCGGTTCTGCTGGCCGTTGCCGGGTGGGGCTGGCCGGTGCTGCTGCCGGCGGCTTTGGCGATCCAGCTGCGGCTGGCCTGCAACCTCTTGGACGGGATGGTGGCGGTGGAGGGCGGCCGGGCGGCGAAGGACGGGCCGTTCTGGAACGAGGCGCCGGACCGGGTGTCGGACCTCTTGCTGTTCTGGGGGGCCGGGGTGGGGGCAGGGGTTCCGGCCCTGGGGCTCATGGCTGCCGCCCTGGCGGTGGGGACGGCCTATGTCCGCGAGATGGGGCGCGCGGAGGGGTTTCCCCCGGACTTCGGCGGGCCTTTCGCCAAGCCGCAGCGGATGGCGGTGCTGACGGCTGGTGCGGTGGGGGCGGCGCTGCTGCCGTGGGATACGGCGGCGGTGCTGGAGGCCACGCTCTGGATCGTGGTGCTGGGAACCGGGCTGACCGCGGTGCTGCGCTCGGCCCGGCTGGTGCGGCGGTTGAAGGGGCGGTAGGCCCGGCCGGGCGCGGCGCCCCCCCCACCCCATCCCTCCCCCACGAGGGGAGAGGGAGGTGCCTTGTTCGGCAAAGGTTGTGCGAAATGCAGGGCCTGGCGACTCCCCTCCCCTCGTGGGAGGGGATGGGGGAGGGGGCGTCGGCAACGCTGCCGGACGCCCCCGTATGGCCTTACGCCAGCATCGCCAGCGGGTTTTCCAGGTTCTCGATCACCGCCTTCAGGAACTCGGCCCCCAGCGCGCCGTCGATCACCCGGTGGTCGACCGAGAGCGTCATCGACATCATGGTGGCGACCGCGATCTCGCCCGCCTTGTTCACCACCGGCTTCTTCACCCCGGCGCCGACCGCCAGGATCGAGCCGTGCGGCGGGTTGATCACCGCGTCGAAGTTCTCGATCCCCATCATGCCGAGGTTGGAGATCGCGAAGCTGCCGCCCTGGTATTCGTGGGGGGCCAGCTTGCGCGATTTGGCGCGGGCGGCGAGGTCCTTCATCTCGGCGGAGAGCGCGGTGATCGACTTCTTCTCGGCGTCGCGCAGGACGGGGGTGAAGAGGCCCCCTTCGATCGCCACGGCGACCGCCACGTCCGAGGGTTTCAGCCGCAGCATCCGGTCGCCGGCCCAGACGGCATTGCAGTCGGGCACCTGTTGCAGGGCAAGCGCGCAGGCCTTGATGATGAAGTCGTTGACCGAGAGCTTGGCGCCGCGCGACGCCAGCTTGCCGTTCAACTCCTCGCGGAAGGCCAGCAGGGTGTCGATCTGCACCTCGCGCCGCAGGTAGAAATGCGGGATGGTCTGCTTGGCCTCGGTGAGGCGGGCGGCGATGGTCTTGCGCATCCCGTCGAGCGGGACTTCCTCGAAGTCGCGGTCGGCGTAGAGCTTCCTGACCGCCTCGGCCGAGGGGGCGGCAGGGGCCGCTTGCGCCGGAGCGGGGGCAGGGGTGGCCGCCGCGGGTGCGGGGGCCGCGGCCGGCGCGGCCTGGGCGCCCTCCACGTCCGCCTTGACGATGCGGCCATGCGGGCCGGAGCCCTTGACCCTGGTCAGGTCGATGCCCTTTTCCGCGGCGATCCGGCGGGCCAGCGGCGAGGCGAAGACCCGGGCGCCGCTTGCGGGGCGCTCATCGCTCGGCTTCGCCGCGCTCTTCGCTGCGGCGGGCTCATCGCTCGCTTTGGTTTCGCTCTTCGCCTCGGCCTTGGCCTCCGAAGAGGGAGCGGCAGCGACCGATGAGGGGTCCTCGCCCTCCTCCACCAGCACGGCGATGGGGGTGTTGACCTTCACCCCCGCGGTGCCCTCGGCGACCAGGATCTTGCCGACGATCCCCTCGTCCACCGCCTCGAATTCCATCGTGGCCTTGTCGGTCTCGATCTCGGCGAGGATCTGGCCGGACTTGACCTCGTCCCCTTCTTTCACCAGCCATTTCGCCAGCGTCCCCTCCTCCATCGTGGGGGACAGGGCGGGCATCAGGATTTGCGTCGCCATGGCGTCACCTCAACGGTAGCAGACGGATTTGACCGCCTCGATCACCTCGGCCGTGGTGGTCAGCGCGAGTTTCTCGAGGTTGGCGGCATAGGGCATCGGCACGTCCTTGCCGGTGCAGTTGATCACCGGCGCGTCGAGCCAGTCGAAGGCATGGGTCATGATATAGGCCGAGAGGTGGTTGCCGATGGCGCCCACGGGGAAGCCCTCCTCCACCGTCACGCAGCGGTTGGTCTTCTGCACCGAGGCGATCAGGGTGTCGTAGTCGAGCGGGCGCAGGCTGCGCAGGTCGATCACCTCGGCGCTGATCCCCTCGGCGCTCAGCTTCTCCGCCGCCTCCAGCGCATAGGTCATGCCGATGCCGAAGCTGACGATGGTGACGTCGGTCCCCTCGCGCCAGATGCGGGCCTTGCCGAAGGGGATGGTGAAGTCCTCGATCTGCGGCACCTCGAAGGAGCGGCCGTAGAGGATCTCGTTCTCCAGGAAGACCACCGGGTTGGGGTCGCGGATCGCGGTCTTCAAGAGGCCCTTGGCGTCGGCTGCCGAATAGGGCATCGCCACCTTGAGGCCGGGGATCGCGGCATACCAGGCGGCGAAGTCCTGGCTGTGCTGGGCGCCCACCCGCGCCGCCGCCCCGTTCGGGCCGCGGAACACCATGGGCGAGCCCATCTGGCCGCCGGACATGTAGAGCGTCTTGGCCGCCGAGTTCACGATATGGTCGATGGCCTGCATCGAGAAGTTGAAGGTCATGAACTCCACGATGGGCTTCAGGCCGGCCCAGGAGGCGCCGACCCCGATCCCGGTGAAGCCCATCTCGGTGATGGGCGTATCGACCACGCGGCGGGGGCCGAATTCGTCCAGCAGGCCCTGGCTGATCTTGTAGGCGCCCTGGTATTCGCCCACCTCCTCGCCCATCAGGAAGACGGTGGGGTCCGCGCGCATCTCCTCGGCCATGGCCTCGCGCAGGGCCTCGCGCACGGTCATGGTCTTCATCGGGGTGCCCTCGGGCCAGTCGGGCGAGGCGTTCGACTTCACCGCGGCGGGGGCAGGGGGGGCGTCTGGCCTGGCGGCGGCGGGCTCGTCGCTGGGCTTCGCCTCGCTCTTCGCCTCGGCGAGCTCATCGCTCGCTTTGGCTTCGCTCTTCGCCTCGGCCTTGGCCTCCGAAGAGGGAGCGGCAGCGACCGATGAGGGGTCCTCGCCCTCCTCCCCCAGCACCGCGATGGGGGTGTTGACCTTCACCCCCGCGGTGCCTTCGGCCACCAGCAGCTTGCCGACTACCCCCTCGTCCACCGCCTCGAATTCCATCGTGGCCTTGTCGGTCTCGATCTCGGCCAGGATCTGGCCGGCCTTCACTTGGTCGCCCTCCTTGACCAGCCATTTGGCCAGCGTCCCCTCCTCCATGGTGGGGGACAGCGCGGGCATCAGAACTTGCGTCGCCATGGTCTTCCCCCTTACGCCGTGATGTCGGTCCAGAGCTCGTCCAGCGGCGGCTCGGGGCTGTCCTTGGAGAATTCGGCGGCCTCGTTCACCACCGCCTTGATCTCGCGGTCGATGGCCTTCAGGTCGTCGTCCGAGGCCAGCCCCCCGGTGACCAGCAACTCGCGCACATGCTCGATGGCGTCGCGTTCCGAGCGCATCTTCTCCACCTCCTCGCGCGTGCGGTACTTGGCGGGGTCGGACATCGAATGGCCGCGGTAGCGGTAGGTCATCATCTCGAGGATATACGGGCCCTTGCCGGCGCGGCAGTGCGCCACCGCTTTCTGCCCCGCGGCCTTGACCGCCAGCACGTCCATCCCGTCCACCTGCTCGCCCGGGATGCCGTAGGCCACGCCGCGCTCGTAGAGCGTCTTCGACTTGGTGGACCGCTTGACCGAGGTGCCCATGGCGTACTGGTTGTTCTCGATCACGAAGACCACCGGCAGGTCCCAGAGCTCGGCCATGTTGTAGGTCTCGTAGACCTGGCCCTGGTTCGCCGCGCCGTCGCCGAAATAGACGAAGGTCACGTTGTCGTTGCCCAGGTACTTGTCGGCGAAGGCGAGGCCGGCGCCCAGCGGCACCTGCGCCCCCACGATCCCGTGGCCGCCGTAGAAATGCTTCTCCTTCGAGAACATGTGCATCGAGCCGCCCTTGCCCTTGGAATAGCCGCCGATGCGCCCGGTGAGTTCGGCCATCACCCCCTTGGGATCCATCCCGCAGGCCAGCATGTGGCCATGGTCGCGGTAGGAGGTGATGCGCTTGTCGCCTTCCTTCGCCGCGGCCTCCAGCCCCACGACCACCGCCTCCTGCCCGATGTAGAGGTGGCAGAAGCCGCCGATCAGCCCCATGCCGTAGAGCTGGCCGGCCTTTTCCTCGAACCGGCGGATCAGCAGCATGTCGCGGTAGTACTGCAACAGCTCGTCGCGGGATATGTTGGGCTTGTCGGCCGGCTTGCGCGCTGCCATCGGGCGTCCTCCCTCCAGGCGGATCGTTCAACGTTAAACCATCCATAGCGCATCGGAAAAACAAGGGCGAGGGCAAATTTGCCCATGCGTCATGCGGAGGGTGCAAGGCTGGCGAGATGGCGCCCCGGTGGAAAGGATCGGGGGCTTGGCCCGGACTTTGCTTCACGCCGGTTGCAGCTGTGCGGACACTGCTGCATGGTTCCGGATATGCCGTTGAGCGGGGGCGTGAAGATGCATGGCCGGGGATGGGCCAGCCTGGTTCTGGTCGGGATCATGGGGCTGCTTGGCCAGGGTGCCCATGCCGACGATCGACCCGGCCATTGCATTTCCCGTCAACATCAGCCTTCGGGCATCGGCATGGCCACAGGTTCCGACCCCGTCGCCATTCATGGCCTGGAACCGCTGGTCAGCCGTCCGCGGCCGCGCGGGATAAGCCTGCACCCGGGTTCGACGGATGCCAGTGTCGGGCCTGTCCCGATCTGGGAGTGGACATCGACCGTCGGCCCTTATGATCCCGCGAGCCGGCGCCTGTATATCTGGGCCTTCGACAGGAACGGATGGATCGAGGTTCTCGAAGCGGCAGGCACATGGGTTTTCGGCGAGCGCGGTATCATCGAGCCGAAGCTGTATTTTCCAGCCGACGACATCGAGGATGTGACGGCCATCGCCCGAAGCGCGCTTCTCGGGGTCCAGTTCTACAGCGGCTTCACCGCGCCCCACTGGCTGACGGGTGGCCAGTCCTACAGGGTCTACCGGATCAGTGGCACCGAGATGTCGCGCGTGCCGGAACTCGAAGCCGGGCGGCTCCAGTATCTGGGGGATGATCTCGTCGCCGGCCTGGCGGTTTTCGCGCCCGCTCATGCGCCTTGGTCTCGCAATCCGGAGGTGCTGGTCTGGTATGACGGAACCGGAATCGTCCCGCCTCCCGCCGACCTGTCTCCCCCAACCGGCTGGTGCGGATAGAGCGGGATCGGTTCAGGTGGAACCGTGGCCACCGGCACCACTGGATGAGATCTCGCACCTCCCTCTCCCCTCGTGGAGGGAAGGGTGGCTGCAGCGGTCGGGCCGCGGGCAGGCCTTTTGTGCCGCATTTGGGCAGGCTCTTTTGTGCCGCATTTGGGCAGGCTATTGCGTATGTCGGACCTTGGCGGTCGTTTCCTGATGCGGGGCTTCGGGCAGCATGGGACGCAGGGCCGTCGTCACCCGCGCCGCGTGCTCCTGCGCCGTCAGCCCGCCGGGGGGCGCCCCGAGCACGCGGGCGAGCATGGCGTATTCCGTGCAGGCGCCGATCAGCAGGAAGGCCAGCACCTGCGGATCGGCCTCCGCCTTCAGCCGCCCCCTGGCCTGCTCATGGGCCAGGATGGCCGTCAGCTTCTCATGCGCCCGCTGCGGCCCTCCGGCCTCGGCAAAGCTGATCCGGCACAGGCGCAACAACTCGGGGTCGGCGGAGATGCCGCCGAGGATCGGCAGGGCCTCGGCATAGAAGCCGATCATCTCGGTGAGGGCGGTGGTCAGGCGGTCCTCCAGCGGGCGGCTTTCGTCCTCCAGCCGCGAGAAGATCCCGCGGATGCCCGGCATCCGCTCCATCACCAGATGGATCAGCAGGCGCGCCTTGTCGGGGAAGTGGTTGTAGAGGCTGCCTTCGGCCAGGCCGGCCTCGGCGGCGATCCGCTTCGTGGTCGCGGCAGTCACCCCCTGCGCCCGCACGATCCGGTCCGCCGCGTCGAGCAGCCGTTCGCGGGTCGCCGCCCGCCGGTCCTTGCGCGGGGTTCCGGTATCTGCATTGACAGGTGAGCGATCACTCATTTAACTTTTCCCGGCCATCGCCCCTTGCTGCCACAGGACTTGCCCGGTGTCACCGATCCCCCTTCTGAAGTTGCTGGCCTGTCTTCACCTGGCGGCGGTGTCGGCCCAGCCGGTTCTGGCCGGCCAGCATTTCGGCGGGAGCTCCTTCGCCATGGGCATCCACGGCCCGCTGGGCGAACTGGTCGCCTGGCTTGGCCTCGGCCAGGCCGTGCTGGCCTGCCTCTGCGGCTGGACGGGCCGGCTGGGGCGCGGTCCGGTGCTGGTCTTCGTCGGCCTGTTCGGGCTGGCCGGGCTTCAGGTCCATGCCGGCCACAACGGCTATCTGGCGCTGCACATCCCGCTGGGCAGCTTCCTGCTGGCCGCATCGGCTCTGGTCACGGTCCGGCTGCTTCGCCATGACGACCGGACCGCATCCGGGCTCAGCGGATGACGATCTCGTCGGCGCGCAGGTAGCCCAGCACGTCGCGGGCGCGTTCGTCCAGCAGGTCGAGGTCGAGGTAGTCGTCGGACAGCCGGCGGGTGAGGTTCTGCAGCGCGGCGAGTTCCATGGCCAGCCGGTCGCGCTCGGCCGCCAGCGCGGCGCGGTCGGCGGCGATCTCCACCTGGCGGAACACGCCGTATTCGCCCTGCACCGCGGCGAAGGTGAAATAGGCGCCCAAGGACACCGCCACGATCCCCATGACCAGCGATGCCAGCCCCGGCCGCCGCGCCTCTCTGCTCATGCCGTCCGTCCTGCCCGAATGCCCCTCTTGCCCGGGGGCGACCTGCGAATCATGCCACAGCGGGCGGGCGAAGGGAATCGGCAATCGGTCCCCGATTCGATCACAACCCGCTGTATTGCAACAGGGTCTGGAACCGGGCCTCGAAGGGCCGGCAGGGGCTGTCGTTGCCGTCCACACCGCAAAGCTCCGCCCGGATCACCCCGCCGGCGCTGCCATAGCCGCTGCCGGGGCCGTCGTCATAGGCCACGCTGTCCAGCAGCAGCTCCGCCGCGCGGCCCTCGGAGGTGAGCCGGGGGTCGTCCATCTCGAAGTCGAAGATCTCCACCGTCACCCCGGCGGCCGCCTGCCCGGCCGCGGGCCAGCCGTCGAACCGGGCGCGCACCAGCAGCCGGCCGGTCTGTCCCTCCGGCTCGCCCGGCAGATAGCCCACCAGCGACAGCACGATCCCGTCCACGTGGTCGAACCAGGCCGAGGCGTCGAAGGCGCCGATGGAGAAGTCGAAGGTCTCCCAGGCCACCGGCTGGCCGCCCAGGGTTCCGCCGATCTCGCCGATCTTCGGGGGATAGCCGGGCGGCAGCGCCTCCTGCGCCGCGGCCGGGGCCGCCAGCAGCAGGGCCAGCGCCGCCGCCCGCCACATCACGCCTTGCCCTTGTAGATGTCGACCAGCTTGCCCAGCATGGCCAGCGCGTCCTCGCGGCTCCGCTGGAAGCTGTTGCGCCCGATGATCGAGCCGTTGCCGCCGCCGGCCAGGATCGCGCGGGCGTCGTCGTAGACCGCATCCGCTCCCTTGGCCGCGCCGCCCGAGAACACGATGATCCGCCGGCCGTTGAAGGATGCCTGCACGCAGTGCTTCACCCGCGCGGCCAGGGTGGAGATGTCGATCTGGTGCTTGTCGTAGACCTTCTGCGCCTCGCCCTGCATCACGTGGTCGGTCGAGAGCTTCACCTTGATGATATGCGCGCCCAGCAGCGCCGCGATATGCGCGGCATAGGCGCCCACGTCCACCGCGGTCTCGCCGTCCTTGGTCACCGCCTCGCCGCGCGGATAGGACCAGATCACCGTGGCGATGCCGCAGGCCGCCGCCTCGCGCCGCATCTCCACGATCTCCTCGAACATGTCGAGCGCCATGTCCGAGCCCGGGTAGATGGTGAAGCCGATGGCGGCGCAGCCCAGCCGCAGCGCGTCGTCGACCGAGGCGGTCACGGCCTGGTTCTTGCCCGCGGTGTCGGACATCAGCGAATTGGCGCTGTTGACCTTCAGGATGGTGGGGATCTGGCCGGCGAAGGTGTCGGCCCCGGCCTCCAGCGGCCCCAAGGGCGCGGCATAGGCGGACAGCCCCGCGTCGATGGCCAGCTGATAGTGGTAATGCGGGTCGTAGCCGGCCGGGTTCGGCGCGAAGGACCGCGCCGGCCCGTGCTCGAACCCCTGGTCCACCGGCAGGATGATCAGCTTGCCGGTGCCGCCCAGCCGGCCCTCCATCAGGATCCGGCAGAGGCTGCCCTTCACGCCGGGGGTCTCGCCCTCGTAATTGGCAAGGATTCGCTGGACGGTACGGGTCGCGCGCATCGGGATCTCCCTGAAAGGTTCAGCAGGGCGATTACGCCGCCCCCGCCAGCGGGGCAAGCCGGTTTGCGCTAACCCCGCGGGGGTCAGCCGCCCAGCGCCGCCACCCCCGGCAGGTCCTTGCCCTCCATCCATTCCAGGAAGGCCCCGCCGGCGGTGGAGATGAAGGTGAAGTCGCCCGCCGCCCCGGCCGCGTTCAGCGCCGCCACCGTGTCGCCGCCCCCGGCGACCGAGACCAGCTGCCCGTTGCGGGTCAGCGTGGCGGCCTCCTTCGCCGCGGCATTGGTGGCGGCGTCGAAGGGCGGGATCTCGAAGGCGCCCAGCGGCCCGTTCCAGATCAGCGTGCGGCAATGGGCGAAGACCGCGCGCAGCGCGTTCACCGTGCCCGGCCCGGCGTCCAGGATCATCGCGTCGGCCGGGCATTCGGCCACCGGCACCACCTCGGCGGCCGCGCCGGCCTTGAACTCGCGCGCCACCACCAGGTCGACCGGCAGGTGGATGGTGCAGCCCGCGGCCTCGGCCTTGCCGAGGATCTCGCGCGCGGTCTCGGCCATGTCGCGCTCGGCCAGCGACTTGCCGACCTCGATCCCCTTGGCGACCAGGAAGGTATTGGCCATCCCCCCGCCGATCGCCAGATGCTCCACCCGCTCCACCAGATTGCCGAGGAGGTCGAGCTTGGTCGAGACCTTGGCGCCGCCCACCACGGCGACCACCGGGCGCACCGGATTGCCCAGCGCCGCGTCCAGCGCCTTCAGCTCTGCCTCCATCAGCCGCCCGGCGGCCGCGGGCAGCAGATGCGCCAGCCCCTCGGTCGAGGCATGGGCCCGGTGCGCGGCCGAGAAGGCGTCGTTCACATAGACATCCCCCAGCGCCGCCATCTGCGCCGCGAGGGCGAGGTCGTTCTTCTCCTCGCCGGGGTGGAAGCGGGTGTTCTCCAGCAGCACCACCTCGCCCGGCCCGGCGGCGGCGATGGCGTCCCTGGCCGGCTCGCCGATGCAGTCGGCGGCGACATGCAGGTTCACCCCCAGCGCGGCCTCCAGCGCGGGCGCGACGCGCGAAAGGCTCATCTCCGGCACCACCTTGCCCTTCGGCCGGTCGAAATGCGCCAAGAGCACCGGCTTGCCGCCCTTTTCCAGGATGTCCCTGACCGTGGGCACGATCTTGTCGATCCGGGTGGTGTCGGTCACCCGCCCGCCCTCCATCGGCACGTTGATGTCCACCCGCACCAGCACGACCTTGCCGCGAAGGTCGATCTCGTCCAGCGTCTTCCAGGCCATGGCGTCCTCCCTTCGGGCTGCGCCCCGTTTCCAACGTAATCGCGCCGGCAGGTCAATGCCCGCCGGCGGGGGATGGCTCACGCAGGTTTGCCCTTCCGCCTGCGCGCCGGCGCGACTAGGGTGCCGCCCGACCTGAGAGGAGAGCCCGATGGCCGAGATCAAGGACCCCGAGAACACCATCCTGATGCAGCTGAAGGGCGGCACCGTGGTGATCGAGCTGCTGCCCGACGTGGCCCCGCAGCACAGCGCCCGGATGAAGGAGCTGGCCCGCGCCGGGGCCTATGACGGGGTGGTGTTCCACCGGGTGATCGAGGGCTTCATGGCCCAGGGCGGCGACGTGGAGCATGGCAACACGGGCAAGAACTTCAACGCCCGCCGCGCGGGCACCGGCGGGTCGGACCTGCCCGACCTGCCGGCCGAGTTCAGCCGCCTGCCGCACGACCGCGGCACGCTGGGCGCGGCGCGGTCGCAGAACCCCAACAGCGCCAACAGCCAGTTCTTCATCAACTTCAAGGACAACCACTTCCTGAACGGGCAATATACCGTCTATGGAAGGGTGGTCGAAGGGATGGAGCATGTGGACGCCATCACCCGCGGCGAGCCCCCGGCCGAGCCCGACACCATGATCAGCGTGAAGGTGGCCGCCGATGTTGCGTAAGTCGCTTCTCGCCTTGGCCCTGATGGCCACCCCCGCGCTGGCCGAGGGCGACGGGCCCGGCCCCAACCTGGTGATCGAGATCGACGGGCAGGCGCAGGGCACCGTGGTGATCGACCTGCTGGTGGACAAGGCGCCGCGGCATGTCGAGCAGATCGTGGCCCTGGCACAGGCCGGGGCCTATGACGGCGTGGTGTTCCACCGGGTGATCGAGGGCTTCATGGCCCAGACCGGCGACGTGCGCTTCGGCAAGGGCGACGATCTGTCGCGCGCCGGCATGGGCGGGTCGGACCTGCCCGACCTGCCGGCCGAATTCTCGGACGTGAGCTTCGAACGCGGGATCGTCGGCATGGCCCGCGCGCAGGATCCGAACAGCGCCAACTCGCAGTTCTTCATCATGTTCGCGCCGGGCACCTTCCTCGACGGGCAATATACCGTGGTGGGCAAGGTGATCTCGGGGATGGAAGTGGTGGACGCCATCAAGCGCGGGCAGGGCCAGTCGGGCGCGGTGCCCGCCCCGGCCGACCGCATGGTGCGGGTGACGGTGACGCCGTGAGCTTGCATTCCACGGGTTCCGACGCGATATTGCGTCAGAACCCGTGGAGTCCGGCCATGAACCTTGCCCGTGTCACCGACGATGCCCTGTTCTCGCCCCGCCGCATCGCCGAGGGGCTGATGACCACGGTCGACGACGTGGCGCGTTCGGCCGGGCTGGGCCGCGACGCGGTGGCGCGGCGCGAGCGGCTGGCCCAGCCCCGCACCCAGCGCCGCCTGCGCGAGATGGTGGAGATCCTCAACCGCGTGCAGCCCCGCTTCGGCTCGGACCTGATCGCCTATGCCTGGTACCGCTCGGAACCCTTGGCCGGGTTCGGCGGGCTCTCGGCGATGGCGCTGGTGCAGGAGGGCCGGGCGCAGGAGGTGATGGACTACCTCGACGCGGTGGACGCCGGCATCCACGCCTGATGCGCCTGACCGCCATCGTCTATCGCGCGCTGAACCCCATTTGGACGCGCGAGCTGCTGTCGGGCGAGGGGGCCCGGCGCCACGGCGGCCGGTTCAACCCGCGCGGGGTGCCGGCGCTCTATACCTCGTTCGACGTGCAGACCGCGCTGGTCGAGTGCGCGCAGGTCGGCCGGCCGCTGCAACCCACCACCCTGGTCAGCTATCAGGCCGACCTGGACCCGGTGCTGGACGGCACCGATCCCGCGGCGCTGGCGGAATGGGGGATGACCCCGGCCGCCCTTGCCACCGACGACTGGCGGCTGGCGATGCGCGACGGCGAGGCGCCGACGCAGGGCTTCGCCCGCCGCCTGATCGCCGCCGGCTTCGCCGGGCTGCGGGTGCCCAGCTATGCCCGCACCGCGCCGGCCGGCGGGCTGAACCTCGTGCTGTGGCGCTGGGGGCCGGATTTGCCCCACCGGCTGGTGCCGAACGACGCCGAGGGCCGGCTGAACCCGTGAGCCTACCGGGGCGGGGGGGGGGGTGGCCCCCCC
>JBBCJM010000064.1:0-16121 GCA_037190175.1 Paracoccaceae bacterium | reverse complement strand
CAGAGCCGCCCCCGCGCCTCGCGCCCGCGGGGGGTGCCCAGGGCGACCCAGGTCCCGTCCCGGGCGATCCGCATGTCCAGGTCGCCGCAGAACGGCGGGTTCCACAGGTGCACGGGCGCCGGTCCCCTGCCTTTTCCTGCGGCGGCAACCAGCCGGTCGGGGTCCGGTCTCACGATCAATTGTGGCTCCGTGGCTTTTGCCATTTGTGCCGCCGGGTAGAGTTGGGCATCAATGCCCCTGTATATAGCGCCGACCGGAGGAATGTCATGTCCGATGCCCCTGCCGCCCAGCTTGTCGCCGAGATCGAGCGGCTGGGCGCGCGCCTCGCCGAGGCCAAGGCCTCGATCAACCGCCGCTTCATCGGGCAGGAGGGGGTGGTCGATCTGGTGCTGGCCTCGATGCTCTGCGGGGGCCATGCGCTCTTGGTGGGTCTGCCCGGCCTCGGCAAGACCCGGCTGGTCGACACGCTCTCCACCGTCATGGGGCTGAAGGGCAACCGGGTGCAGTTCACCCCCGACCTGATGCCGGCCGACATCCTGGGCTCGGAGGTACTGGAGACGGCGGCGGACGGCAGCCGCGCCTTCCGCTTCATCGAGGGGCCGGTGTTCTGCCAGCTGCTGATGGCCGACGAGATCAACCGCGCCTCGCCCCGCACCCAGTCGGCGCTCTTGCAGGCGATGCAGGAGCGCGAGGTGACCATCGCCGGCCAGCACCGGCCGCTGCCGCGCCCCTTCCATGTGCTCGCCACCCAGAACCCGATCGAGCAGGAGGGCACCTATCCGCTGCCCGAGGCGCAGCTGGACCGCTTCCTGGTGCAGGTCGACGTGGAATATCCCGACCGGGCGACCGAGCGCGACATCCTGATCGCCACCACCGGGGCCAGCGAGGCCGAGGTGCATCAGGTGTTCTCGGCCGGCGAGCTGATGGCGGCGCAGGAGGTGATCCGCCGGA
This sequence comes from Paracoccaceae bacterium, assembly GCA_037190175.1. Taxonomy (GTDB): domain Bacteria; phylum Pseudomonadota; class Alphaproteobacteria; order Rhodobacterales; family Rhodobacteraceae; genus JBBCJM01. The sequence continues at coordinate 15,170 of JBBCJM010000064.1, read as the reverse complement.
TGCCGGTGGGCGAGGGCGTGGTGGAGGCGATCCTGGACCTCGTGCGCGCCTGCCGGCCGGGCGAGCCCGAGGGGGCGGCGCTGGAGGGGCAGCTCAGCTGGGGTCCCGGCCCGCGGGCGGCGCAGGCGCTGATGCTGACGGTGCGGGCGCGGGCGCTGCTCTCCGGCCGGCTGGCCCCCTCGGTCGCCGACGTGCAGGCGCTGGCCCGGCCGGTGCTGACCCACCGCATGGCGCTCTCCTTCGCCGCGCGCGCCCGGGGCGAGACGCTGGCCCAGGTGATCGAGGCCACGGTGGCCCGCACCCTGCGGCTCGAGGCGGCGGCGTGAGGGTTCGCTCCGGCATCCACGGGGAGGCCCCCCTCCACGGGAGCCTCGCATGACCGATACGCTCGATCTCCGCTCGCGGGCCGAGGCGCTGGGGGCTGCGCTGCCGCCGCTTCTGGCCGAGGCCGAGCATCTGGCGGCCACGGTGATCCTGGGCGAGCACGGCCGGCGGCGGGCCGGGATGGGGGACGAGTTCTGGCAGTACCGCCCCGCCGCCCCCGGCGACAGCGCCCGGATGATCGACTGGCGGCGCTCGGCGCGGTCGGACGGGCATTTCCTGCGCGAGCGCGAATGGCAGGCCAGCCAGACCGTGGTGCTGTGGGTGGACCCCGCGCGCTCCATGGCCTTTTCCGGCGACCGCAACCGCCCGCCCAAGGCGCACCGCGCCCGCCTGCTGGCCCTGGCGCTGGCCGTCCTGCTCTTGCGCGGGGGCGAGCGGGTGGGGCTTTCGGGCACCGAGGCGCCGCCGCGTTCCGGCCGGGCGCAGCTTCTGCGGCTGGCGCAGGCGCTGGCGGACGGGGCCGAGGATTACGGCGCCCCCGATCCCACCGGCATGGCCGCGCATGGCCGGGCGGTGTTCCTGTCGGACTTCCTTGGCCCGCCCGAAAGCGTCGAGCACGCGCTGGCCGCCGCCTCCGACCGTGGGGTCAAGGGCGCGCTGGTGCAGGTGCTGGACCCGGCGGAGGAGGAGTTTCCCTTCGACGGCCGCACCATCTTCGAATCCATGGGCGGGACGCTGCGGCACGAGACCCTGCGCGCGGGCGACCTGCGCAATCGCTATCTGGACCGGCTGGCCGAGCGGAAGGAGCGGCTGGCGACGCTGGCCCGCGCCTCGGGCTGGCATTATCTTGCACATCACACGGGCGACGGGGCGCAGGCGGCGCTGCTGTGGCTCTATCGCGCGCTGGAACGGGGGCGCTGAGCCATGTTCATGATCGGCCCCCTCGGGTTCACGGCGCCCCTGATCCTGCTGGGCCTCGTCCTGCTGCCCATCCTGTGGCTGATCCTGCGGGCGGTGCCGCCGGCGCCGATCCGGCGGCGGTTCCCCGGCGTGGTGCTGCTCCTGGGCCTGAAGGACGACGAGACCGAGACGGACAAGACGCCCTGGTGGCTCCTGCTCCTGCGCATGGCGGCGATCGGGGCGGCGATCCTGGGCTTCGCCGGGCCGGTGCTGAACCCCGAGGCGCGCGAGGCGGGCTCGGGCCCCGTGCTGATCCTGGTCGATGCCACCTGGGCCGATGCCCGCGACTGGCCACGGCGGGGCGAGCGGCTGGCGAGCCTGATCGACGAGGCCGGGCGCGACGGCCGGGCGGTGGCGGTGGCGGCGCTGACCGCACCGCCCGAGGCGCCGGTGTTCCAGTCCGCCGCCGCCGCGGCCACCCGGCTGCCGGGGCTGATCCCGCAGCCCTGGGCGCCCGACTTCGGCGGCTGGGCCGGGGCGCTGCCGGCGGGGGATTTCGCCACCTACTGGCTGTCGGACGGCATCGGCCATCCGGGCCGCGACCTGCTGCTGAACGCGCTTCAGGGCCGCGGGGCGGTCACCGTGTTCGACAGCCCGCGCGCCACCTTCGCCCTGCGCCCGGCGCGGTTCGAGGACGGCGCGGTGATCGTGCCCGCGGTGCGCGAGCCCGCCGTCGAGGCGGTGGAACTGGAGCTGTCCGCCCGCGGCCCCGACCCCGGGGGGATCGAGCGGGAACTGGCGCGCGTGCCGCTGGCCTTCGTGGCCGGGCAGGCGGAGACCGAGGTGGCGCTGTCGCTGCCGCCCGAGATCCGCAACCGCCTGACCCGGTTCGAACTGGCCGGCATCCGCTCGGCCGCCGCGGTGACCTTGGCCGACGACAGCCTGCGCCGCCGTTCGATCGCGCTGATCTCCGGCCAGGCGGGGGACGCCGAGGGGCTGCAGCTGCTGTCCCCGCTGCACTACCTGCGCCAGGCGCTGGAGCCGGTGGCGGAACTGGTGGACGGCACCCTGGGCGACGTGATCCTGGCCAGCCCGGACGTGATCGTGCTGGCCGACGTGGCCCGCATGGCCTCGACCGAGGAGGAGGCGATGCTGCGCTGGCTGGAAAAGGGCGGGATGCTGGTGCGCTTCGCCGGCCCGCGGCTGGCGGCCAGCGACGTGTCGCGCGATGCCGAGGACGCGCTGATGCCGGTGCGCCTGCGCGAGGGCGGCCGCACCGTGGGTGGGGCGATGAGCTGGGGCGAGCCCAAGGCGCTGGCCCCGTTCCGCGAGGGCACGCCGTTCTTCGGCCTTCCGGTGCCCGAGGAGGTGCAGATCACCGCGCAGGTGCTGGCCCAGCCCGACCCGACGCTGGCCGAGCGCACCGTGGCCGCGCTGGCCGACGGTACGCCCCTGGTGACGCGCAAGGCGGTGGGGCAGGGGCAGGTGGTGCTGTTCCACGTCACCGCCAATGCCGAATGGTCCACCCTGCCGCTCTCGGGCCTGTTCGTGCAGATGCTGGAGCGGCTTGCCGTCTCCTCCCGCCCCGCGGCGCCGGAGCCGGCCGAGATGGAGGGCACCATCTGGGTGCCGCAGGTGATGCTGGACGCCTGGGGCGCGATGGGCGACGCGGGCGAGCGGCCGGGGGTCGAGGGCGCCGCGCTGGCCGCGGCGCTGGCGGGGGCGCCCTCGGCGCAGATGCCGCCCGGGCTCTATGCCGGCGACGACCGGCGGCTGGCGCTCAACGTCTTCAATGCCGAGACCCCGCTGACCGAGGCCACCTGGCCGGCATCGGTCGCCCGCGAGGGGTTGCAGGCCGGGCCGGAGCGGGCGCTGAAGGGCCATCTGCTGGCCGCGGCGCTGGCGCTGCTCATGGCCGACGTGCTGGCGGCGCTGGCGGTCTCGGGCCGCCTGATCGGGCGGGCGGCGGCGGTGGTGCTGGCCCTCGCGCTGGTGCCCGAGGCGCGGGCGCAGGACCCGGCCGACGACCTGGCCGCCATCGAGGCCACCACCGAGGTGCGGCTGGCCTATGTGCTGACCGGCGATCCGCAGGTGGACCGGATCTCCGAGGCCGGGATGCGCGGCCTCGGGCAACGATTGTTCGAGCGCACCACGGTGGAGCCGGCCGAGCCCATCGGCGTCAGCCTGGAGACCGACGAGCTGGCGTTCTTCCCCTTCCTCTACTGGCCGGTGACCGCCGACCAGCCCGCGCCCTCGGGGGCCGCCTATGCCCGGCTCAACCGCTATCTGCGCACGGGGGGGATGATCCTGTTCGACACCCGCGACGGGGATATCGGCGGCTCGGGCCAGACGCCCGAGGCGCGGCGGCTGCAACAGCTGGCCCTGCCGCTGGACGTGCCGCCGCTGGAACTGCTGCCGCAGGACCATGTGCTGACCCGTACCTTCTATCTGTTGCAGGACTTCCCGGGTCGCTACAACTCGGCCGCGATCTGGGTCGAGGCCGCGCCGGCGGATGCCGAGGCGGCCGAGGGGATGCCGTTCCGCAACCTCAATGACGGGGTGACCCCGGTGGTGATCGGCGCCAACGACTGGGCCGGGGCCTGGGCGGTGGATGCGAACGGGCTGCCGATGTTCCCCGTGGGCCGCGGCTTCGCGGGCGAAAGGCAGCGCGAGATGGCGACGCGGTTCGGGATCAACCTGATCATGCATGTGCTGACGGGCAACTACAAATCCGACCAGGTGCATGTGCCGGCCCTGCTGGAAAGGCTGGGGCAATGACGGCGAGCCTGATCCTGCATCCGCTGCTGCCCTGGCCCGTGCTGGGGGCGCTGGCGGCGCTGGCCGTGGCGCTGGTCGCGGTGGCGCTGTGGCGCGGTTTGCGCGGCTGGTGGCTGCGCGGGCTGGCCGCCGCGGCGCTGCTGGCGGCGCTGGCCAACCCCTCGCTTCAGGAGGAGGACCGCACGCCGCTGACCGACATCGTGATCGCGGTGGTGGACGACAGCGCCAGCCAGCGCATCGCCGGGCGGCCCGCGCAGACCGAGGCCGCGCTGGAGGCGCTGACCGCCCGCGTCGCTGCCTTGGGCAATACCGAGCTGCGCGTGGTGCGGGTGGGCGACGGCGAGGGCGACCGCGGCACCCTGCTGATGACCGCGCTGGCCGAGGCGCTGGCCGAGGAGCCGCGCGCCCGCATCGCCGGGGCCTTCCTGATCACCGACGGGCAGGCGCATGACATCGAGGCCGCGCCGGGGATGCCCGCGCCGCTGCACGTGCTCTTGACCGGAGAGCCCGAGGACTGGGACCGCCGGCTGATCGTGAGGAACGCCCCGGCCTTCGCCATCCTGGGCGAGCCGGTGACGCTGGTGCTGCGGATCGAGGACCAGGGTGCGGTGCCGGCCGCCGCCGCCGGCCGGGCCGAGCTGTCCATCGCCGTGGACGGCGGCGAGCCGCAGCATTTCCTCGTGCCGGTGGGCCAGGACCTGGACCTGCCCGTCACCCTGCCGCACGGCGGCATGAACGTGCTGCAGTTCCAGGTGGCGACGGTGGAGGGCGAGATCACCGACCGCAACAACGCCGCCGTGGTGCAGATCAACGGGGTGCGCGACCGGCTGCGGGTGCTCCTGGTCTCGGGCGAGCCCCATGCGGGGGAAAGGGTCTGGCGCAACCTGCTGAAATCCGACCCTTCGGTGGATCTCGTGCATTTCACCATCCTGCGCCCGCCGGAAAAGCAGGACGGCATCCCGGTCTCGGAGCTGTCGCTGATCGCCTTTCCCACCCGCGAGCTTTTCATCGAGAAGATCGACGAGTTCGACCTGATCATCTTCGACCGCTATCGCCTGCGGGGCATCCTGCCGATGTCCTATCTGGAGAACGTGCGCGACTACGTGCGCCGCGGCGGCACCGTGCTGGTGGCCGCGGGGCCGGAGTTCGGCACGGTGGACAGCCTGTGGCGCTCGCCGCTGGCCGAGATCATGCCGGTGGACGCCACCAGCCGGGTGATCGAGACCGGGTTCCGCCCGGCGCTGACCGACCTCGGCCGCCGCCATCCGGTGACCGAGGGGCTGGAGCGGCTGGCGCCCGAGGGCGGCTGGGGCCGCTGGTTCCGCACCATCGAGGTCAGCGAGCGCAGCGGCCAGACGGTGATGACCGGGGCGGGCGAGCGGCCGCTCCTCGTGCTGGACCGGGTGGAGGAGGGGCGCATCGCGGTGATGGCCTCGGACCACATGTGGCTCTGGGGCCGGGGCTACGAGGGCGGCGGGCCGCAGCTGGAGCTGCTGCGCCGCCTCGCCCACTGGATGATGAAGGAGCCCGAGCTGGAGGAGGAGGCGCTGGTGGCCAGCGCCGAGGGCCAACGGCTGACCATCACCCGCCGGACTTTGGGCGAGAACCCGGGCCCCGTGACCATCACCGGACCGGACGGGGCGGTGACCACGCTGGACCTCGCCGAGCAGTCCCCCGGCCGCTGGGCCGCGCAATGGGAGGCGCCCGAGATCGGGCTCTACCGCATGGAGCAGGGGGATCTGGCCACGGTGATGGCGCTGGGCCCCGCCGCGCCGCGCGAGTTCGAACAGACCATCGCCTCGGCCGACCGCCTGCTGCCGGCGGTGGAGGCCACCCGCGGCGGCGCGCCCGCGCTGTCGGAGGGGATGCCCGACCTGCGCCGGGTGGCCGAGGGAAGGCTGGCCGCCGGCCGCGGCTGGCTGGGCATCACCCCGCGCGGCGGCTATGCCACCCAGGACATCCGCGTCGGCCCCGTGCTGCCGGCCTGGGCCTGGCTCCTGCTGGCCGCCGGTCTGGCGGTGGGGGCCTGGATCCTGGAGGGGCGCAGCGGGCGGAGGTAGGGCGGGATTCATCCCGCCTTTTTGCGTGGTTGGCGGGGTGAACCCCGCCCTACGGCCGCCCCGGGGCGAAATGGGCGAACAGCTCGTCGGCCGCCTCCCGCGCGCGTTCGGGGGCGGTGATGGTCAGCCTTACCGCGCCCGCCTCCGCGTGCAGGTCGAAGTCCAGGAAGGGGCAGCAGGCCCGTTCCTGCGCCACCAGCGCCTCCACCTCGGCCCGCGCCGGCAGGTCGTAGTCCAGTTCCAGCCGCAGCCCGTCCCGCCGGCTGCCGTGCAGGGCGCGGGCGGCGAGGTCGCGGATCGCGGCGAGGCGTTCGCGGTAGTCGCCCGCCCCCAGCGTGCAGGCGATGGCGGGTTCGCCGCCTCCCGGGGTGCAGCTGGTGCAGCAGTCCGTCATGTCGAATCTCCTGTGTAGTGGGATGGAGGGGATGCTGATTCCTCAAGTGGCTGGAGGGTCAAACGGTTTCCTTTGTCGGGGCTGGCAGCTTTCTTCACAAGGGCGGGAGATTCCTCAGGGCCGAGGAGCGGCCGGCAGTCGGGGAGGGCGGTCGTCTGCGCAGGGCCGGTCGAACCAGCGCCGGTCCCGCAGTGCCGGGTTGTCCCGGTTCACGCGGTCGCAGGAGGGCAGGAACGGCGCGCGGGTGCCGTGCAGCAGCCCGGGGCCGATCATCTCGGCGTGATAGCCGTTGCAGCCGGTTCCCGGAGGGACAAGCCCGCCGGGCGCGCGGATTTCGGGATGGTCACGCTCGGCCACGCGGCTCTGGGTTTGAGTGTCGAACAGCCCGCTCTCATCGTGCGTTTTCGAGATCACCCAGATGAAGCGGTCATCGAAGCAGACGAACTCAATGTCACGCGAGAGGACCGAGCTGCGATCGGCCGACAGCAGGCTGTCCTGGCGCAGCACGAAGCCGTTCGGCAGCACCGTCTCAGTATTCGGCCGCGACCGCAGCCACTGGATGGCGACGGCGCCAACGACCAGGGCGGCGAAGAGAAGCTTGCGGTTCATCCAGCGGGCAGAGTGTGCAGACAATCCCTGCGACTTTGTTAACCTGCATATGGAAGGGCAGTGGCCGGTGCCTTGCGTCCACCGCTTTAATTGGTAAGATGAACTGACCAGATCGGAGATGCCCATGCAGATGCCGCCGCCCGACCCCCGGGTGCTCGCCCGCCGCGAGGCGATCCTGGCCGGGCTGCGGCGGGTGCTGCCGGGCGAGGCGGTGATCGCCGATCCCCATGCCCTGCGCGCCTATGAATGCGATGCGCTGACCGCCTATCGCTGCCCGCCCTTGGCCGTGGTGCTGCCGGCGACGACCGCCGAGGTCTCGGCGGTCCTGCGGCTCTGCCATGCCGAGGGGGTGCCGGTGGTGCCGCGCGGCTCGGGCACCTCGCTGGCCGGGGGCGCGCTGCCCACCGCCGACAGCGTGATCCTGGGGGTGGCGCGGATGAACGCGGTGCTGGAGGCCGACTACGACAACCGTTTCGTCAGGGTGCAGGCGGGGCGCACCAACCTGGCGGTGACCGGCGCGGTGGAGGGCGAGGGGTTCTTCTACGCCCCCGATCCCTCCAGCCAGCTGGCCTGCGCCATCGCGGGGAACATCGCGATGAACTCGGGCGGGGCGCATTGCCTGAAATACGGGGTGACGGTGAACAACCTCTTGGGCGTCACGCTGGTGCTGATGGACGGGACGGTGGTGGAACTGGGGGGGGCGTGGATGGATGCGGCCGGCATCGACCTCTTGGGCGTGGTCTGCGGGTCGGAGGGGCAGCTGGGCGTGGTGACCGAGGCCACCCTGCGCATCCTGCCCAGGCCCGAGGGCGCGCGGCCGGTGCTGATGGGGTTCGACGCCAACGAGACCGCGGGCGCCTGCGTGGCCGACATCATCCGCGCGGGCCTGCTGCCGGTGGCCATCGAATTCATGGACCGCCCCTGCATCCGCGCCTGCGAGGACTTCGCCCAGGCCGGCTATCCCGACTGCGAGGCGCTGCTGATCGTGGAGGTCGAGGGATCCGAGGCCGAGATCGCCGACCAGCTGGCGCGGATCCGGACCATTGCCGAGCGGCACCATCCGGTGGCGTATAGGGAAAGCCGCTCGGAGGAGGAGAGCCGGCGCATCTGGCTGGGCCGCAAGTCGGCCTTCGGCGCCATGGGGCAGATCAACGACTACATGTGCCTGGACGGCACCATCCCCGTCTCCGCCCTGCCGCAGGTGCTGCGGCGGATCGGCGAGATGAGCAGGCACTACGGGCTGGACGTGGCCAACGTCTTCCACGCCGGCGACGGCAACATGCACCCGCTGATCCTGTTCGACGCCAACAGGCCCGGCGATCTGGAACGCTGCGAGGCCTTCGGGGCGGATATCCTGAAGCTCTGCGTCGAGGTGGGCGGCTGCCTGACCGGCGAGCACGGGGTGGGGGTCGAGAAGCGCGACCTGATGGGGGTGCAGTTCGGGGCCGCGGACATGGAGGCGCAGATGCGGGTGAAGGACGTGTTCGATCCCCGGTGGTTGCTGAACCCGGCCAAGGTCTTCCCGCTGGCGGTCAGCGCGGGGCGGCGGGCGGCGTGAGGGTGGCAGGCGCCGGGGGGTTTCACACCCCCCGGACCCCCCGTGGAGTATTTCTCCAAGATGAGGAACAGGTCGGAGGTTTCATGCGACCGGCGAATGAAGGCGAACTGGCGGAGGCGGTGCGGGCGGCGCGCGGGCCTCTGGCGGTGCGCGGGGGCGGCACGCGCGCCTTGGCCGCGGGGCCGGGGGAGGTGCTGGAAACCGGGGGTCTGGCCGGGCTGGAACTCTACGAGCCCGGCGCGCTGACCCTGGTGGTGCGGGCGGGCACGCCCCTGGCCGACGTGGAGGCGATCCTGGCCGGCGAGGGGCAGCGGCTGGCCTTCGAGCCGCCGGACATGCGGGCTTTGCTGGGGCGCGAGGGGGTCTCCACCATCGGCGGGGTGGTGGCCGCCAATGCCAGCGGCCCCCGGCGGGTGCAGGCGGGGGCGGCGCGGGACTTCCTGCTGGGGGCGCGGTTCGTGGACGGCTCGGGGACAATGGTGCGCAATGGCGGGCGGGTGATGAAGAACGTCACCGGCTATGACCTGGCCCGGCTGATGGCCGGGGCGCGCGGCGTGCTGGGGGTCTTGAGCGAGGTCAGCCTGAAGGTGCTGCCGGCGCCGGAGGCGCAGGCGACGCTGGTGGCCCGGGGGCTGTCGGTCGCGCAGGCGGTGGCGGCGATGGCGCGCGCCCTGGGCTCGCCCTGGGAGGTGACGGGGGCGGCGCATCTGGATGCGGGCGGCGAGGTGGAGACGCGGCTGCGGATCGAGGGGCTGGAGGGGTCGGTCGCCTATCGGCGGGGCCGGCTGCTCGATCTGCTGGGGCCCGGCTGGCAGGTGGGCGAAGGCGGCTGGCGGGAGGTGCGCGACGTGCTGCCCTTCGCCGGGCGGCAGGGGGCGGTCTGGCGGGTGCATCTGAAACCCTCCGAGGCGCCCGCGCTATTGGAGACCCTGCGGCGGCAGGCGGAGGTGCCGGCGGTGCTCGACTGGGGGGGCGCGCTGGTCTGGCTGCTGGCACCCGCGGGGCTGGACGTGCGGGGCGCGCTGGGGCAGGGCCATGCCACGCTGTGGCGGCCCTTGCCGGGGATGGCCGTGCCGGCGCTGCCGCCCGAGGCGCCGGGGGTGGCGGCGCTGACCGCCGGCTTGCGGGCGAAGTTCGACCCGGGCGGGCTGTTCGCGGGGGCCTAGGATGCAGACGAGTTTCACTCCCGAGCAGCTGAAGGACCCCGGGATCGCCCGGGCCAACCAGATCCTGCGCTCCTGCGTGCATTGCGGGTTCTGCACCGCCACCTGTCCCACCTATCAGGTGCTGGGCGACGAGCTGGACAGCCCGCGGGGGCGGATCTACCTGATCAAGGACATGCTGGAGAGCGGCCGGCCTGCGGATGCCCGCACGGTGCGCCACATCGACCGCTGCCTGTCGTGCCTCGCCTGCATGACCACCTGCCCCTCGGGCGTGCATTACATGCATCTGGTGGACCATGCCCGGGTGCATATCGAGAAGACCTACCGCCGGCCCTTCATGGACCGGGCGCTGCGGGCGGTGCTGGCGCGGGTGATCCCGCATCCGATGCGGTTCCGGCTGGCGCTCTTCGCCGCCCGGCTGGCGCGGCCCTTCGCGGGGCTGATCCCCGACGCGCGGCTGCGGGCGATGATTTCCATGGCGCCGCGGCGCTTGCCCCCGGTCAGCCGCAACGACGACCCGCAGAGCTTTCCCGCGCAGGGCGAGCGCCGGATGCGGGTGGCGCTGATGACCGGCTGCGCGCAGAAGGCGCTGAACACCGACATCAACGACGCCACCATCCGGCTGCTGACAAGGCTGGGCTGCGAGGTGGTGGTGCCCGAGGGCCTGGGCTGCTGCGGGGCGCTGACGCATCACATGGGCAAGGAGGCGCTGGCGCATTCCGCCGCCGAGGCCGCCATCCGCGCCTTCCTGGCCGAGAAGCCGAGGGGCCTGGACGCCATCGTGATCAATACCTCGGGCTGCGGCACCACGGTCAAGGACTACGGCCACATGTTCCGCACCACGCCGCTGGCGGCGGAGGCCGCCGAGGTGGCGGGGCTGGCGGTGGACGTGAGCGAGCTGTTGCAGCGGCTGGAGATCCCCGCCGGCCCGGCCCGGGGCCTGCGGGTGGCCTATCACGCCGCCTGTTCGCTGCAGCACGGCCAGCAGGTGAAATCCGCGCCCAAGGACCTGCTGAAACGAGCGGGGTTCGAGGTGGTGGAGCCGGCGGACGCCCACCTGTGCTGCGGCTCGGCCGGGACCTACAACCTGATGCAGCCCGCGATCTCGGCCGAGTTGCGCCGGCGCAAGGTGGCCACGCTGGAGGCCAGGGCGCCGCAGGTGATCGCGGCGGGCAACATCGGCTGCATGATGCAGATCGGCGGGGCGACGGAGGTGCCGGTGGTGCATACGGTCGAACTGCTGGACTGGGCCACCGGCGGGCCGCGGCCGCGGGCGCTGGATCAGCCCTGATGGCCCGGGCGGGCCACGCTTTCGACCAGCGCAGGATCCCTCTCGATCACCAAGAGCAGCAGCCGGGCCGCCGGGTCGAGCTTGCGCCGCCCCTGTTCCCAGTTCTGCAAGGTGGCGGCCGGGACGCCGAAGCGTTTCTCGAACTGGGCGGCGGATTTCGCCACCTTCTTGCGGATCTCCTTCACCCGCGCCGCCGGCATCGGGTCGATCTCGCGCACCTCCAGCGCGATCTCGCCGCGCTTCCAGGCCAAGGCCTCTTGCAGCGCCTCCTTGAGGGCCTCGCCGAGGTTGTAGTCAGTTTTCGCCATCTTCGATCTCCTCCAGAAAGGCAAGGATGGCCTTCCGCTGCGCCTGGGTCAGGTCGCTCTGCTCGTTCTTCGCATAGGCCGTGAGCATCAGGGCAACCTCCTCGGCCAGCATCAGATAGTAGATCGCCCGCCCGCCGCCACTCTTGCCCTTGTTGCGCAGGCCGAACCTGATCTTGCGAACGCCGCGCAGCCCCTCGATGACATCGCCGGCCTCCGGGTGGGCGGCGATCATCCGGTCGATGGCTTCGGCTTCGGCCTCGGTCGCGCGGATGCGCTTGAGGTCTTTCAGATACCGTTTGGTGCGGACGATCCTCACAGGGGCGAACATACGCCAATGGCGCGATGCGCGCAACGGAAATCCCGCCATTGGCGTAAACCCTGCCCCGCAAGGCGAAGACCTTGGACCCCGCCCGCAGGATCAGCCATATTTCCGCCGCATCGGCCCCGTAACCGGGGCGTGAAGTCCCGGGAGGCCCGATGTTGCGTTTCCTTCTTTCTGCGGCCCTGTGCCTGGCCCTGACCCCTGCGCTCGCCGACGGTCCGCTGAAACGGCTGGAGACCGGCGACGACAGCCGGGGGTGGGACGCGGTGGGGCGGCTGGATCTCGGGCAGCGCGGCTTCTGCACCGGGGCGATGATCGCGCCGCATCTGGTGCTGACCGCGGCGCATTGCCTGTTCGACAAGGAGACCGGCGCGCGGATCCCGATCGCGGGGATGGAGTTCCGCGCCGGCTGGCGCAACGGCCGCGCCGCCGCCTATCGCGGGGTGAAGCGGGCGGTGGCGCATCCCGAATACGTCTATGGCGGGCACGAGAAGCTGGGGCGGGTGGCCTATGACCTGGCGCTGCTGGAGCTGGACCAGCCGATCCGCCTGCCCTCGATCCTGCCCTACGACACCGACGCCCGGCCCGGCGAGGGCGACGAGGTGGGGGTGGTCTCCTATGCGCAGGACCGGGCCGAGGCGCCCACGCTGCAGCAGGTCTGCCATGTGCTGGCCCGCCAGCCGGGGGTGCTGGTGCTGTCCTGCAACGTCGATTTCGGATCCTCCGGCGCGCCGATCTTCTCGATCCGCGACGGCGAGGCGCGGGTGGTCTCGGTGGTCTCGGCCAAGGCGGAATACGAGGGGCGGCAGGTGGCGCTGGGCACCACGCTGGACGCGCCGCTGGATGCGCTGCTGACCGAGATCCAGACGCTCTCGCACCCGTTCCGCAAGCCCGGCGATGCCGGCGGCGCCTCGGCCGGCGACAGCGCGAAGTTCGTGCGGCCATGAGGGCGCTGGCGGCAGCCGGGCTGGTGCTGGGGGTCGCGCTGATGGCGGCGCCGCTGGTGCTGCCGCGGCTGGGGGTGCTGGTGCCCGTGCCCGAGGGCGCACGGGCGGCGGGCGGCTTCAGCCCCACGGCCGGGGCGCGGGCGATGATTTCCGGGGTGTCGGCGGTGTCGCACGCGCTGGCCGCGGCCCCTCCCGCGGCGCAGGCGCAGGCCGCAGCGGCCCCCGATCTGCCGCCGCTGCCGCAGGTCAAGGCGCGCCGCAGCACCGCCCCCGGCGCGAAGTTCGTGAAGGTGGAGCGGTGAGGCTGGCGGCGCTGGCGCTGTGGCTGACCGCCGGCATGGCGGTGGCCGAGCTGCCGGCGGCGGTGGGGCGGGTCGAGGGCGGGCCCTGGGGCCATTGCACCGGGGTGCTGGTGGCGGCGGACCAGGTGCTGGTGCTGGCTTCCTGCCTGCAAAGGCCGCTGCGTGGCTGGGCCGATGGCGCGCGGCTGACCTTCCGCGCCGGGCTGACCCTGGCGGGCGCGGCGGCCGAGGGGCAGGGGCTGCGGCTGGTGGTGCATCCGTCGCAGGACCAGTCCGGCTTCATGCCGCCGGGGTATTTCAACAATGCCGCGCTCCTGGTGCTGGCCGCGCCGCTGCCGGGGGTCGAGCCGGTGATGCCGCGCGACGCGGCGGCGGGGCGCGACTACCGCGTCGTCCACTACCCCGCCCGGGACCGCGACGCGGCGGAGCCGGCGGTCGCGACCTGCCGCGCCTTCCCCCTGCGCGCGCCCATGCGCCCCTATGACTGCGGCGAGACGATGGGCGAGCCGGTCAATGGCGCGGTCGTGCTGGATCTGGGGCGCGGCCGGCCGGCGCTGGCCGGGCTGGTCGAGCCGCGCAACCGCACCAACGGCGGCCGCTGGGTCGAGACGCGCGACATCGGGCCGGCGCTGGCCGACCTGCGGGCGCTGGCCGCGGGGCGCGATCCGCCGCGGGTGCTGCGCGGCGGGCAGGCGCGGTCGTCGCACGACCTTCCCGGCCGGATCGGCATCACCAGACCCTGAGGCACCCCATGCGCGCCCTCGCCCTCTGCCTGCTCCTGTCGCTTCCCGCCCAGGCCGACGCCCAGGCCCGGGCGCTGGAATCCCGCGACGCGCTCTTCGGGTGGGAGGCGGTGGGGCGCGTGGACATGGGCGCGGCTCCGGGCATCGCGGGGGGCTTCTGCACCGGCACGCTGATCGCCGCGGATCTGGTGCTGACCGCTGCGCATTGCCTGTTCGACGGCGCCACCCCGCGTGACCCCCGCACCATCCGCTTCCGCGCCGGCCTCGCCCACGGGCAGGCGGTGGCCGAGGCGGGGGTGGCTGCGGCGGTGGCGCATCCCGGTTATCTGTCCGCCGAGACCACCGGCGGCTGGTTGCGGCACGACATCGCGCTCCTGAAGCTGGCGCAGCCGATCTCGACCGCGCTGGCCGCGCCGTTCCGGGTGGATGCACCCTCGCCGGGGGACGAGGTGTCGGTGGTGTCCTACGCCCGCGGGCGCGAGGAGGTGCTGTCGCGCGAACGGCTGTGCCGGGTCAAGGCGCGCGAGGCGGGGCTCCTGGCCTTCGACTGCGACGTGACCTTCGGCTCCTCGGGCGCGCCGGTGTTCCAGCGCACCGGCCCGGCGGGCGGCGGCCGGGTGCGCATCGTCTCGATCGTCGCCGCCGGGGTGGACCAGGGGGCCGAGCGGCTGTCCTTCGGCCCCGACCTGGTGGAGGCGGTGGCGATGCTGAAGACCGCGCTGGCCACGGGCCGCGCGCCGCGGCTTGCCACCGCCCCGGCCCCGGAGCCGCGCATCCGCCGCATCGGCGCGGACGAGGCCGCGCGCGACACCGGGGCGCGCTTCGTGAAGCCCCGTTCCAGCCCTTGACAGCCGGGGGCCCGCTTCCCAGCTAAGGGGCATCCGGGTGCCCGCGACGGGGCCCGGGCCAACCGCCCTGCCCGACGAGGGAGGGCACACCAACGCATCGCTTCTGATGGAGGATGACCTCATGCGTTCGCTCGACTTTTCGCCGCTTTACCGTGCCACCGTCGGCTTCGACCGGATCGCCGACCTGATGGACCGGGCGCTGTCCACCGACGTGGGCGCGCAGACCTATCCGCCCTACAACATCGAGAAGACGGCCGAGAACGGCTATCGCATCTCGATCGCGGTGGCGGGCTTCACCCCCGAGGAACTGAACGTCGAGGTGAAGGAACAGACGCTGGTGATCGCGGCCCGCAAGGCCGGCGAGGAAGGCCAGCGGCAGTACCTGCACCGCGGCATCGCCACCCGCGCCTTCGAGCGCCGTTTCGCGCTGGCCGACCATGTGAAGGTGACGGGCGCCACCCACGAGCACGGGATGCTGCATGTGGATCTGGTGCGCGAGACGCCCGAGGCGCTGAAGCCGCGCCGGATCGAGATCGCCCGCGGCGACACCGTGGAAACCCGCGCCGTCGAGGCGCCGGCCGCGGCGTAACCTCTTCGCCCGAGGGCCTTTTGCCGGGGCGCGT
>JBBCJM010000063.1:0-15827 GCA_037190175.1 Paracoccaceae bacterium | reverse complement strand
CCTGGTGGGGAGGGGAGGGGGGAGGGGGGCTTCCCCCACCCATCCCACGGTGGCCCGGATGACCCTCGCCGCCACCCTGACCCCGCCGCTGCGCAGCCCCTGGCTGGGGGCGCTGCCCTGGCTCGTCGCGCTGGCGGCGGTCTGGGCGGCGGCCAGCCTCAGCCCCTGGCCGGCGCTGGAGACCTGGCCGCGGCGGCAGGTGATCCCCTTCGCGGCCTGGATCACCGCCTTCGTGAAATGGCTGCTGAACGAGGCGCATTTCGGCCTCTTCACCTTCCGCGAGCTGACCCGCGCCTTCGCCGCGGTGGTCGAGGCGCCCTATAGCGCGGTGGCCTGGCTGCTTCCGGCCATGGGCTGGGCGGCGCTGACCGCGGCCACCGCGGTGCTGGGCCATGCGCTGGGGGGCCGGCGGCTGGCGCTGCTGGTCACCGGCTGCCTGCTGTTCATTGCCGCCTTCGGGCAATGGGCCAGCGCGATGACCACGCTGGCCTCGGTGCTGATCGCGGTGCCCTTGGGCGCGCTGGGCGGCCTGTTCCTGGGCCTCGCCGGCCACCGCTGGCGCTGGTTCGGGCGGGCGATGACCCCGGTGCTGGACCTGATGCAGACCGTGCCGGTCTTCGCCTACCTCGTCCCCGTGCTGATCCTCTTCGGCTTCGGCCCGGTGGCGGCGGTGCTGGCGACCGTGATCTATGCCCTGCCGCCGATGACCCGCATCACCATGCTGGCCATGGCGCGGGTGCCCTCGGAGCTGACCGACCTCGCCCGGATGACCGGCTGCTCGCCCCGCCAGACCACCTGGACCGTGATGATCCCCGCCTCGCGCGAGGCGCTGATGACCGGGGTGAACCAGGTCATCATGCTGTCGCTGAACATGGTGATCATCGCCTCGATGATCGGCGCCGGGGGGCTGGGGTTCGACGTGCTGACCGCGCTGCGCAAGCTCGACTTCGGCGCGGGGCTGGAGGCCGGTTTCGCCATCGTCGCCCTGGCCGTGGTGCTGGACCGGCTGAGCCAGGGCATGGCCTTGAGGGTTGCCACCCCCGGCTCGCTGCGCTGGCGGCCGCTGCTGATCGGGCTGGCGGCGGCGCTGGCGCTGTGGCCGCTGTCGCTGGCGATCCCCGCCCTGCGCGACTGGCCGGTGGAGGCGCGGCTGACCACCGGGCCGGTGTGGGACAACCTGGTGGCCTGGATCAACGTCACCTTCTTCGACCAGATCGAGGCGGTGAAGTCGGCGCTGCTGATCAACGTGCTGATCCCGTTCAAGCGTTTCCTGATCGGCCTGCCCTGGGCGGGGGTGGCGCTGTTCCTGGCCTTCGCGGGCTGGCGCGCCGGGGGCTGGCGGCTGGGGGTCCTGTGCGGCGTGCTGGTCACCCTGATCGCCGCGGCCGGGCTGTGGGAGCCGGCGATGACCACGGTCTACCTCTGCGGCATCTCGGTGCTGCTGGCGGTGCTGATCGGGGTGCCGGTGGGGGTGCTGGCGGCGGAGGAGCCGGCGCTGTGGCCGCCGCTGCGGCTGATGCTGGATACCCTCCAGACCCTGCCCTCCTTCGTCTACCTGATGCCGGCGGTGATGCTGTTCCGGGTGGGCGACTTCACCGCGATGGTGGCGGTGGTGGCCTATGCCGTGGTGCCGGCGATCCGCTATACCGTGCTGGGGCTGGCGGCGGTGGACCCGCGGCTGGTGGAGGCGGCGCGGGCCATGGGATCCTCGCCTATGCAGATCCTGCGGGTGAAGCTGCGGCTGGCGGTGCCGGAGCTGCTTTTGGGCCTCAACCAGACCGTGATGTTCGCGCTGTCCATGCTGGTGATCACCGCGCTGGTCGGCACCCGCGACCTGGGGCAGGAGGTCTATGTCGCGCTGACCAAGGCCGATGCCGGGCGCGGGCTGGTGGCGGGGCTGGCGGTGGCCTTCATCGCCATCATCGCCTCGCGCCTGATGACCGCCGCTGCGGCCGGGGCGCGGGCGCGGCTGGGGCTGGCGCCATGACCCTGCCCGACCGCATCGCCGCGCTGCCCTGCTGGGCCGGCGCCCCGCGGGGCGAGATGCTGACCGGCGGGCTGTCGAACGAGATCTGGAAGGTGACCGACGACGCCGGTGTCCATGTGGTGCGGCTGGGCGAGGACTATCCCTTCCACCACGTCTATCGCGAGCGCGAGGCCATGGCCGCCCGCGCCGCCCATGCCGCGGGTTTCGCGCCGGCGGTGGAATACACCGCCCCCGGCGTGATGGTGACCGCCTTCCTTTCCGCCCGCACCTGGACCGCGGCGGATGTCTGCGCCGCGCCCGAGCGGATGGCGGCGCTGCTGCACGACTTCCACCGCCGGATGCCGGCCGAGGTCACCGGCGCGGGCTTCATCTTCTGGCCCTTCCACGTGGTGCGCGACTATGGCCGCACGCTGACCGCCGCCGGCAGCCCCTGGGCCGGCGAGATCCCCGGCTGGCTGGCGCTGAACGCGGCGCTGGAGGGGGTGCAGACCCCGCTGCCCATCGTCTTCGCCCACAACGACCTGCTGCCGGCGAATTTCCTCGATGACGGCAGCCGGCTCTGGCTGATCGACTACGAATACGCCGGCTTCTCCACCGCCATGTTCGACCTGGCCGGGGCGGCCTCGAATGCCGGGATGACCGGGGACCAGGCCGACGCGCTGCTGACCGCCTATCTCGGCCATCCCCCCGGCCCCGCCTTCCTGCGCGCCTTCGACGCCATGCAATGCGCGAGCCTGCTGCGCGAGGCGATGTGGTCCATGGTCTCGGCCCTCTACCTGCGCGCGCCCGGGGTGGATTATGCCGCCTATGCCGCCGAGAACCTGACCCGGCTCGACGCCGCGCTCGACCGTTACCGTCTGGCCCATGGAAGGCTGATCCCATGACGCTCCCCTCCCACGCGCAGGTCGTCGTCATCGGCGGCGGCATCATCGGCTGTTCCACCGCCTATCATCTGGCGCGCGACCACAAGGCGGAGGTCTTGCTGCTGGAGCAGGGGCGGCTCACCGGGGGCTCCACCTGGCACGCGGCGGGGCTGGTGGGGCAGTTGCGCTCCTCGGCCTCGATCACCAGGGTGCTGAGCTATTCGGTCGATCTCTACAAGCGGCTGGAGGCCGAGACGGGGCTGGCGACGGGCTGGAAGATGACCGGCTGCCTGCGGCTGGCCATGACCCCCGACCGCTGGACCGAGTACCGCCGCCTCGCCACCACCGCCCGCAGCTTCGGGATGGAGATGGATCTGATCTCGCCCGCCGAGGTGAAGCGCATGTGGCCGCTGATGCAGGTCGGCGACCTGATCGGCGCCTCCTGGCTGCCCACCGACGGGCAGGCCAGCCCCTCCGACATCACCCAGGCGCTGGCCAAGGGCGCGCGGATGCACGGGGCGCGGATCGTGGAGGGGGTGCGGGTGACCGGCTTCCGCATGGAGGGGCCGCGGATCACCCATGTGGAGACCACCCAGGGCGTGGTGGCCTGCGAGACGGTCGTCAACTGCGCCGGCCAATGGGCGCGGCAGGTGGGGGCCATGGCGGGGATCAACGTGCCGCTGCAACCCGTGAAGCACCAGTACATCGTGACCGAACGGATCGAGGGACTGGCCCCCGATACCCCCACGGTGCGCGACCCCGACCGCCGCACCTATTTCAAGGAGGAGGTCGGCGGGCTGGTGATGGGCGGCTATGAGCCCGACCCCCAGCCCTGGCTCACCGGCGACGTGCCTAACGACTGGGAATTCCGGCTGTTCGGCGACGACTGGGACCATTTCGAGCAGCACATGACCCAGGCCGTCGCCCGGGTGCCCGCCTTGGAGACCGTGGGCGTCAAGCAGATGATCAACGGGCCGGAGAGCTTTACCCCCGACGGCAACTTCATCCTGGGCCGGGCGCCGGAATGCGCCAACCTCTACACCGGGGCGGGGTTCAACGCCTTCGGGATCGCCTCGGGCGGCGGCGCGGGCTGGGTGCTGGCCGACTGGGCCATGCGGGGCGAGGCGCCGATGGACCTCTGGGCGGTGGATATCCTGCGCTTCTCGGGCCTGCACCGCGACCGCGACTGGGTGCTGGCCCGCACGCTGGAAGCCTATGGCAAGCACTACACCGTGGCCTTCCCGCATGAGGAATACGAAAGCGCCCGGCCCGTGCTGGTGTCGCCGCTCTACGTGCGGCTGGCGGCGAAGGGGGCGGTGTTCGGCTCGAAACTGGGGTGGGAACGGCCGAACTGGTTCGCCCCCGCGGGGGTGGAGGCGCGCGACCTCTATGCCATGGGCCGGCAGAACTGGTTCGACCAGGTGGGGCAGGAACACCGCGCGGTGCGGCAGGCGGCGGGGCTGTTCGACCAGTCCTCCTTCGCCAAGTTCGAGGTGTCGGGTCCGGGGACCGAGGCGGCGCTGCTGTCGGTCTGCGCCGGGCATGTGGGGCGGCCGCCGGGGCGGGTGACCTATACCCAATGCCTGAACGCCCGCGGCGGGATCGAGGCCGACCTGACCGTGGCCCGGCTGGCACCCGACCTCTATTACATCGTCACCGGCACCGGGTTCCGGGCGCATGATGCCGACTGGATCCGCTCGCACCTGCCCGACGGGGTGGGGTTCCGCGACGTGACCGAGGATTGGGGCACGCTGTCGCTGATGGGCCCGCAATCGCGCGCGATCCTGTCGCTGGCGACCGGATCGGATCTGTCGAATATCGCTTTCCCCTTCGGCCATGTGCGGCAGATCGAGGTCGCCGGGGTGCCGGTGCGGGCGATCCGGCTGACCTATGTCGGGGAGCTTGGCTGGGAACTGCATGTCCCGCTGCCCCGGCTGGCCGAGGTCTGGGATGCGCTGATGGCGGCCGGTGCGCCCCTGGGGATGGTCCCCGCCGGCTACCGCGCCATCGAGAGCCTGCGGCTGGAAAAGGGCTATCGCGCCTGGGCCGCCGACATCACCCCCAACGACACGCCGGTGGAGGCGGGGCTGGGCTGGGCGGTGCGCAAGGGCGGCGGCTTCCACGGCGCCGAGGCGCTGGCCCGGCCGTTGGCGAAACGGCTGGCCGGCTTCCGCCTGCCCCCCGACACGGTGCTGATCGGGCGCGAGACCATCCTGAGGGACGGGCAGCCGGTGGGCTATCTCACCTCCGGCGGCTACGGCTATACCGTGGGGGCGGCGCTGGGCTACGGCTATGTGCGCCGGGCCGAGGGGGTGAGCGAAGACTGGCTGACCTCGGGGCGCTACAGCCTGATCGTGGCGGGCGAGGAGGTGCCGGCCGAGATCGCGCTGGAACCGTTCTACGACCCGGAGGGGTTGCGGATCAGGGGGTGAGGTTGCCGCTCATCGCTCCCTGACGGGCGCTCTTCGCTGGAGCGCAACGCAGCGAAGAGAGCCGCAAGGCTCGATGAGCGGACCCTAGTCGAAAATCCCCGTCGCCCGGCCGAACAGCATGAAGGCCCGGGCGGTGCGGGTTTCGGCCAGGTCGGCCAGTTCCGCGTCGGTGGCGTTCTTCTCGAACTCGGTGAAGGTCTGGTCGAACAGCCGCAGGAAGTGGTGGGCGGCATCGCGGAACACGGCGTCCTCGCGCATCCGCGCCGCGGTCAGCGCCAGCGAGGCGCGGTCGCGGATGCCGCCCAGCGCCGCCACCGCCCGGCCCCGCTCGCCCTGCGCGAAACGCCGCCACAGCTCCGGCCGCGCCCGGTCGGGCCGCAGGTCGTCCATGTAGATGCCTTCCTGCGCCAGCAGCGTCAGCACGTCCTGCGAGGCGCGCACCAGCCGGGCGGCGATCCGGTCCTCCAGCGCCAGCCGCAGGGCGCGGAAACCCTCGCGGTCCTCGGAATTCTCGGGGAAGTTCAGCGCGCGGATGAAGTCGGCCACCGACAGGGGGGCGCGGAAGTCCTCGGCCGGGGTGCCCAGCGCCAGCGCCGGCTGTTCGGCCGCCGGGTCGGGTCGGGGCAGGGCCAGCGCCGCCTTGCGGTCGGCCGAGGCCACCACCTGCGTGGCGTCGCGGCGGGAGAAGAAGGTGGCGAGCGCGGCCTCGGTCTGCTTCTGCGCCGCCGCGATCTCGTCCAGCCGCTTTTCCACCGAGGAGCGCGCCCCGCCGGTCTGCTGGCTGAGCACATAGGAATGCCGCAGCGCGTCCACGGTGACCTGCAACCTCTGCGCCTCTTCCCGCAGCGCCCGCACTTGCCGAGTGGTGGAGACCGCCACCCACAGCAGCGCCAGCGGCATGAAGACGATCAAGAGCGTGGTGAGGCCGCCCGGGCGGGCATCCTCGGGCGCCACGAACAGCCACAGGCCGACGCCCACCACCCAGACCACCGCCAGCGCCGCCGCCGCGAGGTCGGGCAGCCCGCGCGCGGCCCCGGCGGGGCGGCCATAGACGCCCAGATCCAGCGGCTTGTCGGGGTGCGGCTCGGCCATGGGCGATCCCTATCAGAGGTAGCGGACCGTCACCACCTCATAGCTGCGCGTGCCCCCGGGGGTGCGCACCTCCACGCTCTCGCCCTCGTCCTTGCCGATCAGCGCGCGGGCCAGCGGCGAGCGGATGTTCAGCAGGCCGGCCTCCAGATTGGCCTCGGCCTCGCCCACGATCTGATAAGTGCGCTCCTCGCCCGAATCCTCGTCCGAGAGGGTGACGGTGGCGCCGAACTTGATGGCGCCGGTCAGGCGGGCGGGGTCGATCACCTCGGCGCGGCCCAGGATCGACTCCAGCTCCTTGATGCGGCCTTCCACGAAGCTCTGCTTCTCGCGCGCGGCGTGGTACTCGGCGTTCTCGGACAGGTCGCCATGCTCGCGCGCCTCGGCGATCGCCCGGATCACCGCCGGACGTTCCACCGTTTTCAGCCCCTTCAGCTCCTCGTCCAGAGCGTTGAAGCCCGCGCGGGTCATCGGGATCTTTTCCATGGTCACGCCTCTTGCCTGCCGAAAAACAACAAAGCCACGGCCCCGGTCGGGGGCCATGACTCTGCGGCTCGCGCCAAGTTGGCGTTGCGGCACCGGATTTGCAAGGGGAAAGGGGGTCGCAGGCGGCCCCCCGCCCGACGCGGGGTTGCAATTGACGCAGGCCGAGGGATGCGGCACATCGACCGGCGGAGAAGAGCACCCGTACCCGCAATCCCGACCCGCTGCCGCAAGGGGGTCAAGGCAAGGAGGCGCCGATGGCCGAGATCACCCGCGAGCGGATGGATTATGATGTGGTGATCGTGGGGGCCGGGCCCGCGGGCCTGTCCGCGGCGATCCGGCTGAAGCAGCTGGACCCCGACCTGAGCGTGGTGGTGCTGGAGAAGGGGTCCGAGGTCGGCGCGCATATCCTGTCGGGCGCGGTGCTGGACCCCTCGGGCCTCGACGCGCTGATCCCCGACTGGAAGGAGAAGGGCGCGCCGATCAAGGTGCCGGTGCGCGAGGACAACTTCTACCTCCTCGGCCCGGCGGGGCAGATCCGCATCCCCAACTGGCCGATGCCGCCCTTGATGTCGAACCATGGCAACTACATCGTCAGCATGGGCAACGTCTGTCGCTGGATGGCGGAGCAGGCCGAGGCGCTGGGGGTGGAGATCTTCCCCGGCATGGCGGCCTCGGCGCTGGTCTACGAGGGCGAGCGGGTGGCGGGCGTGGTGGCCGGCGAGTTCGGGCTGGAGCCGGACGGCACGCCGGGCGACGCCTACGAGCCGGGGATGGAGCTGGCGGGCAAGTATGTGCTGCTGGGCGAGGGCGTGCGCGGCTCGCTGGCCAAGGAGGTGATGGCGAAATACGACCTCTCGGCCGGCAAGGACCCGCAGAAGTTCGGCCTGGGCATGAAGGAGATCTGGGAGATCGACCCGGCCAAGCACCGCGAGGGCACGGTCACCCATACGATGGGCTGGCCGCTGGGGTCGAACGCCGGCGGCGGCAGCTTCATCTATCACCTTGAAAACAATCAGGTCTACGTGGGCTTCGTGGTGCACCTGAACTACGAGAACCCGTACCTCTACCCCTATGCCGAGTTCCAGCGGTTCAAGCACCACCCGATGGTGGCCGAGCTGCTGGCGGGCGGCAAGCGGGTGGCCTATGGCGCCCGGGCGATCAGCGAGGGCGGCTGGCAGTCGGTGCCCAGGATGGTGGCGCCCGGCGTGGCGCTGCTGGGCTGTTCCGCGGGCCTGCTGAACGTGCCGCGGATCAAGGGCAACCACAACGCCATGCTCTCGGGCAAGGCCGCGGCCGAGGCGGCCCATGAGGCCATCAAGGCCGGACGCGAGGGCGACGAACTGACCGCCTATGAGGCCGAGGTGCGCGGCGGGGCCATCGGGGCGGACCTGCGCCCGGTGCGCAACGTCAAGCCGATGTGGTCGCGCTGGGGGCTGGTGGCCAGCCTTGCCCTCGGCGGGCTGGACATGTGGACCAACAACCTCTTCGGCCTGTCGCTGTTCGGCACGCTGAAGCACGGCAAGTCCGACGCCGCCGCCACCGGCAAGGCGAAGGACTTCAAGCCCATCGACTACCCCAAGCCCGACGGCAAGCTGTCGTTCGACCGGCTGACCAACGTGGCCTTCAGCTTCACCAACCACGAGGAACACCAGCCCTGCCACCTGAAGCTGAAGGACCCGTCGATCCCCATCGCGGTGAACCTGCCGGAATACGCCGAACCCGCGCAGAGGTACTGCCCGGCCGGGGTCTATGAGGTGGTGGGCGAGGGGGCCGAGGCGCGCTTCGTGATCAACTTCCAGAACTGCGTGCACTGCAAGACCTGCGACATCAAGGATCCCTTGCAGAACATCCACTGGACCACGCCCATGGGCGGCGGCGGGCCGAACTACCCCAACATGTGACAATTCCGCGACCTCCGGGCGCCGGCGATGGACAACCGGCCCCGGCGGGGCCTAGTTTCGCCGGAACAGCCCGGAGGATGCCGATGCCCCGTCGCCCGCTTGTCGCCCTTGCCCTCGCCGCGCTGGTGCTGGCCGCGCCCCCCCTGCGGGCGGAGGATGCCGGCGCCTATCTGGCCGCCCGGGTGGCCGGGGCGAACGACGACTACCGCCAGGCCGCCGGCTGGTTCACCCGCGCGCTGATGGCCGACCCGGCCAACCCCTCGCTGATGGAAGGCGCGATGGTGGGCCACGTCGGCGCCGGCACCATCGAGAGCGCGGTCGCCGTGGCGCGGCGGATGCAGCAGGCCGGCGGCCGGGCGCAGATCGCCGACCTGGTGCTGCTGGCCGACCAGGCGCGACGGGGCGACTTCAAGGCGCTGCTGGCCGACCAGAGCGGCGGGCGCAGCGTGAGCCTGCTTCTGGACAGCCTTTCCCGCGCCTGGGCCGAGGCGGGCTCGGGCCGGATGTCCGAGGCCATCGAGGCCTTCGACAAGCTCTCGGCCACGCAGGGGCTGCAGGCCTTCGGCCTGTACCACAAGGCGCTGGCGCTGGCCATGGTGGGGGATTTCGAGGGGGCGGACGAGATCCTCTCGGGCCGCGCCGCGGGCGAGATCCGGCTGATGCGCCGCGGCGTCATCGCCCACGCCGAGATCCTCAGCCAGATCGAGAAGCGGGAGGAGGCGGTCGCGCTGTTGCAGCGGTCCTTCCCCGGCGGCGACGATCCGGCCGTCGCCCGGCTGATCGCCCGGTTGCAGGCGGGCGAGACCCTGCCCTGGACCTCGGCCCGCAGCGCGACGGACGGCATGGCCGAGGTGTTCTTCACCCTGGCGGCGGCGCTGAACGGCGAGGCGACCGACGGCTATACCCTGCTTTACGCCCGGCTGGCCGGCTGGCTGCGCCCCGACCATACCGAGGCGCTGCTGCTGGCCGCGGCGCTGCTGGAGCAGCAGCGGCAGTACGACCTGTCGGTCGAGGCCTATGCGCAGGTGGCGCCCTCGGACGGGGCCTATTTCGCCGCGCAGATCGGCCGGGCGCGGGCCTTGCAGGCCGCCGGCGATACCGACACCGCGGTCAACGTCCTGCGCGACCTGACCCGCACCCATGGCGACACCATCGGGGTGCATGTGGCGCTGGGCGACGCGCTGCGCCGCGCCGAACGCTGGGACGAGGCGGTGGTGGCCTATGACGAGGCGGTGCTGCGCGTGGGCGAGCCGCGGGCCGAGCACTGGGGCCTGTTCTACAGCCGCGCCATCGTGAACGAGCGGCGCAAGGCCTGGGACAAGGCCGAGCCCGATTTCCTCAAGGCGCTGGAGCTCAACCCCGAACAGCCGCAGGTGCTGAACTACCTCGGCTATTCCTGGATCGACCGCGGCGAGCGGCTGGAGGAGGCGCTGGGCATGATCGAACGCGCGGTCGCCCAGCAGCCCGACGCCGGCTATATCGTGGACAGCCTCGCCTGGGGCCTGTTCAAGCTCGGCCGGTTCGACGAGGCCCTGGCGCCCATGGAGCGCGCCTCGGTGCTGGAGCCGGTGGACCCGGTGGTGACCGACCATCTGGGCGATGTCTACTGGGCGGTCGGCCGGCAGATGGAGGCGCGGTTCCAGTGGCGCCGGGCGCTGTCCTTCGACCCCGAGGAGGCCGACGCGACCCGCATCCGCAAGAAGCTGGAACTCGGGCTCGACGCGGTGCTGGAGGCCGAGGGCGCGCGCCCGCTGCACGCCAGCGCCGGCGGGGCGCCGGCGACCACCGGGAACTGACTTGGGCGTCAGCGAGGCCGCGCCGGCGAAGCTGAACCTGTGCCTGCACGTCACCGGGCGGCGGGCGGACGGCTATCACCTGCTGGACAGCCTGGTGGCCTTCGCGGGCCTGGGCGACCGGGTGACGGTGGCCCCCGGGGCGCTGTCGCTGGCGGTGGCGGGGCCGATGGCGGCGGGGCTTTCGACCGGGGACAATCTGGTGCTGCGGGCGGCGCGGGCCTTCGGGGCCGAGGCGGCGGTGGAGCTGTGGAAGGAACTGCCGGTGGCCTCGGGCCTCGGCGGCGGCTCGGCCGATGCGGCGGCCACCCTGCGGGCGCTGGCGCGGCTGACGGGGCGGGCGCTGCCCGCGCCCGACAAGGTGCTGGCGCTGGGGGCGGACGTGCCGGTCTGCCTGGCCGGGCGGCCGATGCGGATGCGCGGCACGGGCGAGGTGCTGGAACCGCTGGCCCTGCCGCCGGTCTGGGCGGTGCTGGCCAACCCCGGCGCGGCCCTGTCCACCGCCGCGGTCTTCGCCGCGCTGGAGCGCCGCGACAACCCGCCCCTGCCCGAGGTGCTGCCGGCCTGGCCCGATGCCGCCGCACTGGCGGGTTTCCTGCGCGGCCAGCGCAACGATCTGGAACCGCCGGCCCGCCGCCTCTTGCCCGCCGTGGGGCAGGTGCTGGCGGCGCTGGCGGCGCAGCCGGGGGCGCTGATGGCGCGGATGTCGTGCTCGGGCGCCACCTGCTTCGCGCTGTTTGCCGCCGAGGCTCCGGCCGCCGCCTCCGCCGCTGCCCTCGCCCGGGCGGAGCCCGGCTGGTGGGTGCGGGCGGCGGCGCTGCCGGGCTGAAGAGGCTTGCCCTGCAACCCCCCGCTCCGCCATTCTTCCCCCGCCCGAGGAAAGGAGCGCCCCCGTGATCCGTCTTGCCGCCGCCGCCTTCCTTGCCCTTGCCCTGCCCGCCCTCGCGCAGACGCCCGAGACGGCGCCCGACCGCTTCGTCCCCTTCGCCGGCCCCACGACCCCCGAGAACGAGGCCGAGGCCCGCCGCCTGCTGGCCGAGGGGCTGGCCCATAACGAGGCGCTGCTGAAGGAGATGGGCGCGCCCACCGACCAGCATGTCGAGGCGATGGTGGCGGTCTGGCCGGACGGACGGCGGATGCTGCTGGCCACGATCCACCACAACACCGCCGCGGTCTACGGCCAGTCGGGGGCCGGGGCGTTCCTCTTCGCCGCCGCGCCGGGGGGCGAGTGGGAACCGCAGTATTCCGGCCCCTCGTTCAACGTCTGGCTGGACGCGCAGGCCCCGGGCCGCGACGGCTGGCCCGACGTGATCCTGCAGCACATCCAGGGCGGCTTCGACATCCCCTATGCCCGCTGGAGCTGGGCCGGCGACCGCTACGACTTCGCCGGGGAGCTGAGGTAGCTTTGGCGGAGAGCGCGGGGGCCAGCACCTCGTAGGGTGGGCGATCCGCCCACCACGCCCGTCACGCAATGGTGGGCAGATTGCCCACCCTACGGCGGAACAAGACCCTCGATGCCTGGACGCAGGCGCTACCGGCCCTCGACGAAGCCGATCATCCGCGGCAGGCAGACCGATTGCAGGTCATAGCGGTCCAGCGCGGTGGCCCGGGCGGCGGCGCGCAGGGGGGCGGCCTCGGCGGGGTCGGCCAGGGCGCGGGTGAGCGCCAGCGACCAGCCGTCCACGTCGAAGAAATCCACCAGCCGGCCGTTCGCCCCGTCCTCGATCACCTCGCGCACCGGGGCGGTGGCCGAGCCCACCACCAGCGCGCCGGCCGCCATCGCCTCGATCATCGACCAGGAGAGCACGAAGGGATAGGTCAGATAGGCGTGCACCCGGGTGACCTGCATCAGCGCGGTGAACACCGGATAGGGCACCTTGCCCAGGAAATGCACGCGCGAGAGGTCCAGGTCCTGCATCACCTCGGCCAGGAAGATGTCCTTCCACCCGGTGCCGCCGGGCGGAGGGCGGCCATAGCTGACTTCATCCCCGCCCACGATCACCACCTGGGCCTCGGGCCGCGCCGCCAGCACCGCGGGCAGCGCGCGCATGAAGACGTGATAGCCGCGATAGGGCTCCAGGTTGCGGTTGACGAAGCTCAGCACCTCGTCGCCCGGGGCCAGCACCCGGCCGTCGGGCAGGGTCACGCGGGCGGCGGGATCGGGGGCCAGGCGGGCGCAGTCCACCCCGTCGTGGATCACCTCGATCATCCGGCGCAGCGCGGGCGGGTGGCTGTCGGCCTGCCAGCGGGTGGGCGAGACCGCGGCGTCGGCGTGCAGCAGCGCCTGCCCCAGATGCGCGGCCCGGGCCTGGGCGATCATCAAGGGCTCGATGCTGCCGGGCGGCGCCGGGTCGAACTCCGGGTCGAAGCCCACGTCCTGGCCGCGGCCGCGGTAATAGAACTCGGCATAGGCCAGGTGCCGCGCCTCGGGCCAGATCTCGCGCAGATAGAGCGTCTCGCCCCAGCCGGAATGGCCGAAGACCACATCGGGCACATAGCCCTGCCCCCGCAGGGTGGCCGCCGCCCGCGCCGCCGCCACCCCGCGGTCGGACATGGTGGTATAGTTGCGCCCCAGCCTTGTGGCGGCGGGGTCCACCTGCGGGGGGTCGAAGCGGTACTTCACCACCGGCACCGGCGAGGGGCGGGTGTTCCTCGCATCGGTCAGCGCCCGCACCTCGTGCCCCCGCGCCGCCAGCGCCGGGGCCAGATGCAGGAACTGCCCGGGAAAGTTCTGGTGGACGAGGAGGATCCTCACGCCGCCGGCCTCGCCCCCGCCAGCGCCGCGGCCAGAAGCTCGCGGGTATAGGGGTCGCGCGGGGCGGTGAACACCTCGTCCGCCGGCCCAGCCTCCACCACGTCGCCGGCCTTCATCACCATCACCCGGTGCGACAGCGCGCGCACCACCCGCAGGTCGTGGCTGAGGAAGAGATAGGCCAGCCCATGCCGCCGCTGGAACTCGCGCAAGAGCGCCACGATCTGCACCTGCACGGTCATGTCCAGCGCCGAGGTCGGCTCGTCCAGGATCACCAGCTTCGGCCGCAGCACCATGGCCCGGGCGATGGCGATGCGCTGGCGCTGGCCGCCGGAGAATTCGTGCGGATAGCGGCCGGCCATCGCGGGGTCCAGCCCCACCTCGGCCATGATTTCCGCCACCACCTCGGCGGGGGCGCGGCCCGGCTCCACCCCGTGCACGCCCAGCCCCTCGGCGATGATCTGGCCGGCGGTCATCCGGGGCGAGAGGCTGCCGTAGGGGTCCTGGAACACCACCTGCATGTCGCGGCGCAAGGGGCGCATCTCGCGCGGGGTCAGCCCGTCGATCCGCCGGCCGAGGAAGACCACCGGCCCCTCGCTTGCGGTCAACCGCAGGATGGCCAGCGCCAGCGTGGTCTTGCCCGAGCCCGATTCGCCCACGATGCCCAGCGTCTCGCCCGCGCGCACGGACAGGCTGGCGCCGTTCACCGCCTTCACATGGCCCACGGTGCGGCGCAGGATGCCGCGGGTAATCGGGAACCAGACGCGCAAGGCCTCGGTGCGCACGATCTCCTCGGCCCCCGCCGGCACCGGCTCGGGCGTGCCCTTGGGCTCGGCCTCGATCAGGCTGCGGGTATAGGGATGGCTGGGGCTGGCGAAGATCTGCGCGGTGGGGCCCTGTTCCACGATCTCGCCGCCCTGCATCACGCAGACCCGGTCGGCGATGCGGCGCACGATGCTGAGGTCGTGGGTGATGAACAGCAGCGACAGCCCCTCGCTGCGTTTCAGCTCCACCAGCAGGTCGAGGATCTGCGCCTGGATCGTCACGTCCAGCGCGGTGGTGGGCTCGTCGGCGATCAGCAGTTCCGGGCCGTTGGCCAGCGCCATGGCGATCATCACCCGCTGCCGCTGCCCGCCGGAGAGCTGGTGCGGATAGGCGGACAGCCGGCTTTCGGCCTCGCGGATTCCCACCTTCTGCAACAGGTCGAGGATGCGCGCCCGCGCCGGCGCGCCGGTCAGCCCCTGGTGCAGCGCGAGCGATTCGGCCAGCTGCCGCTCGATGGTGTGCAGCGGATTCAGGCTGGTCATCGGCTCCTGGAAGATGAAGCTGATGTCGTTGCCGCGGATGCGGCGCAGGCTGTCCTCGGGCGCGCCCACCATCTGGGTGCCGGCATAGGTGACCGAGCCGGTGACGGTGGCGTTGTCCGGCAAGAGCGCCACGGTGGAGAGCGCGGTGACCGACTTGCCCGAGCCCGATTCGCCCACCAGCGCCACGGTCTCGCCCCGGCCGACCTCGAAGGACACGCCGCGCACCGCATGGATCAGCCGCCCGTCCTGGGCGAAGCGCACGTTCAGGTCGCGCACCTCCAGAACGCTCACCGGAAGGTCTTTCGCGGGTCGAAGGCGTCGCGCACGCCCTCGAAGATGAAGACCAAGAGGCTCAGCATCAGCGCGAAGGTGACGAAGGCGGTGAAGGCCAGCCATGGCGCTTGCAGGTTGTTCTTGGCCTGCAGCGTCAGTTCCCCCAGCGAGGGGGAGTTGGAGGGCAGGCCGAAGCCCAGGAAGTCCAGCGCCGCCAGCGAGCCGATGGCCGAGGTGACGATGAAGGGCAGCATGGTCAGCGTGGCGACCATGGCATTGGGCAGCACGTGGCGGAACATGATCACCCGGTCGGCCACCCCCAAGGCTCGCGCCGCCCGCACATACTCGAAGTTCCGCGCCCGCAGGAATTCGGCCCTGACCACGCCGATCAGGGCCGTCCAGCCGAACAATACCGACAGCCCCACCAGCAGCCAGAAGTTCATCGGGATGATCGCCGCCACGATGATGATGATGTAGAGCGTGGGGGTCGAGGCCCACAATTCGATCAGCCGCTGGAAGATCAGGTCGACCAGCCCGCCGAAATAGCCCTGCACCGCGCCGGCGGCGATGCCGATCACCGAGGTCAGCACGGTGACGATCAGCGCGAAGCTGACCGAGGTGCGGAAGCCATAGATCACCCGCGCCGCCACGTCGCGCGCGGTGTCGTCGGTGCCGAGCAGGTGGTTCTGGTCGGGCGGCGAAGGCGCGGCGCGGCCGATGTCGTTCACCGTGTTGTAGCTGGAGCGGATCGGCGGCCAGAGGATCCAGCCGGGCTCGGCGCCCTCCACGCCGCCGCCGGCGTCCAGCGTTTCCAAGAGCGGGTCGGGGTCGTCCAGGCATTCCTCCACCCCGCCGGTGCGGATCAGGCAGATCACCACCGGGTCGCGATAATTGGCCGCGGTGCGCACGTCGCTGCCGAAGGCGCTTTCGGGGTAATAGGTGAA
>JBBCJM010000062.1:0-39110 GCA_037190175.1 Paracoccaceae bacterium | reverse complement strand
CCGGGTCGGGGGGGGGCGGGGGCGGCCGGAATCGCCCACCCTACGCATCCGGTCGTGCATGGCCCGGTGATCGGGTCTGGCGGGGGTGGTGGGCAGATTGCCCACCCTACGCCCCTCGCGGTCGGGCGTTGCTCGAAACGGCGCTGTGGCGGTGGGCGGATCGCCCAGCCTGCGCACCCGCTCCGGTAGGGTGGGCAATCTGCCCACCATGCCGTCCACCTACTGCGCCAGCGCCGACAATACCGCCCTCGCCTCCTCGGTATCCCAGTCGGCATCCCCGGTCAGCCGCGCCACCTCCTGCCCCTCGGGGTTCAGGATCACGGTGACCGGCAGCCCGAGGATGCCCAGCTGCCGCGACAGGCCAGACCTCGGGTCGCGCAAGACCGGCAGGTGCTCGATCCCGGTCTCCTCCCAGAACCGTTCGATGGCGGGCAGCGGGTTGCGCCCGGTGGCCACCGTCACCACCGGCTGGCCCGAGGCCGCCAGCCGGTCCAGCGAGGGCATCTCGGCCCGGCAGGGCGCGCACCAGGTGGCCCAGAAGTTCACCACCACCCATTGCCCGCGCCAGTCCTCCAGCCCCCGCGGCTGGTCGGTCAGCGTCAGCAGTTCCGCCGCGGGCACCGGCTGGGGCGCGTCGTGGATCACCAGCTTGCGCATGTCGCCGGCCTGCACGGCCCGCGCCGCCTCGGGCCCCGCCGCCGCCGGGGTGGCGCAGGCTGCCGCCGCGATGTAGACGACCGCCAGTCTGAACCGCAGCATTTCCGCCTCCCGAGGTGCCATCATGACCGAGACCACCGCCAACGCCATGTGGGGCGGGCGCTTCGCCGCCGGGCCCGACGCGATCATGCAGGCGATCAACGCCTCGATCGGCTTCGACCGGCGGCTGGCCCGGCAGGACATCGAGGGCAGCCGCGCGCACGCGGCCATGCTGGCCGCCTGCGGCATCATCACCGATAGCGATGCGCAGGCGATCCGGGAAGGGCTGCTCACCGTCTTGTCAGAGATCGAAGAGGGGTCGTTCCCGTTCCGGGTGGAGCTGGAAGACATCCACATGAACGTCGAGGCCCGGCTGAAGGCGCTGATCGGAGACCCCGCCGGCCGGCTGCACACCGCGCGGGCGCGCAACGACCAGGTGGCGGTGGATTTCCGGCTCTGGGTGCGCGACCAGTGCGATGCGGCCATCGGGGGGCTGACGGCGCTGATGCAGGCGTTCCTGGCGCAGGCCGAGGCCGGGGCGGACTGGGCGATGCCCGGCTTCACCCACCTTCAGACCGCCCAGCCGGTGACCTGGGGCCACCACATGCTGGCCTATGTCGAGATGCTGGGTCGCGACCGCTCGCGGTTCCGGGACGCGCGGGCGCGGATGAACGAATGCCCGCTGGGCGCGGCGGCGCTGGCCGGTACGGGCTTTCCCATCGACCGCCACATGACG
Source organism: Paracoccaceae bacterium (assembly GCA_037190175.1). Lineage (GTDB taxonomy): Bacteria > Pseudomonadota > Alphaproteobacteria > Rhodobacterales > Rhodobacteraceae > JBBCJM01. Next base: position 37,678 of record JBBCJM010000062.1, on the reverse strand, counting down.
GCGCAGGCGCTGGGCTTCGACCGGCCCACCGCGAACAGCCTCGATTCGGTGGCCGACCGCGACTTCGCGCTGGAGTTCCTGGCGGCCAGTTCGATCTGCGCCATGCACCTCAGCCGTTTCGCCGAGGAGTTGGTGATCTGGTCCTCGGCGCAGTTCCGCTTCGTGCGGCTGTCCGACCGCTGGACCACCGGCTCCTCCATCATGCCGCAGAAGAAGAACCCGGATGCGGCGGAGCTGCTGCGCTCCAAGCTCGGGCGGATCCTCGGGGCCACCGTGGCGCTCTTCACCGTGATGAAGGGGCTGGCGCTGACCTATTCCAAGGACATGCAGGAGGACAAGGAACAGGTCTTCGACGCCGCCGACAACCTGATGCTGGGGCTGGCGGCGATGGAGGGGATGGTGCGCGACATGACCGCGAACCGCGATGTGCTGGCCGCGGCCGCGGCCGCGGGCTTCTCCACCGCCACCGACCTCGCCGACTGGCTGGTGCGCGAGCTTGGCCTGCCCTTCCGCGAGGCGCATCACGTCACCGGCGCGCTGGTGGCGCAGGCCGAGGCCGCGGGGGTGGACCTGCCCGACCTGACGCTGGCGCAGATGCAGGCGGTGCATCCCGGGATCACCGCGGGGGTGTTCGAGGTGCTGGGGGTGGAGAATTCGGTCCGTTCCCGCCGCTCCTACGGCGGCACGGCGCCGGAGCGGGTGCGCGAGCAGGTCGCCCGCTGGCAGGCCGCGCTGGGCTGATTTGACACGCCGGCCGGGCGGTGGCTCTATCCCGCGGCGGCACAGGAGGCAGGCGGCATTGGGCGGCGGCAGGATCATCGCGCTGGACGTGGCGCGCACGGCGGCGCTGGGGGGCATGGTCGTCTACCACTTCGTCTTCGACCTCGAGCTTTACGGCCACCTGGCACCGGGCACCGCCATGGGCTGGCCCTTCGGCCAGTTCGCGCGGCTGGTGGCGGGCAGCTTCCTGTTCCTCTCCGGGGTCAGCCTGTGGCTGGCGCACGGGCGGGGGTTCCGGCCGCGGCCCTTCCTGCGCCGGCTGGCGGTGATCGGCGCGGCGGCGGGGCTGGTGTCGCTGGCGACCTGGGCGGTGTTCCCCGACCGCTTCGTCTTCTTCGGCATCCTGCATTCCATCGCCGCCTGCAGCGTCGCGGGGCTCCTGTTCCTGCGCGCGATCCCGGCGGTGACGGTGGCCGGGGCCTTCGTGGTGGCGGTGATGTCGCAGGAGGTGGCGCTGCCGCTCTTCGACCACCCCGCGCTGGCCTGGACGGGCCTCGGCACCCGCATCCCGCAGTCGGTGGACTTCGTGCCGCTGTTCCCCTGGCTCGCGCCCTTCCTCGTCGGCATGGGGCTGGCGCAGCAGGCCACCCGCAAGGGCTGGGACCGGAGGCTGGCGGCCTGGGGCGGGGCGATGGCCGAGCGGCTGGGCTGGCCGGGCCGGCACAGCCTGGCGATCTATCTCATCCACCAGCCGGTGCTGATCGGGCTGATGATGCTGCACGCCACGCTGGCGCGGTAGCCGGCGCAAAAATCTTCGAAGATTTTTGCAAATTCCTTGCTTCAAGGAATTTGGGCCGCCCCCGCAGAAGGACGGCCCCGGGCCCCTCAGGCCGGCGCCTTGGCGTAGCGCAGGTAGGGCAGGCGGATGTCCAGTTCGCCATACCGCTCGCGCGCCTGTTCGTCGTTCAGCGCGGTGGCCACGATCACGTCCTGCCCGGGCTGCCAGTTCGCCGGCGTGGCCAGCGGCACCCCGTCGGTCAGCCGCACCGCGTCCAGCGCCCGCAGGATCTCGGCGAAGTTGCGCCCCACCGACATCGGATAGGTCAGGTTCAGCCGGATCTTCTTGTCCGGCCCGATGATATAGACCGTGCGCACCGTGGCGGTATGCGCCGGCGCCCGGCCCTCGGTGGGGGTGTAGTAGTCGGCCGGCAGCATGTCGAAGGCCTTGGCCACCTTCAGGCCGGCGTCGTCGATGATCGGGAAGTCGGCCGGCGCGCCGCCCACCGCCTCGATGTCGCGCTTCCACTTCTCGTGGTCCTGCACGCTGTCGACCGAGACGCCGATCACCTTGGTGTTGCGCTTGGCGAATTCGGACGCCAGCTGCGCCACCACGCCGAATTCGGTGGTGCAGACGGGGGTGAAGTCCTTCGGATGGCTGAAGAGGATGGCGTAGTGGTCACCCACCCAGTCGTGGAAGCGGATCGTGCCGGCGGTCGACTCGGCGGTGAAATCGGGGGCGATGTCGTTGATGCGCAGGCTCATGGCGTGCTCTCGCTGTCTGGTTTCGCTGCCCGGAAAGTATGCCACCCCCGCCCGGGTTGCACGAGGGCGCGCCGAAAAAGGATGCCCGTGCCCCCGCGCCCCGCTCGGACAGAACATCCGACCTGCCCGGCGGATTGCCGCGCCATCGCCGTTCCCCCCGGCCCCGCTGTCGCTTGAACCCGTTCCGCCGCGGTGCCACCCTGCCGCGCGAACACGGAGGTTTGCGATGATCGAGAAGCGTCAGTTCTATATCGGCGGCAGGTGGGTCGATCCGGTCCAGGGGCGCGACTGCCCGGTGCTGGACCCTTCGACCGAGGAGGTCTGCGCCACGATCTCGCTGGGCGGGCAGGCCGACACCGACGCCGCCGTGGCCGCCGCCAAGGCCGCCTTCCCCGCCTGGGCCGCCACTCCCCCGGCCGAGCGGCGGGCGCTGGTGGAGCGGATCCTCGCGCAATACGAGGCGCGGAAGGACGAGCTGGCGCGCGCGATCAGCCTGGAGATGGGCTCGCCCATCGACCACGCCACCCAGCAGCAGGCGACCGCGCTGCCCTGGCACCTGAAGAACTTCCTGACCGCCTTCGACAGCATCGAATGGGTCCGCCAGTTGGGGCCGCACGCGCCCAACGACCGCATCTCGCTGGAGCCGATCGGGGTCGTGGGCCTGATCACGCCCTGGAACTGGCCGATGAACCAGGTGACGCTGAAGGTCATCCCCGCCCTGCTCGCGGGCTGCACCTGCGTGCTGAAGCCGTCGGAGGAGGCGCCGCTCTCCTCCCTCCTCTTCGCCGAGTTCGTGCATGACGCGGGGGCGCCGGCCGGGGTGTTCAACCTGGTCAACGGCGACGGCGCCGGGGTGGGGACGCAGCTGTCCACCCACCCGGATGTCGAGATGATCTCCTTCACCGGCTCCACCCGCGCCGGGCGGGCGATCTCGCGCGCCGCGGCCGACACGCTGAAGAAGGTCACGCTGGAGCTGGGCGGCAAGGGCGCCAACCTGATCTTCGCCGATGCCGACGCCAAGGCGGTGGAGCGCGGGGTGCGCCACATGATGGACAACTCGGGCCAGTCCTGCAACGCGCCCAGCCGGATGCTGGTGGAACGTTCGGTCTACGACCAGGCGGTGGAGACCGCGGCCCGGGTGGCCGGGGAGACCCGCGTGGGCTCGGCGCATGAGGCCGGGGGGCACATCGGCCCGGTGGTGAACCGCCGGCAGTGGGAGCAGATCCAGAGATACATCCAGACCGGGATCGACGAGGGCGCGCGGCTGGTGGCTGGCGGGCCGGGCCTGCCCGAGGGGTTCAACCGCGGCTTCTACGTCAAGCCCACGATCTTTGCCGACGTGTCCCCGGGCATGACCATCGAGCGGGAGGAGATCTTCGGTCCCGTGCTGTCGATCATCCCCTTCGAGGACGAGGACCACGCGGTGGCCATCGCCAACGACACGCCCTACGGGCTAACCAACTATGTGCAAAGCCAGGACGGCGCCCGGCGCAACCGGCTGGCGCTGCGGCTGAAGTCGGGTATGGTGCAGATGAACGGCAAGAACCGCGCCGCGGGCTCGCCCTTCGGCGGGGTCAAGGCCAGCGGCCGGGCGCGCGAGGGCGGGGTCTGGGGGATCGAGGAATTCCTGGAGCCCAAGGCGATCTCCGGCTGGGATCCGGCCGCCGAATGAACGAAAACGCCCGCGCCATCCCTGGCGCGGGCGTTTGCCTGCAATCCCTGTGGGATCAGCGGCGCAGGCCCAGCCGCGCGATCAGCGACTGGTAGCGGCCCTCGTCCTTCTTCTTCAGGTAGTCGAGCAGCTTGCGGCGCTGGGCCACCAGCATCAGAAGGCCACGACGCGAGTGGTTGTCGTTCTTGTGGTCCTTGAAGTGTTCAGTCAGCGCGGCGATGCGGGTCGACAGGATCGCCACCTGCACCTCGGGCGAGCCGGTGTCGCCTTCCTTGGTGCCGTATTCCTTGATGAGGCGCGCCTTGTCCTCGAGCGTGATCGACATCGGGATCTCCTATCGGTTCGGGTGACGGCGCAAGCCGGGATGTCGTCCAGCAGGGCCCTTCCGCCCAGGCGGCGGATGCGGGCCGATAGCGGAAATCGCGCGCGAAGGAAAGGGCCGATGCGGGCGGCGCCGGAAAATGCCGCGAGTTTTAGCCATCGCCCCCGCGCGGCTGGCCGCCAGGGGCCCGGGCATGGCATGGTGTGCCGGGGGAGAATCCCTTGCCTGTCGGGTGTTGCGGCCGGAATGGTCGACGCGCGAGGGGCCTTGGGGGTTCTGGCCAGGGGGTTCTGTGCCGTGTGGTTCTTTCTGGGTGTGCTGGGGGCGCTGGCCGCCGGTCTGGCGGCCGATGCGGTCATGACGGGTCTCAGGACCGCCGACGAGGGCGAGGAGGACGCGCAGGAGGAAGGGGCCGATCCCCCGCCCCCCTTCGCCACGGCCGGGGCCGGCGGCGATCTTCTGGACATCGCGCTGGGCGATCCCGGCGCGCCGCCGCTCTGGGCGCCGGCCCCCGATCCGGCCGGCGGCGCCCGCGGCGACGAGTGGGAGGAACCCGGGCCCCATGTCTCCGACGAGACCACCCCCGTCGCGCCGGGCGATCCGGGCGGGGCAGCGCCCGGGGGGCCCGGCCTGCCCGGCGGCCCGCGGGGCGACGAATGGGAAGAACCCGGGCCTTATGTCTCCGACGAGGCCACGCCCGTCGCCCCCGGCGATCCCGGCGGACCCGCGCCCGGAGGCGCCGGCCCGCCCGGCGGGGCGCGGGGAGACGAATGGGAGGAGCCGGGGTCCTATGTCTCCACCGACCCGGAGGCAGGCGAGGCGTCGGACAGCGACTGGCTGGCGGGCAACCCGCCCGCCCGGATCGCCGATTTCGACCCGGCCGCGGACGAGATCCTGGTGGTCTATGACGCGGGCCACCACCCGGCCCCGCAGCTCGGCCTGCTGCGGGACGAGGCGACGGGCGAGGCCACCATCCTGCTGGACGGCCAGCCGCTGGCCATCGTGGCCCGCGGCGGGGGGCTGGATCTCTCGCTGATGCGGCTGGTGCCGGAGGGGCTGGCGGCGTGAAGCTTCCGATTTCTTTGAAGAAATCGGGGCGGAGCCTTCAAAGGCCCCGGACCGGAGTTTTCGAAAACTCCGGCGGCACGCGGCTCCGCGATCACTCCGCGAAGAACGGGCCGAAGGTGTCCAGCACCGCCCCGGGCGCCTCTTCCATCACGAAATGCCCGCTCTCGCAGCTGGCGTCCCGCACGTCGTCGGCCCAGGCCCGCCACAGCGCCGCGGGGTCGCCGGTGCGGGCGGGAAAGCCGTGCCGGCCCCAGAGGAACATCAAGGGCGCGGCGATCCGGCGGCCGGCGGCGCGGTCTTCCTCGTCCGCCGCGCGGTCGGTGGTGGCCCCGGCGCGATAATCCGCGCACATCGCATGGATGCGCGCCGGCGCACGGGCCTGGGCGCGATAGGTCTCCAAGGCCAGCGGGGGGAACACGTCCAGCGAGCGGCCCAGCGTCCAGGCCGTCAGGAACCATTCCACCACCCCCACCGGATCGGCGCCGATCATGGTCTCGGGCAGCGGCGCGGGCTGGGCGAGGAAGGTCCAGTGCCAGGCCGCCATCGCCATCCCGGCATCCCAATGCGCCCAGTAGTCCGCGGTGGTGGCGATCTCGATGATGCCCAGCCGGCCGAGCCTCTCAGGGTGGTCCAGCGCCAGCCGATAGGCCACCCGCGCCCCGCGGTCGTGGCCCAGCACATCGGCGCGCTCCACCCCCAGCCGGTCCATCAGCGCCACCACGTCGCGCGCCATCTGCCGCTTGGAATAGGCGGTATGGCCGGGGTCGTCCGGCGGGGCCTCGCTGCCGCCATAGCCGCGCAGGTCGGGCACGATCACCCGGTGGCGGCGGGCGAAATCCGGGGCCACCCGCGACCAGCACATGCCGTTCTGAGGGAATCCGTGCAGCAGGATCAGCGCCGGCCCCTCGCCCGCCTCCTGCACCGAGAGCATCACGCCGTCGCCGGGGATCAGGCGGCGGGCAAAGCCGGGAATCGTCGCGTCCATGGCAGTCCTCCCCGCGCGGCAGCCTGCGCCGGGCGGCCGCGGCGGCGCAAGGGCCCGGAGGCTGCCTTACCGACGGGCTCTCAGAGCTCCTGATCCCTTCTGGAAGCCAGGGCGAGTTTCCTGACGAGTTCGTCGGGGATCGGCCGGCCCGGCGAGAAGGTGACGCCGGTCTTGGTGGCCTTGAGCCCGGCCGCGGCAATGTCCCCGGCGTGCGCCTCGATGGCGGAGGGAGCCAGATAGAGGCCGCATTGCCTGCTGAACGCGGCATAACCCGCGACGATGGACTGTCCGATCCTGAAACCCGGCATCTTGTAGGCGATGACTTCCTCGGCGTCGGGCAATGCCCGCGCAAGCTGGGCGCGCAACCGGACCAGCAGGGGGCGGAGCTCTTCAGGGGCCGCGGCTATGTAGGCATCATGATCGGCAAACATGGTCGGAGCGGCCTTGTGCTGGCGTGACGGCCCGAGCCTTGACCAGCCGGGCGGCCGGCTCAAGCGGAAAGGCCGGCAACGAGCCATTCCGCGCCGGCGGCCCGATTTCTGTCAGCTCCAGCGCAGCGGAAGGGTGCCGGCGGGGAGATAGAGCGGATGGCGCGGCTGGCAGCCCTTGGTCAGGCCGAGGTGCCAGAGGGGAACGCCGGCCTCCCGCAGCATGGCCGCCACCCGCTCTCCCCGGCCGTGCAGGGCGCCGCCCGCGCCCCAGCCGCAGATCGCGTCGCCCGCCTCCTGCGCCGCATCGAGGATGAAAGCGTCGTTGCCCGGCCCCACCGGATCCCCGGCCGCGCGCAACGCCCCGGGGTCGGTCGCGCGCCAGGCGAAGAGGTTCGCCACCACCAGCCCGCCCGCGCCCCGGTCCCGCGCCAGCCCGATGCAGCGGCGCAGGGTGGGGTCGTCGCGCTCGGCATCGGCCACCGAGGGGTTCAGCAGCACGAAGGCCACCGCCGGCCCCGGCCCCCAGCGCCGCGTCAGCCGGAACCGCCAGCGGCCGCAGGCCGAGATCTCCGCCGTCCCCTGCATCCCGCCCCCGTTGCCCGCCGCGCCCCCGCGGCATAGAACGGGGCCGCAAGCCGAGGAAGCCCGAATGTCCGATCCCGCCCCGAAGCCCGTGGTCCTGTGCATCCTCGACGGCTGGGGCCTGTCGGCCAGCCGGATGGCCAATGCCCCGGCGGTGGCGCATACGCCGAACTTCGACCGGATCATGGCCGAGTGCCCGCACGCCACGCTGGTGACCCACGGGCCGGAGGTGGGGCTGCCCGGCGGGCAGATGGGCAACTCCGAGGTCGGGCATACCAATATCGGCGCCGGGCGGGTGGTGGCGATGGATCTGGGCGCCATCGACCTGGCCATCGAGACCGGAGCCTTCCGCCGCAACCCGGGGCTCACCGCCTTCATCGCCGCGCTGCGCGCCTCGGGCGGGGCGGCGCATCTGATGGGGGTGGTGTCGGACGGGGGGGTGCACGGCCATATCGCGCATCTGATCGAGGCCGCGCGGGCGATCACCGCGGCGGGCGTGCCGGTCTGGATCCATGCGATCACCGACGGGCGCGATGTGCCGCCCACCAGCGCGCCGGGCTATGTGGAGCAACTGCTGGCGGCCCTGCCGGTGGGCGCAAGGGTGGCCACGGTGACCGGGCGCTACTGGGCGATGGACCGCGACAACCGCTGGGACCGGGTGGCGCGCGCCTTCGCCGCGCTGGTGCGGGGCGAGGGGGAGCGGGCGGCGGATCCGCTCACCGCGCTCTCCGAGGCGCAGGGGCGCGGGGAGACCGACGAGTTCGTGGCCCCCACCGTCATCGGCGGCTACCAGGGGGCGAGGGACGGCGACGGGCTGTTCTGCCTGAACTTCCGCGCCGACCGGGCGCGGGAGATCCTGGCGGCGCTGGGCGACCCCGGCTTCACCGCCTTCGACCCGGGCAAAAGGCCGCTCTGGGCGGCGCGGCTGGGGATGGTGGACTATTCCGCGGCGCATGACGCCTACATGACCACCGCCTATCCCAAGCAGGACATCCGCAACACCCTGGGCGAATGGGTGGCCGCGCGGGGCCTGCGGCAGTTCCGGCTGGCGGAGACCGAGAAATACCCCCATGTCACCTTTTTCCTGAACGGGGGGCGGGAGACGCCCTTCGCGGGGGAAGAACGCTACATGGCCCCCTCGCCCAAGGTCGCCACCTATGACCTGCAACCCGAGATGGCGGCCGAGGAGGTCAGCGACCGGCTGGTGGCGGCGATCGGGCAGGGCTTCGACCTGATCGTGGTCAACTACGCCAACCCCGACATGGTGGGCCATACCGGCAGCCTGCCCGCCGCCATGCTGGCCTGCGAGGCGGTGGACCGCGGGCTGGGCCGGGCGCTGGAGGCGCTCAGGGCAGCGGGCGGCGCGATGGTCGTCTGCGCCGACCACGGCAATTGCGAGGTGATGGTGGATCCGGTGACCGGCGGCCCGCATACCGCGCATACCACCAACCCGGTGCCGGTGGTGCTGGTGGGCGGCCCCCCCGGGGCCACGCTGCGCGACGGCAGGCTGGCCGACCTCGCTCCCACCCTGCTGGCGCTGATGCGCGTCCCCCAGCCGCCCGAGATGACCGGGCAGAGCCTGATCGCATGATCCGCGCGGGGCTCCTGGCCCTCATGTTCCTCGCCCCCCCCGCGGGGGCCGAGACGGTGGCCGAGGCCGCCGCCCGCGCCTCGGCCGAATTGCAGGCGGCGATTGCGGCGCTGGACCAGGCCACCGCGGCGCGCGAGCGGGTGGCGGCGCTGACCCGCACCATTGGCGCCTACGAGGCCGGCCTCGCCACCCTGCGCGAGGCGCTGCGGCAGGCCCGGCTGCGCGAGACGCAACTGGCCGCCCAGTTCGAGGCGCGCCGGGCGGAGATCAGCCAGCTGCTGGCCGTGCTGAGCCAGATCGAGGCGCAGCCGGGGCCGCATCTGCTGCTGCATCCGCAGGGGCCGCTGGGCACCGTGCGCTCGGGGATGTTGCTGGCCGAGGTCACCCCCGGCCTGCAGGCCGAGGCCGAGCGGCTGCGCCGGGAACTGGCCGAACTGCGCGACCTGCGCGCGCTGCAGACCGCCTCGGCCGCGGTGCTGACCGAGGGGCTGGCGCGGGTGCAGGCCGCCCGCAGCGCGCTGAGCCAGGCCATCGGCGACCGCGTGCCCCCGCCGCGCAGCCTGACCGAGGATCCGCAGGCGCTGGCCGCGCTGCTGGCGGCGGCCGAGACGCTGGACGCCTTCGCCGCCGGCCTTGCGCCGGCCGGCGCGCCCGCCCTGCCCGGCTTCGCGACCCTGAAGGGCCAGCTGCCCCTGCCCGCCCGCGGCACCCTGCTGCGCCGGGCGGGCGAGGCCGATCCGGCGGGCGTGCGCCGCCCCGGCCTGACGCTGGCCACAAGGCCGCAAGCCCTGGTCACCGCGCCCGCGGCGGGCACCATCCGCTATGTCGGCCCCCTGCTCGACTACGGAAATGTGATGGTTCTTGAGCCGGGCGAGGACTATCTTGTGGTGCTCGCTGGCCTTGGCACGGTGTATGGCGGGGTGGGCGACGTGGTGGCGGCCGGCGATGCGCTGGGGCTGATGGGCGGGATCGAGCCGGGCGAGGACGGCTTTGCCCCCGGGGCGGATGCGGCGGCTGTGCGCGACAGCGAAACCCTGTATATCGAAATACGACGCGGCACCCGGCCGGAAGATCCGGCCGTCTGGTTCGCCGCCCCTGGAGGATAGGACCACGAGATGCGCAAGTTCGTGATGGCGGCACTGGGCGGGACTGTGGCGGGGGTCATCATGACCACGCAGGTGGCAGGCCCGCTGATCGCGCAGGAGGCGCGGCGGAACGCCTCGGTCTACGAGCAGCTGGACCTTTTCGGCGACATCTTCGAGCGGATCCGCGGCCAGTACGTGGAAGAGGTCGACACCCAGAAGCTGATCGAGGCCGCGATCAACGGGATGCTCACCTCGCTGGACCCGCATTCGGGCTATCTGGCGGCCGACGCCTTCCAGGACATGCGGGTGCAGACCCGGGGCGAGTTCGGGGGCCTCGGCATCGAGGTCACCCAGGAAGAGGGCTTCGTCAAGGTGGTGGCGCCGATGGACGACACCCCCGCGGCAGCGGCCGGGATCCAGCCCGGCGACTTCATCACCCATGTGAACGGCGAGTCGGTGCTGGGCCTGACGCTGGACCAGTCGGTGGACATGATGCGCGGCCCGGTGGGGTCCGAGATCATCATCACCGTGGTGCGCGAGGGCCGGGCCGAGCCCTTCGACGTGTCGATCATCCGCGACACGATCAAGCTGACCGCGGTGCGCACCCGCACCGTGGGCGACACCGTGATCCTGCGGATCACCACCTTCAACGACCAGACCTATCCGGGGCTGGAGGCCGGGCTGAAGAAGGAGGTCGAGGGGCTGGGCGGCTGGGACAAGGTGCAAGGCATCGTGGTCGACCTGCGCAACAACCCTGGCGGGCTGCTGAACCAGGCGATCCGGGTTTCCGACGCCTTCCTCGAATCGGGCGAGATCGTCTCGACCCGCGGCCGGCTGCCGCAGGACGGCGAACGGTTCAACGCCACCGCCGGCGACCTGACCGGGGGCAAGCCCATCGTGGTGCTGATCAACGGCGGCTCGGCCTCGGCCTCCGAGATCGTGGCGGGCGCGTTGCAGGACCACCGCCGGGCCATCGTGGTGGGCACCAAGAGCTTCGGCAAGGGTTCGGTGCAGACGGTGATCCCGCTGCGCGGCGAGGGGGCGATGCGGCTGACCACGGCGCGCTACTACACGCCCTCGGGCCGCTCGATCCAGGCGCTGGGCGTGGCGCCCGACATCATCGTGAACCAGCCCCCGCCGCCCCCGCCGGGCGAGGAGGCCGAGGCCGAGCCCACCCGCCGCCCGGGCCGCACCGAGGCGGAGCTGCGCGGGGCGCTGTCGAACGACTCGATGACCGAGGACGAGCGCGCGCTGCTGGAGGCCGACCGCGCCCGGGCCGAGGAAACCGCCCGACTGCGGGAAGAGGACTATCAGCTGGCCTATGCGGTGGACATCATCAAGGGCCTGTCGGTGATGTCGTCGAACGGGCAGCGATAGATCTTGCGCGCCGAAGACCTGCCCTGGCGCCCCTGCGTGGGGGTGGTGCTGATGGGCCCCGGCGGCCGGATCTTCGCCGGCCGCCGCATCGACAGCCCGATCCCGGCCTGGCAGATGCCGCAGGGTGGCATCGACAAGGGCGAGAAGCCGCGGGCCGCGGCGCTGCGCGAGCTGCGCGAGGAGACCGGGGTCACCCCCGACCTGGTGGAGTTCGTGGCCAAGACGCCCGACTGGCTGACCTACGACCTGCCGCCCGAGCTTCTGGGCAAGGTCTGGGGCGGCAAGTACCGCGGGCAGAAGCAGAAATGGTTCCTGTTCCGCTTCCACGGCCCCGACAGCGCGGTGCGGATCGACACCGACCACCCCGAGTTCTCGGAATGGGCCTGGGTGGATGCCGACGACCTGGTGGCCGGCATCGTCCCCTTCAAGCGCGCGGTCTACGAACAGGTGATCGCCGCCTTCCGCCCGCATCTGGCCTGACCGGCCCTCCGGCCGGAAGGCTCAGCCCACCGTGGCCAGCCGCGATTTCGAGATCGCCTCGGCCTCGCGCCCGTAAAGCTCCTCGAAATGGTCGAAGTCGGCGGTGAACCAGGCCGTGCCCTGGGTGGCGCCGGCCAGCGCCTGCTGCAACTCGTCCACCCCCGCCGCGGGCAGCAGGGCGCGGAACACGTCCCACCCCCGCTGGCCCGGGTCGGCCTCGAAGCCCAGCACCTGCCCCTTCAGCGTGGCGAAAAGCGGGATCAGCTGCCCCGACCAGACCGAGGGCACATGCACCGCGATGCGCAGGATGCCCTGCAGCAGCACCGGCCCGGCCTTCTCCAGCGCCTCCTTCACCGCCTGGCGGGCGGCGGTGCGGAAGGCGTGGTCGGAACTGTCCACCGCATGGTGCTTGCCGTCGGTCAGTGTCACGCCCACGTCCACCACCCGGAACCCCAGCGGCCCGCGGGTCAGCGCATCGGCCGCCCCCGCCTCCACCGCGTCGAAGTAGTTGCGCGGCACCGCGCCGCCCTTCACCGTCTCGTCGAAGGCGAAGCCCTCGCCGCGGCCCAGCGGCTTCAGCGTGATCGCCACGTCGGCGAACTGCCCCGCGCCGCCGGTCTGCTTGCGGTGGCGATAGGTCACCTCGACCTTCTGGCTCGCCGTCTCGCGGAAGCTGCCGCCGCAGGGCGCGTCGGTCACCGGCACGCCGAAGTCCTCGGCCAGCATGGCCAGCACCCGACGCAGGTGCATCGGCCCCTGCGCGCGCAGGATCGGGTGGCCGCCCTCCTCGGCGGTGTCCAGCGCCAGCGCCGGGTCGGTCTCGGCCAGCCGGGCCAGCGCGGCGGAGAGCCGCACGTCGTCGCGGTCGCTGCCGGGGGTGAGGATGCGCGAGAGCATGGGCGCCGGCGCCTCGGCCCAGGCCGGGCGGGGCAGGATCGACTCGGCGGTCAGCGCATGGCCGGAGGACAGGTGGTCGGACTTCACCGCCAGCGCCACCTCGCCCGGGGCCAGCGTGTCGGGCCCCGCCCCGCCGCCCACCGCATTGAGCCCGCCGAGGTTGCCGCCGCCCAGCCGCTGCCCGGCCGCCACGCCCGGCCCCAGACCGCGCAGGAACACCACCTTGCCCAGGTGCTTGCGCATCCGGGCGTGGAAGGCCACCGCGACCGGGGCCGCGCCATCGCTGAGCCGCGCCGCCAGCCGGTCGACATGCGGCGCCTCGTGCCGCAGCGCCTTCATCAGCCGGGTGATCCCGTTGCGGTGCGCGGCCGAGCCCAGGAACACCGGCACCAGCACGGTATCGGCCAGTTCGCGCGAGGCGATGGCGAAGAGCGCGTCCGAGGGCGGCTGGCTGTCCTCGATCAGCTCCTCCAGCAGCTTCTCGTCGAAGTCCGACATCTGCTCCAGCAGTTCCGTGCGCGCCTCCATCTCCCGATCCCGCAGGTCGGGCGGGATCTCGACCAGTTGCGAGGGCTGCCCCTCGCGATAGCGCCAGGCGCGTTCCGAGATCAGGTCCACCGCGCCCACCACCCGGTCGCCCTCGCGCATCGGCACCTGCCGCAGCACGATGGTATGGCCGGAATAGGCTTGCAGGGCCGAGACGATGTCGCGCACCCGCCCCTCGGGCGCGTCCATCCGGTTGACGAAGATCATCGCCGGGGTGCCCGCGGCCTCCACCGCCCGCAGATAGGGCGCGGTCAGCACCGCCGCCTCCGGGTCGGGCGGCACGCAGATCACCGCCACGTCGGCCGCCATCAGCGCCGGGCCGGCCATGCCGGCGAAATCGGGGCCGCCCGCCAGTTCGATGGCGCACCACGGGTCGTCCATGAAGGAGAACCCGGTCAGCGTCAGGTGGTCGGCCGTCTCGGCGGTGGCCGGCCGCCCCTCCTGCCCCGCCAGCCGGGCCACGAGCGTGCTCTTGCCGGACTGCGACGGCCCGAGAACCAGGACTGTGCGCATGAACGTTCCTCCCCTTGCCTGTCGGTGGAGGTCCGGCGCCGCGGCCGAGAGGGAAGCGGCGCGGAGCCGGCCTCTGGGCCCCATCCTCGCGCCCCGCGGGCGGGTCCGTCAACCGGGGATCAGGCCTCGGGGTCGGGCCAGGCGTCGATCACCGCCATGGCCTGCGACGCGCTGTCGGCATAGTGGAAGATCGACAGATCCTCGGGCGAGATCACCCCGGCCTCGGCCAGCGCGCCCCAGTCCACCACCCGCTCCCACCACTCGCGGCCGAACAGCAGGAAGGGGATGCGCTTCATCCGCCCGGTCTGGATCAGGGTCAGGCTCTCGAACAGCTCGTCCATGGTGCCGAAGCCGCCGGGAAACACGCAGATCGCCCGCGCCCGCATCAGGAAATGCATCTTGCGGATGGCGAAGTAGTGGAAGTTGAAGCACAGCTCCGGCGTGACCCAGCCGTTGGGCGCCTGTTCGTGCGGCAGCACGATGTTCAGCCCGATCGACCGGCCGCCCACGTCCGCCGCGCCGCGGTTGGCGGCCTCCATCACCCCCGGCCCGCCGCCGGTGGCCACCACCCAGTCGTCGCCCCCCTCGGCCATCGACCGCTCGGTGATCCGGGCGGCGAGTTCCCGCGCCTCGTCGTAATAGCGCGACAGCAGGCCCAGCTGCACCGTGCGCGCCGGCATGTCGGGCGCGGGAATCCGCGCGCCGCCGAAGAACACCACGGTCGAGGCGATGCCGGCCTCGTCCATCACCATCTGCGGCTTCAGCAGTTCCAGTTGCAGCCGCACCGGGCGCAGCGCCTCGGCGGTCAGGAAGTCGGGGTCGGCGAAGGCCAGCCGATAGGAGGGCGCGCGGGTCTGGGGCGTGTCGGGCACCCGCTCGGCGGCGATCACGTCCTGGCTGCTGTCGCGGAACGGATGGGCGCGCGGTTCGTCGTTCATGCAGGCCCCTCCTTCCCGGGCCGCCCAGACCTAGAGCAGGATCGCGCCGCAGGGAAGCGCCGGGCCGCTCATCAAGCCTTGCGGCTTTCTTCGCTCGGCGGGCCGGCAGCGAAGAAAGCCGTCAGGCTTGATGAGCGGCGCCCCGCGCGGATTGCACCACCGCCATGCCCGCCCTATAGGAAAGCGCCCGATCACGGAGAGCCCCATGGACAACGCCGCCCTCGAAGCCGCCATCGAAACCGCCTGGGAAGGCCGCGACGCCATCACCCCCGCGACCAAGGGCGAGGTGCGCGACGCGGTGGAGGCGACGCTGGACGCGCTGGGCGCCGGCACCCTGCGGGTGGCCGAGAAGCGCGGCCGCGACTGGCACGTCAACCAGTGGGCCAAGAAGGCGGTGCTGCTGGGCTTCCGCCTGCAGGACATGGGCCTGCAGTCCGGCGGGCCGCAGGGATCGTCCTGGTGGGACAAGGTGGACTCGAAGTTCCACGGCTGGGGCGAGGCCGAGTTCCGCGAGGCCGGCTTCCGCGCGGTGCCCAACTGCATCGTCCGCCGCTCGGCCCATATCGCCAGGGGCGTGGTGCTGATGCCCAGCTTCGTGAACCTCGGCGCCTATGTGGACGAGGGGACCATGGTAGACACCTGGGCCACCGTGGGCTCCTGCGCGCAGATCGGCAAGAACGTGCATCTCTCGGGCGGCGTCGGCATCGGCGGCGTGCTGGAGCCGATGCAGGCCGGCCCCACGATCATCGAGGACAACTGCTTCGTCGGCGCCCGGTCCGAGGTGGTCGAGGGCGTGGTGGTGCGCGAGGGTTCGGTGCTGGGCATGGGCGTGTTCATCGGCCGCTCCACCAAGATCGTGGACCGCGAGAGCGGCGCGGTGATGTATGGCGAGGTACCGGCGGGCTCGGTCGTGGTGGCGGGCTCGATGCCGTCGAAGGGCGGGGTCAACCTCTACTGCGCGGTGATCGTGAAGCGGGTGGACGCGCAGACCCGCTCCAAGACCTCGATCAACGAACTGCTGCGGGACTGACGGCGCCGGCCCGGGAACCGCCTCGCCGGGTTGCCGGTTGTCCCGGTCGGGCGCATCGACGGGAGAAACGCCATGGAGACGCAGAGACTGCACCGCGGGCGGCTGATCGACCATGTGCAGCTGGTGGTGGCCGATCTGGAGGCCAGCCGGCGGTTCTACACCGCGGTGCTCGGCGTGCTGGGCATTCCGGTCGAGGGCGCCGGGCCGGGCTTCTTCTGGGCCGACGAACTGGCCGTCACCTCGCCCGACAGCCCGGCGGCGCAGGGCGCGCTGACCGGCCGGGTGCACCTGGCCTTCCAGGCCGCGGATGCCGAGACGGTGGAGCGGTTCCATGCCGCGGGCCTGGCCGCCGGCGGGCGCGACAACGGCGCGCCCGGGCTGCGCGACTATCATCCCGGCTATTACGCGGCCTTCCTGCTGGACCCCGACGGCAACAATGTCGAGGCGGTCTATCACGGCCCGCACGACCGCAGCGCGGCCTCGGTCGAGATCACCTTCCAGGGTTGATCAGCGGACGGCCGCGGGACTGAGCAGCCGCGCCACCGCCCAGCGGAACGGCAGCAGCGCCACCACGGCGAGCGCCAGCTTCACCCCCCAGTCGGCCACGGCCAGCGAGACCCAGAGCGGCAGCACCGGGCCGAGGCCCAGCAGCGCGACGGGCTCGTTGGCCCAGGCCATGTCCGCCGCGGGGTCGATGGCGCTGAACACCGTGGCGAAGGCCAGCGAGAAGAAGATCGCGGTGTCCAGCGAGGAGCTGATGAGCGAGGAGACCAGCGGCGCCTGCCACCAGGCCCGCCGGCGCAGCCGGTCGAACACCGCCACGTCGATCAGCTGCGCGGTCAGGAAGGCCACGCCCGAGCCCAGCGCCACGCGGAAGGTCACCAGCGGGCCGAACTCGCCCTCGATCTGGCTGCCGATCAGCGAACAGCCGATCCCCACCGCAAAGCCCGCCAGCACCACCTTGCGGGCGGCCGGGGCGCCGTAGAGGCGGTTGGCCAGGTCGGTCACCAGGAAGGCGAAGGGATAGGTGAAGGCGCCCCAGGTCAGCCACTGGCCGAACAGGAACTGCACGAGGATGTTGGAGGCCACCACCACGGCGGCCATCGCCAGGATGGCGGGCATCAGACGCATGTGTGTTTTCCGTTTTGGCAAGGTCGCGGAGACTTGGCCCGTGGGCCGGGCAGGCGCGCCCTAAGGCCAAGGGCGGCGGGAGTCAATCCGGCAGCGCATATTCCACGATCTCGGACCGCAGCAGGAAGTGGAAGTTGTCGTCCGCGATCATGGTGGCGATCAGCCGGCCCGCGCCGTCGCGCCAGACCGACAGCCCTTCCAGGTTGCCATGGGTGCCCAGCGGCGTCTCGATCAGCGTCGCCTCGGCCGCCATCCCGGCCCGGGTCAGGTCGAACCGCCGCAGCCGGGTGGAGAAACCCGATAGCCCGCGGAAGTCGCGCTCCAGCAGGTAGAACCGCCCGTCCGGGCCGATGTCGGCCGAGACCGCCAGATACTCGCCCCGCCGCGGCAGTGTGAAGGGCTGGTCCCAGCGACCGCCCCGGAACCGCCAGACCGGAAAGGGCCGGTCAATCCGCCCGCTGCGCTCGGGCAGGGTGTAGAGCGTGCCGTCGGCGGCCACCGCCAGCGCCTCCAGCGAGGAATTGAGCTGCATCCGGCGGAAGGCGTCGGGCGTGGGCAGGTTCTCGGCCGGGCCGCCGGGCCGGGCATAGCGCAGCACCCGCGTCGCGCCCTCGAAGCTGATGTAGAGCGTTCCGTCCGGGGCCACCGCCATGCCTTCCGCGTCGCGGCGGGCCTCGTCCAGCGGCGCCTCGCCCTGCCCGCGCAGCAGCCGCATCGGCGCGGCCTCCAGGCCCGTGATCCGGCCGCGGGCATCCCGCGCGATCCGCCCTTCGGTCCAGGCGCCGCGGTCGCTGACGGCCAGGAAGCGCGCGCCGCCCGGATAGACGTGGATCGCGGAGAAGCCGCCGAACAGCGGGTCGGCCATCTTCCAGCGGAAGGCGGAGACCAGCCCCGGCGGCGGCGCGGCCGTCGCCCCGCCCCGCAGGGCCAGCGCCGCCATTCCCCCCGCGATCAGCGCGAGGCCAGCACGTCGACGCATTGCCCGGGCAGATCCGCCATGGTGTAGTCGCGCGGCCCGCGGACGCGGGGCGCGGGGGTCTTGGGCGTCTTGGCGACCTTTGGCGGGTTCAGATAGTCGGTCACCCACCACGTCAGCGTCTCGTCGCAGCCGTTGCCGCCCTTCGACAGTTCGGCGACCGTGGGGGTCTGGGTCTGGCAGGCCCGCGCGCCGGGCGGGCATTTCAGGCGCACGTGGAAATGTGTGTCGTGGCCGGCCACCGGGCGGATCTTCTGCAGCCAGGGGGTGTCGGCACGCTTGGCCGTCTTGCACATCTCGATCTTCACCGCCGCGGCGACGAAGATGCGGTCCACCCGCGGGTCGGACGCCGCGGCCTTCAGCAGCGCGTGGTGGCTGGGGGTCCAGTTCCGGGTCACCGACCGCTGGTCGGCCGAGCGCACGGGGATCGAGCCGATCTTCTCGCGCTCCGCCCGGGTCAGGGTCAGCCTGGCGGGTGGCAGCATCCAGATGTCGGCATCCAGCCCGATCTGGTGGCTGGCGTGGCCCGAGGTCATCGGCCCGCCGCGGGGCTGGCTGATGTCGCCGATATAAAGCCCCCGCCAGCCGATCCGGGTGGCGGCGGCCGAAAGGTCCATCAGGTACTCGATCATCGCCGGATGGCCATAGTTGCGGTTGCGCGACAGCCGCATGGCCTGCCAGGTGGGTCCGGTCTCGGGCAGCGCCACCAGACCGGCGGCGCAGCCCTTGGCATAGCTGCCCACCGGCATCGGCGCCTGCGCCGAGGGCGCCTTGTGCGCGCCGAACAACTGGTTCGCCTTCTGCTGCGCCTCTGCCCCGCCGGCCGCCGCCAGCATCAGGATCGCCGCCAGGAATGCCCGCATGGTTCTGCCCCTCTACGCCGCTTGCCGGTCTCCCATCGGTTTAACCCAGGCCAGCGCCACAAGGCCAATCACGAAAAGCACGACGATGGGCAGGATGCCCAGCTGCTGGCTGCCGGTCAGGTCGGTGGTGACCGCGATGCCCAGCGGCGCGATGAAGCTGGTGGCCTTGCCGGCCAGCGCGTAGAGCCCGAAGGCCTCGGTCATCCGCTCGGGCTCGGCCTGCCGTACCATCATCGTGCGGCTGGCCGATTGCAGTGCCCCCCCGCCGGCGCCGATCATGCCGCCCAGGATGTAGAAGGCGATGTCGGGCAGGCGCGACTCGGGGCCGACCGGGATGCCGAACACCGACCCCCGGGTGACGAAGATGATCGCCAGCGACACCAGCGCCAGCCCTAGCACCGTCGCCGCGATCACCGGCTTGGGGCCGAAGCGGCTGTCGGCCTTGCCCCCCAGCCAGGCGAACAGCGCCCCGGTGATGGTGCCCAGGATGCCGAAGATCCCCACGTCGATCACCGACCAGTTCAGCACGCCCGCCGCATAGATCCCGCCGAACACGTAAATCCCGTTCAGCGCGTCGCGGTAGAACATCGAGGACAGGAGATAGGCAAACAGCGACGACCGCCGCGGCAGTTCCGCCAGATGCGCCCGCAAGTCGGGCCAGGCGGTGGCGGCGGCGGCGCGGATCGACAGCGCCCCGGGCCGCCGCGGCTCGCGCACCCAGAGGAAGAAGGGGATCATGAAGACCACGTACCAGATCGCGGTCAGCGGCCCGACCGCCCGCGTCCCCTCGCGCGAGGCCGCGTCGAGCCCGAAGATCGGGTCGATCCCGATCAGCGTCTTGCCGGTGGTGGCGCTTTCGGCCAGCAGCGTCAGCATGATGATCAGCGCGATCATCCCGCCCAGATAGCCGAAGGCCCAGCCCGTGCCCGAGACCCGCCCCATCTCCTCGGCCGGGCCGAGGTCGGGCAGCATGGCGTTGGTGAAGTTGGTGGCGAACTCCATCCCGATCATGCCGATGGCGAAGGACAACATGATGAGGATCAGGTTGTAGTTGCCGGGCTCGGCGTACCACAGGCCCCAGGCGCCCAGCACATACATGACCGAGAACAGCCAGATGAACCGCAGCCGCCCGCCGGCCTTGTCGGCGATGGCGCCCAGCAGGGGAGAGAAGACGGCGATGATCAGCCCCGCCGCGCCGATCCCATAGCCCCAGACCGCCTGCGCCGAGGTGCCGTCGCCCAGCAGGTCCTTCACATAGGGGCCGAAGATGAAGGTCATCAGCAGGGTGTTGTAGGGCTGGCTGGCCCAGTCGAAGAACCACCAGCCCCAGATCCGCCGCCGTGCCTCGGTCATCGCCGCCCCCCGTTTGCGGGGATCAAGCCCGAAACCGGCCGGCGGCGCAAGGCTGGTCAGGGCGTGGTTTCCAGCCCCTCCGGCCGGCCCACCACCACGAAGCGCAGGTCGTCCGCCCGCAGGATGCGGGCCGCCACCCGGGCGATGTCCTCCACCGTCACCGCCTCGATATAGGCGTTGCGGTTGGTCACATAGTCGATGGGCAGGCCCTGCATCTGCATCCCCACCAGGATGCGGGCGATGGGCGCGTTGCCGTCGAAGCGCAGGGGATAGCTGCCGGTCTGGTAGGTCTTGGCGACCTCCAGCTCCTGCGGGGTGACCCCTTCGCCGGCCATCCGCGCCCATTCGGCGCGCACCAGCGCGATGGCCTCGGCCACCCGGGCGTTGTCGGACTGGAACTGGCCCATGTAGACGTTGCCCAGATCCCAGGGGGCCAGGTAGGTGCCGACGCCGTAGGTCAGCCCCCGCTTCTCGCGCAGCTCGGTCATCAGCCGGGCCGAGAACCGGCCGCCGCCGATGATCTCGTTCAGCAGGTAGGCGGCGAAGAAATCCGGGTCGTCGCGGGGGATCCCCTCGTGGCCGAACAGCACCAGCGACTGCGGCACCGGAAAGGGCTCCACCGTCACCCCGCCGCCGGCCAGCCACTGACCCCGCGGCGGCATCGGCGCGCCCTCCGCCGGCAGGCCGGCGACCAGCCGGTCGATCAGCAGGCCCAGCTCCTCGGCCGTGATGTCGCCGGCGGCGCCCACGAACACGCGGTCGCGGGCCAGCGTGGCGCGGTGGGCCGCCAGCAGGTCGTCGCGGGTCAGGCCGCGCACGCTCTCCTCGGTGCCGTCGCCGGAAGAGCCGTAGGGATGGTCGCCCCAGGCCAGCCGGTCGAACACCCGCCCGGCGATGGCCTGCGGGTCGCGGGCGTCCGAGGCGATGTTGGCCAGCACCTGCCCCCGCACCCGCTCCACCGCCGCGGGGTCGAGCGAGGGCTCGGCCAGCGCCCGGGCCAGCAGGTCGGCCGCCTGATCCCGGTTCTCGGTCAGCATCCGGGCCGAGACCGAGACCGCATCCTGATAGGCGTCGAAGCGGAAATCGGCGGCCAGCGCATCGCGCGCCGCGGCGAAGCCCTGCGAATCCAGATCGCCCGTGCCCTCCTCGATCAGCGCGGTCATCAGGTTGACCGCCCCCCTTTTGCCCGGCTCGTCCAGCGAGGTGCCGCCGCGGAAGCGCAGCTCCACCGCCACGAAGGGGATCGAAGGGTCCTCCACCAGCCAGGCGCGGATCCCGCCGGGCGAGGTGACCTCGGTGATCGCGATCTCGGCCCGGGCCGGCAGGGCCAGCAGGCAGAGGAAGACCAGCGCCCGGACCATCATTCGCCCTCCTCCTCGCGCATCAGCCAGCCGGTGACGGAGCGGCGGCGGTCGAACACCTTCCCGGCCGCGGCCATCACGTCCTCGGGCGTCACCGCCTGCAGGACCGCGGGCCAGTCGGCCACATCCTCCAGCGTCAGCCCGGTGGTCAGCGCCGCACCGATGCGGCGGGCGCGCGAGCGCGTGTTGTCCATCCCGTAGATCTCGGCGGCGCGCAGCTGGGTCTTGACCCGGGCGAAGGCCTCGGCGTCGATCCCCTCGGCCAGGAACTCGGCCAGCACCTCGTCCAGCGCCGCCTCGGCCTCGGCCAGGCTCACCCCCGGCACCGGCATCACCGCCACGCCGAAGGTGCCGAGGTCCAGGTTGTTGCCGTCGTAGAAGGCCTGGGTCCAGACCGCCACCTGCCGGTCGAACTGCAACCGGCGCGCCAAGAGCGAGGTGGTGCCGCTGCCGCCCAGAAGCTCGGCCAGATAGGTCAGCGCCGCGGCCTCCTCCTGCGCGCCGGCCGCGCGGTGGGGGGCCAGCCAGGTGCGCATCACATAGGGCTGCGCCACCCGGGCATCGGCCATGATCACCCGCCGCTCGGCCAGCTGCGGCGGCTCGGCCGGGCGGATGCGCGGCGGCAGGTCGGCCGAGGGCGGGATCGGGCCGAAATGCGTCTCGGCCAGCGCCCGCACCTCCTCGGGCCGCACGTCGCCGGCCACCACCAGCACCGCGTTGTTCGGGGCGTAGTAGCGGCGATAGTGGGCCAGCGCGTCGTCGCGGTTCAGCTTCTCGATCTCGTGCCGCCAGCCGATGATCGGGATGCGGTAGGGATGGGCCAGGTACTGCACCGCCCGCCGCTGCTCGGAAAAGAGCGCGCCGGGGTCGCTGTCGGTGCGCTGGCTGCGCTCTTCCAGCACCACCTGCCGCTCGGTCGCCACCTCCTCCTCGGTCATGGCGAGGTTGGCCATCCGGTCGGCCTCCATCCGCAGCACCAGGTCCAGCCGGTCGGCGGCGATGCGCTGGTGATAGGCGGTATAGTCCCAGGAGGTGAAGGCGTTGTCGTCGCCCCCCTGCGCCTCGACCGTGGCCGAGAACTCGCCGGCGGCCAGCGTGCCGGTGCCCTTGAACATCAGGTGTTCCAGGAAATGCGCGATGCCGGACTTGCCGGGCGGCTCGTCGGCGGAACCCACCCGGTACCAGATCATGTTGACCACGGCAGGCGCGCGGTGATCCTCGATCACCACCACGTGCAGGCCGTTTTCCAGCGTGAAGTCGGTGACGCCGGGCGGCCGCTGCTGGGCGATCGCGGCGAGGGGCAAGAGAAGGGCGAGAGCGGCGGCGAGGATCAGGCGCGGCATCGGGGCTCCGGGGCGCGGGGACGGCCCAGAGCACCCGACGCCGGGCGCGCGGTCAAGGGCGAAGCGGCGAAAGCGGCGGGGGATCATGCGGTTGTGAGGGCGGGCCGGGGCGCTCCCGCCCCCCTCGGCCTTCGGCGTGGGGGGGTGGGGCGGGGCATGGGGGGGGGCCGCCCCCCTTGGACCCCCCGCGGGCTTTTACCGTTGACGTGGCGCTTGTGGAACGCCCCGGGGGTTTTCCACCCCCGGACCCCCGAGAGTATTTGGGCCAAAGTGAAGACCATGCGGGAGGTTCGGGAGCCGCGGGCGGGGGCGGGGGCGGGCCCTGCCCTCAGGCCGCGATGTTGTCGATCAGCCGCACCCCGTCGATCCAGGCCGCGGCCAGCATCCGGCGGGGGCGGGTGGGATCGTCGGAGGGCATCAGGGTGCCGGCGTCGCGCAACTCGATGTATTCCACCCGCTCGAAGCCCGCGGCGCGCATGGTCTCGGCGGCCTCGCGGATCGCCATGCGGTCGGACTGGCCCTCGCGGATCGCCGCCGCGGCCGCGGTCAGCGCGGCGTAGAGCACCGGGGCCTTGGCCCGCCCCTCCGCCGTCAGCCGCACGTTGCGCGAGGACATCGCCAGCCCGTCGGGCTCGCGGATCGTCTCGCAGCCCACGATCTCGACCGGAAGGTTCAGGTCGCGGGCCAGCCGCAGCACCACCTGCAGCTGCTGCCAGTCCTTCTGGCCGAAATAGCCGCGGTCGGCCAGCGTCATCCCGATGAGCTTGGTCACCACCGTGGCCACCCCGTCGAAATGCCCCGGCCGCATCCGCCCCTCCAGCGGCTGCGACACGCCGCCGACCGAGACGGTGGTGACGAAGCCCTCGGGATAGACCTCCTCGACCGGCGGGGCGAAGATCGCATCGACCGGCACCGTGGCCAGCAGGGCGGCGTCGGCTTCCTCGGAGCGCGGGTATTTCTTCAGGTCCTCGGGGTTGTTGAACTGCATCGGGTTGACGAAGATCGTCGTCACCACCCGGTCGCACTCCGCCCGGGCGCGGCGGGCCAGGCTCAGGTGCCCGTCGTGCAGCGCGCCCATGGTGGGCACCACGCCCACGCTCTGCCCGGCGCGTTTCCAGCCCCGGACCGCCGCCCGGATCTCGGCCACGCTGCGGAAGATCGGCGGGCTCACTTCGCGGCGCCCTTCGGGGCCTCGTCGGCGAAGGCGTGTTCGGGGCCGGGGAAGGCCCGCGCGCGCACCTCCTCGGCATAGGCGGCGATCGCCTCGTCGGCCCGCGCGCCCAGGTCGGCATAGCGTTTGACGAATTTCGGGCGGAAGTCGGTGAACATCCCCAGCATGTCGTCCACCACCAGGACCTGCCCGTCGCACTGCGGCCCGGCGCCGATGCCGATGGTGGGGATGGCGAGCTCTTGCGTGATGCGGGCAGCCGCGCCCACCGGCACCTTTTCCAGCACCACCGAGAAGGCGCCGGCGTCCTGAACCGCGCGGGCGTCCTCCATCAGCGCCTCGCCCTCGGCCCCGCGGCCCACCACGCGGTAGCCGCCCAGCGTGTTCACCGCCTGCGGGGTCAGCCCCACATGCGCCATGACCGGCACCCCGCGGGCGGTCAGGAAGGCGATGGTCTCGGCCATGTGGCGGCCGCCCTCCAGCTTCACCGCCGGGGCCCCGGTCTCGGCCATCAGGCGGGCGGCGTTGCGGTAGGCCTGCGCGGGGCCTTCCTCATAGGACCCGAAGGGCATGTCGATCACCGCCATGGCCTTGGAGAGCCCCCGCACCACCGCGCGGCCGTGCAGCACCATCATCTCCATCGTCACCCCGATGGTCGAGGGCAGGCCGTGCAGCACCATCCCCAGCGAATCGCCCACCAGCGCGATGTCGCAATGCGCGTCGACCAGCCGGGCCATCGGGGTGGTATAGGCGGTCAGCACCACCAGCGGGCGGGTGCCCTTGCGGGCGCGGATGTCGGGCGGCAGGACCGCGCGGACGGGGGTGCTGGCGCTCATCTGACCCTCCCTCGGATGTGCGCGGGATTTATAGCCGCACCGCAGCACGGGGGCCAGCGGGAACAGGCCGGCCCCGGCGCGGTTTCCTCCCGGCAGCCAAACGGAGGATCAGGCCCATGCCCGGCGACGACGAGATGAGGGACAAGTTGTGGAAGGCCATCAAGTCCGACCGCACCATGATGCTGGGGCTGGTGGGGGTGGACGAAAGCCACACCCGCCCGATGACCGGCCTTCTGGACGGGGACGAGGGGCCGATCTGGTTCTTTTCCTCCACCGAGACCGAACTGGTGCGGCAGGTGGGCCAGGACAGCCGCGCGCTGGCCAGTTTCGCCGACAAGGGGCACGACCTGTTCGCCTGCCTGCACGGCCGGCTGAACCACGAGACCGACCGCGGCATGGTGGACAGGCTGTGGAACCCCTTCATCGCCGCCTGGTACGAAAGGGGGAAGGAGGACCCGAAGCTCGCCCTCCTGCGCTTCGACGCCGAGGAGGCGCAGATCTGGATCGATGCCTCCAGCGTCCTGTCGGGGATCAAGCTGCTGCTGGGGGTGAACCCCAAGAAGAGCTATCGCGACAAGGTGGCCGAGGTGAAGCTCTGACTCTCAGGTCCAGGGCGGCAGGCGGTGCTTGCCGGGGAAATCCGGCAAGGCCCGCATCAGCCGGCCGCGCAGCGCGGTCCAGAATGCGCCCATGAAGGTCAGGAAGCCGCCCAGCACGATCATCAGCGTGGCGAAGCCCTGCGCGCTGTCGCCCGCCTGCAGGGCCCAGGCGATCAGGATGCCGAGGTAGACCACCCCGGCGGTCAGGAAGCTGCGCCGGTCGATCACCAGCGCCAGCAGCGCGAAGAGCCCGACGCAGAGCGCCAGCAGCATCCGCCCCGCCCCGCCGCCGGTGTTGTACGCGGTCAAGGCCAGCGTGTTGACCAGCGCGGGGGCGGCCAGGATGTGCAGCCAGAACCCCGTCGCCGACCAGCGGCCGACCCGGTGGGGATCCTTCATGTCGCAGGCAAGCCCCGCGGCCAGCGCCAGCAGCCCGAAGACCAGCGTGGCCAGTGGAAGCCCGTCGCCGCGCGTCAGGTCGAAGGCATCGGCCAGCGAGGTGGGGGTGATCCCGATCGGCACCACCATGTCGGTCAGCACGAACACGATCCCGCCCGCGGCCAGGCCCATCAGGAAGGCCACGAAAGGCACCTTGAAGGCGCGGAAATAGGCGGCCAGCGCGGCAAGGTTAAGCGCCATGAGCGCCAGCATCGCCCCGCGCTGGTCCAGCCAGTCCTGCATCAGATAGCCGGCGGTGCCTCCCACCCCGGCGGCGAAGAACAGCGCCAGCACGATGGAGGGCAGCGCCATCCGCCGCCGGCGGGTGAAGTAGAGCGCGAAGGCCCAGGCCATGGCCGCGGCCAGCAGGGTCAGCAGCGGCCCCTCCACCACCGCCGCCAGCGTCAGCACCCCGGCGAAGAGCAGCACGATGCCCAGCGAGACGAAGATCTCGGCGAATCCGCGGAACAGCTCGAACGGCTCCTCGTCCGCCGCCAGCGCCTGCCGCTGGCCCAGCCGCGCCTCGCCCAGCGCGAGCAGGCCGGCCGCCTGCGCCTCGCTCAGCAGCCCGGCCGCCACCGCGGCGCGTAGGTCGTCACGGGTCAGACTGTCCATCGCAAAACTCCGGTTGGCCCCGGCGGCAGTCTTCGCCGCTTTGCCGCCCATCGTCAAATCGGCCTGCCAGATTGACACGAGGTAAACCGCGGCCCTAGCCTCGGATGCACGGGGGGCCGGGGTCGGGAGTTTCCAGTGCAGGAAAGGGCAGACGATGGCCAGAAGCACCATACGCGACCCCGACGAGACGGCCTCCTCCGCTTCCGGCATGGAAGATGCCGACGAATTCCCGCCGCTGACCGCCTCCGCCCGCGATCTGCATGACCACGCGCTGAACGATCCGCTGGGTCGCACCGGGCGGATGATCGCGGTGTTCCGCGACCGGCGGGACCTGGGCATCTCGCGCATGATGCGGGCCCTCTTCGACGTGACCGAGGCGCATAGCGACGATTTCCGCGAGGCCGCGTTCGACTTCTCGGAACTGCAAGGCGCCGACATGATCACCTTCGGCAATCTGGGGATGGCGGTTCTGGGCGGCCCGGCGGCGAAGGCCGCGCGCACGCAGCTGGCTCTGGAGGAGGCCGGCACGGTCGACGTGGCCGCCGATCCGCCCTTCGTCCTGGTGCCCGAGACGATCGAATGGGCGCAGGTCGACACGGCGAGCTATCTGCGCGGCTTCCGCGCCGCGATCGACCGGATCGAAGCCGATCTCTTCGCCGATGGCCGGCCGGGGCCCGATCCGGGGCGGGTGGAGCAGGGCCGGGCGGCGCCGGAGGCGCTGACCTGGGGCCTGGCGGCCACCCGGGTCGGCAGCAGCCCGGCCACCGGCCGCCACATCGGGGTGGCGATCCTCGACACCGGCCTCGACCTCGGGCATCCCGACTTCGCCGGACGGCGCATCCTCGCGCAGTCCTTCATCCCGGGCGAGACGCCGCAGGACGGCAACGGCCACGGCACCCATGTCGCCGGCACCGCCTGCGGGCCGATGCTGCCGACAAGCCACGGCGGCCGCTACGGCATCGCGCACGAATGCGACATCCTGGTCGGCAAGGTGCTGGGCGACAACGCATCCGGCCCCACGGCCGGCATCCTGGCCGGCATCAACTGGGCATTGCAGAACGAGGCGGTGCTGATCAACCTGTCGCTGGGCAACCGCAATCCCGCCGCGGCGCTTCACTATACCCAGGCCGGCCAGCGCGCGCTGGAGCAGGGGGCGCTCATCGTGGCCGCGGCCGGCAACTTCGACGAACCCGCCGGGCAGCCCGCCAATTCGCCCACCATCCTGTCGGTGTCCTCGGTCACCCCGGAGTGGCGCAAGTCGATCTTCTCGAACCATGGCAAGGTGGAGCTGGCGGCGCCCGGATGCTCGATCGACTCCGCGCTGCCCCGGCCGCGGCTGCGCGGGTTCCTCAGCGGAACCAGCATGGCCGCGCCGCATGTCACGGGGATCGCCGCGCTGCATGCCCAGGCCCAGGGCCTGCGCGGGCGGGCGCTGTGGCAGCATCTGGAGGCGACGGCCCGCCGTCTGGCGCTGCGGCCGGAGAACATGGGGGCGGGCCTCGTTCAGGCGTGAGGCTTGATTTGCCCCGGGGATTGCCCCACCTTTGATACGGCCCTGCGACAGGGCCGTATCCTTCTGGAACCCGCCATGACCATCATGATCGTGACAGTCGACCCGGCAGAGGACCTGTCCAGGTTCGTCAGGCGGCTGAACAAGGCCAACCTGCGGGTGGCCTCGGTCATGGAGGAACTGCACATCGTCACGGTCGATGCGGACCGCTCGGCGCTGGCGCAGGTGCGGGCGATGCCCGGGGTCGTCGGCGCCTCGGCGGACGAGATGGTGCGGCTCGACCCGCGCGAGGTTCCCGACATGGGCGCCCGCTGGCCCGCCCGCACCGACCAGACGGCAGAGCCGCCGGCGACCGGCTCGTCCTGGCGCAGCCCGGCCTGGGACCAGGGGAACTGATATTCAGCCCCCGATGGTCTCCACCGTCAGGTTGCCGTTGGTATAGACGCAGATCTCGGCGGCGATGGCCATGGCGCGGCGGGCCACGGTCTCGGCGTCCAGGTCGGTCTCCATCAGCCCCCGCGCCGCGGCCAGCGCGAAGTTGCCGCCCGAACCGATGGCGGCCACGTCGTGCTCGGGCTCCAGCACGTCGCCCGCGCCGGTCACCACGAACAGCGCCTGCCCGTCGGTGACGATCAGCATCGCCTCGAGGTTGCGCAGGTACTTGTCCATGCGCCAGTCCTTGGCCAGATCGACGCAGGCGCGGGCCAGCTGCCCCGGCATCGCCTCCAGCTTCTTCTCCAGCCGGTCGAGCAGGGTGAAGGCGTCGGCGGTCGAGCCGGCAAAGCCGCAGACCACCTCCCGCCCGCCGGGCGACAGCCGCCGCACCTTGCGGGCGCTGCCCTTGATGACGGTATTGCCAAGGCTGACCTGCCCGTCGCCGGCCACCACCACCCGGCCGCCGCGCCGCACCGCCAGGATCGTGGTGCCGTGCCAGCCGGGGAACCTGTCGTCGGTCATCCGGGATTACACCGCGGTGGCGATCCAGTTGGCCAGCGCCGCCTTGGGCGCCGCGCCGACCTTGTTCGACACCACCTGACCGTCCTTGAACATGAACAGCGCCGGGATGCCGCGCACGCCCAGCTGGGCCGGGCTATCGGGGTTCTCGTCCACGTTCACCTTCACGATCTTCACCCGGCCGGCGTATTCCGCCGCCAGTTCCTCCAGCGCCGGGCCGATCTGCCGGCAGGGGCCGCACCATTCGGCCCAGAAATCCACCACCACCGGGATCTCCGACTGGCGGACTTCCTTGTCGAAGGTGGCATCGGTGACGGCGACGGTGGCAGCGCCCATGGCTGTATCTCCCGGAAAAGGTCAGGGGTGATAGCTAGGCACCGGGTTGCGAAAGGTCAACCTCCAGCCCCCGCGCCAGGGCGGCATCGACCAGACCCCGCGGCAGCTGCATCAGCGCCGGCCCGCGGGTCCAGAGGATCGCCACCTCCACCCGGCGGCCGGGGAAGATCGCCTCCAGCGCCCGGGCATAGGCGCCCATCTGCCGCAGGATGCCCTCGGGCACCCGGCCGGGCGCGGCGGGCAGCAGGCGGTTCGACTTGAAGTCGATGGCCAGCACATGGTCCGGCGCGATCACCAGCCGGTCGATGGCCCCGGCCAGCGGCCGGCCATCGGGCAGGGTGGCGGCGAAGGGCGCCTCGGCCAGCGTGCCGGGGGCGAAGAGGGGCGCAAGCCCGGGGTCCTCCAGCACCGCCGCCGCCTCGGCCAGCAGATCGGGGTCGTCGGGGCAGAGGCTCGCGGCCAGCGCCGGGCGGTCGGCGGGGGGGCAGCCGGGCAGGTGCTCCAGCAAGAGGTGCAGCCGGGTGCCGCGCTCCATGGCCAGCGCGATCTCCTCCGGCGTGGCGGCTTCCTCCCCCAGCGCCTTGGCCCCGCCCAGCCCGCTGGGGGTCAGCGGACCGGGGGCCGCAGCTTCCTCGGCCGCCGGGGCCAGCGCCCAATCCGGCAGCATGGGCAGCCCGGGGCCTGCCTCGGCCACGGCGGGCTGCGGCGCGGGCCAGTCCCCCTCCGCCAGCACCAGCCCGCCCTCCTCGGTGGGCAAAGCGCCCGCGGCCTCCATCCCCTCGCGCACCATGCGATACCAGACCGGCACCGGATCCTCGCCCGACTTCGCCTCGGCCGGGTCCTTGCCGATATCCCCCGCCGCCGCCACGATCAGCCAGCTCTGCGCCCGGGTCAGCGCGACGTAGAGCAGCCGCGCCTGTTCCTCGATCTCCCGTTCGCGGTGGTCGGCCAGGGCCTCGGCCAGTTCCGGCGGGCAGTCGGCAGAGGCCGCGGTCCAGACCGGCAGGCCGTCGGCCAGCCCCAGGATCTCCCCCGGGCGGTGCGGCTGGCGCAGGGCGGTGTCGGGCAGGATCACCAGCGGCGCCTCCAGCCCCTTGGCGCTGTGCACGGTCATCACCCGGATGGTGCTGCCGCCGGCATCGGGGCGGCGCTTGATGTCCAGCTCCTTCGCGCCCATCCAGACCAGGAAGCCGGTCAGGCTGGGCACCCCCTCGCGCTCATAGGCCAGGGCCTGCGCCAGCAGGGCGTCGATCCCGTCCTCCGCCTCCTCCCCCAGCCTTGCCAGCAGGCGCTGCCGCCCGCGGTGCCGCACCAGTGCGCGTTCCAGAAGCTCATAGGGCCGCAGGAAATCGGCCTCGGCCATCAGGTCGCGGATCAGGTCCAAGGCCGGGCCGGGGGCCTGTTGCAAGGCCTGCCACAGGGTGCCGGGGCGGCCGTGGGCCAGCCTGAACAGGTCGTCCTCGGACCAGCCGCCGAGAGGCGAGCGCAGCGCCGCGGCCAGCGACAGGTCGTCCTCCGGCAGCGCCACCACCGCCAGCAGCGCCAGCAGGTCCTTCACCGCCAGTTCGCCGCCCAGCTTCAGCCGGTCCGCCCCCGCCACCGGCAGCCCGGCGGCCTTCAAGGCCCGGATCACCGCGTCGAACACCTCGGACCGCCGGCGCACCAGGATCAGCACGTCGCCCGGCGTCAGCGGCCGGTCCTCGCCCGGCCGGTCGTGGATCGGGATGCGGGTGCCGGCCTGGAACAGCCCGCGCAGGTGATCCGCGATCCGCTCCGCCAGCCGGGCCGCGTGATGTTCGTCCGACCAGCGGTCCAGCGGCTCGTACCAGGCGCCGGGGGCCGGGGCCTCGGTCTTGGGGATCGGCGGCCAGAGGTCCACCCGCCCCGGCATCCGGTCGCGGAAGGCCACGTGCCGCACCGCCCCGTCCAGCGCCCGCCCCCGCGCCGGGTCGAAGGTCGCGTCCACCAGCCGCAGGATGGCGGGGGCCGAGCGGAAGGAATGCGGCAGTTCCACCACCTGCAACGCCTGCCCTGCCTCGGCGAACCTTTGGCCGAACGCGGCCTCGGTGGCGGCGAAGGCGCGCAGGTCGGCGCCCTGGAAGGACTAGATCGACTGCTTGCGGTCGCCCACCACGAACAGGCTGCGGCTGTCGGCCCGCGCGCCGTCGCCCACGGTGATCTCGGCCGCCAGCCGCTCCACCAGCCGCCATTGGCCGGGGCTGGTGTCCTGCGCCTCGTCCACCAGGATATGGTCGATGGCGCCGTCCAGCTTCCACAGCACCCAGGGCGCGACCGAGGGGTCGGAGAGCAGCCTGCCGGCCGCCAGGATCAGGTCCTCGAAGTCCAGCGCGCCGCGGGCAGCCTTGCGCGCCGCATAGGCCGGCAGGAAGGCCCCGGCGAAGGCGTGCAGCGCCGCGGCCCGGGTGCAGGCGATCAGCGGCAGCCGGCGGCGGCGTCCCGCTTCCACCCGCTCCGCCAGATCGTCCAGCGCCTCGGCCAAGGCCCCCAGCGCGCCCTGCGTCGCCTTGGTGGCGATGTTGCGGCCCTTGGCGGTGAAGCTCTTCTCGGGGTCCTTGCTCCTGCCGGTCAGCAGGCAGCCCTCCAGCGCCTCCAGCACGTCCGGCGCGGAAAGCCGGATCGCCCGCAGCTTGCCCGCCGCCCGCTGGTCGTTGGTGGAGCCGGTGGCGAGTATGTCCGCCGTCCGGGCCAGGATTTCCCCCTCGTCCCCCCGCAGTACATCGCCCAGGATCGCGTCCAGCGTCTCTCCCGCCGGCACCCCGAACCGCACCCGCAACTCGGGTTCGGAGAGCGGCGGGTCGAAGGCGGCGCGGCGGGCGGAGACCTCGGTGGCCAGCGCCGCCAGATCCGCGCCGGTGAACTGCAGCGCCATCCCGGCCACCGCCGCGGGCGCGCTGCGGGCCGCCAGATCGTCCAGCACCTCGGCCATCAGCAGTCGGGTGGCGCGGTCGTCCATTTCGGTGAAGGCGGGGGAAACGCCGGCCTCCAGCGGGAACCGTCGCAAGAGGGCGGCGCAGAAGCTGTGGATCGTCTGGATCCGCAGCCCCCCCGGCGTCTCGATCGCCTGCGCAAACAGCCTGCGCGCCCGGGCCAGCGCCGCATCCTCCACCGGCCCGCCCGAAAGCTCTGCCAGCGTCTCGCGCAGCCTGGCCTCGGGCAGCATGGCCCAGCCGCCGAGGCGCGCGAACAGCCGCACCTGCATCTCGGCCGCCCCGGCGCGGGTATAGGTCAGGCACAGGATGCGCTGCGGCGACACGCCGGAGAGCAGGAGCCGCGCCACCCGGTCGGTCAGCACCTTGGTCTTGCCCGAGCCCGCATTGGCGGTGACCCAGACCGAGGCCGCCGGGTTCGCCGCGCGGGCCTGCCGGGCGGTGGGGCCGTCATCCATCGCGCAGCCCCACCGGCAGGGTCACGGCGGGGTCGGTGGTCTCCCACTCCCCCAGCCGCGCCAGATGGTCGTAGTCGCCGGGATGGTCCTCCCACTGCATGGCGCGGCGCGAGGGGAAGCCGCGGCGGGGCTGGCGGTAGCTGTCGATCAGCTGCGCCAGTTCGGTACGCATGCGGCCCATCAGGTCGGGGGTCACGGCCACCTCCGCCATCTCGGGCGAGGCGCCGAGGCCGAGATAGACCACCGAGGCCACCGCCCGGGGGCCAAGCTCCGTGAACCCCCCGTCCTCGGCCATCATCGCCAGCAGCAGCAGTTGCTTGTCGAAATGTTCCTGCACCCGGGCGTTGGGCGGCTTGCCGGTCTTGTAGTCGATCAGCCGCAGCCGTCCGTCCGGCAGTTCGTCGATCCGGTCGGGGCGGCCGCTGAGCATGAAGCGGCTTTCCAGCGCGATCAGGCCGGGGGTTTCCACCGCCAGCGGCCGGCCGCCCATGGCCGCGGTCCAGTCCAAGAGCACCGGCGCCGCCCGGTCGATCCGCGCCTGCCACAGGCAGCAGGCGGCGGGCCAGGGAACCTCGGCCGCCAGCACCATGGCGGCGGTCTGCGACAGGCGCAGAAGCGCGGCCTCGCGGGGTTCCGCGGCGGGCGTTTCGCGCACGAAACGTTCCAGCACCGCGTGCAGCACCATGCCCCGCAGCCGCGCATCGGCCTCCATTCGCAGGGGGTCCAGCGGGCGCAGACCCAGCACGTGGCGGGCATAGATCGCATAGGGGTCGCGGATCAGCGTCTTGATCTCGGTGACGGACAGCCGTTGCGGCCGGGCCTCCACCGGCGGCGCCGGGGCGGGGCGGGGGGCGCGGGGGACCGGGGGGCCGGGATGTTCCACCGCGGCCGCCAGCGCCAGCCACTCTCGCCCCCTTTCGCGCATCATGGCCAGCGCCTGCGGGCCGCGCTTCTCGGGCAGGCCCTGCATCAGGTTGGTCAGCCGGTTCAGCCAGCGGGCCGGCACCGTCTGCGCCTCGTCGTCCCGCGCCGCGCGGGTCAGCACCACCCGGGGCGCCCCCGCGGCCATCTGGAAGTCGTGGGCGGAAAGGCCGATCTGGCGTTCCGGCAGCAGCAGCCCCGCCGCCTGCCGCATCGCCCGGTTCAGCCAGGGATCCGCGCCGGGCAGCGCGGGCCAGCCGCCCTCGTTCAGCCCGGCGAGGATCATCAGCTCCGCCCCCTGCGCGCGCACCTCGCGCGTGCCGCGGATCATGATGCGGGGATGCGCGGGGGCGGTGTCGCGCACCTCGCGGGTGGAGAACAGGCTGTCCAGCAGGCGGGTGTAGTCGGCGGGCGACAGCGGGGCCGCCATCGCCCCCGCGGCGTCCTGAAGCGCCCGCATCGCCGCCCGCGCCTCGATCCCCGCGGCCTCCTCCCACAGCCTTCCCGAACCCTCCGCCCCCGGCCCGGCGGCCAGCCCTGCGGTCAGGGCCAGGTGCGCGTCGAGCTGCGCGGCGAGCGGGGCTTCGGGGCGGGGGGCCAGCGCCCCGGCCAGCCAGCGGCCCCAGTCCTCGGCCTCCTGATCCGCGGCGAAGGCGATCAGCGTCCGGGCATCCGGATAGGGCGGGCCGTGCCGGCGCAGGCGCAGCTCCAAGGCCCGGGTCAGCCGCAGGTGCCGGCCGCGGTCGCCGCCCGAGGCCGCCAGCGGGTGGTTGAGCAAGGCGAGCAGCGCCTCGGCGGTGGGGGGCCGTTCGCCCAGCGCCGCGGTCATCCGCAGGAACCGGCCCGGGGCGCTGAGCGACAGGGGCCGCCCGGCGCTGTCGTCGGGCCGGATCCCCCAGCGGTCGAGCGCCGCCGTCACCCGGCGGGCCAGGGTGCGGTCGGCAGTCACCAGCACGGCGCGGGTGCCGGCCTCCTCCGCCGCCCGGCGCAGGACCAGCGCGATGGCCCCGGCCTCGGCCCGCGGGTCGGGGGCCTCGATCAGGGTCATGCCCCCCGTGGCAGCCACCAGATCCGGCAAGCCGGCGCCTTCCACCAGCCACTGGTCGGTCACCGGCGCGGGGCGCAGGGCCAGCGAGACCAGGGCGTTGCGCGCCGGATCGGGGGCCGGGGCCCAGAGCCGCACCGCCTCCGGCCTGCAGCCCAGCCGGTCGAACAGCCGGCGGAAGCGGAACTGCGGATGATCCTCGCCGGTGGCGCTGTCGGTCATCCCCTCCCAGACCTGCGCCGGCAGGTCGGGGTCGAAGCCGGGCAGGATCACCATGCCCTTTTCCAGCCCGGCCACCGCCGCCATCAGCTCCAAGGTCACCCCGCGCGAGCCGGTGGAGCCCGCCACCACCACCGGCGCCTGCGGCGGATGCGCCACCCAATGCGCCCCCAGGGCCGCCACGGCCAGCCGTTGTCGCGCGGCCTCGTCGGGCGCCGCGGAGGCGTCGAAGAACGGCGCCACGATGCGCAGGAAGGCCGCGGTGCGCTGCCAGTGCGCGGCGTGCGCCCCGGTGTCCAGCGCCGCCAGCCGGTCGGGCGGCACGCCTTCCTCCTGCATCTCGGCCACCAAGGCGGCCAGGCTGTCGGCCAGGTCGAAGAGCGCGGAGCGGGGGGCGAGGTCCGGCGCGCGGTCCAGCAGCGCGGCAATCAGGCCGGCGAGCTCCAGCCGGCGCCGCAGCGGCGGGACCGCGGGGGGCAGCCGCGCGCCGGGCAGCGGCATGGCGGCGAGGTCGCCGATCAGCCGCACCCGGGGCAGCAGCCGCGCGCCCTGCGCAAGCGCCGCGATCACCCCCTGCCGCAGCCGCGCGGTGGGCACGAAGACCAGCGTCCGCGCCCAGACCTCGGGCGGTTCCCCGGCCAGCCGCTCGGCCAGCCCGCGGGCGATCCCGGCGGCGACATCCGCGCCGGGGGGGAGGGCGTAGAGCCTAGCCATCGCCCGCCCCCAGCAGCGCCTCGGCCGCGGCGATCCCCTCGGGCCGGCCCACGTCGCACCAGCCGCCTGGGTGGATCAGGCCGAAGGCGGTGCCGCGGGCGATCATCCGGTCCCACAGCAGGTTGAGCGAGAATGCCCGGTCGGGGATCTCGTGCAGGCTCGCGGGGTCGATGATCTGGGCGCCGAGGTAGCGCAGGCCCGGGCCGTTGGCGCGGGTGAGCCTTCCGTCCGGTCCCAGCAGGAAATCGCCCCTGCCGCCATCCTCCTTCAGCAGCAGCAGCGCCTCCATCCCCTCGCGCCATGCGGCCCGCAGGGTGGCCAGCGGGTTCGGCCCGGCGAAGACGGCATCGGGGTTCAGGGTGAAGACCGGCCCGGGACCCAGCAGCGGCAGCGCGGCGCGCAGGCCGCCGCCGGTTTCCAGGATCTCGGGCTCGGGGGAGAACAGCACATCCTGCCCCTCCAGATGCGCGGCGATCTGGTGGCCCAGGTAATGCAGGTTCACCACGATCCGAGGGATCCCCGCCCCCCGCGCCAGCCCCAAGGCGTGGTCGATCAGCGGCCGGCCGGCCACGGGGATCAGCGGCTTCGGCCGATGGGCCGTCAGCGCGCCCATGCGGGTGCCGAAACCGGCGGCGAAGATCATCAGCGCCTCGGGGCTCATGCCGGCACCCGGGGCAGCAGGGCAAGGCATGGGTCGCACAATGCGGCGAGGGCGGGGTGGGCGAGGTGGCGTTCGAGTTGCCCCCGCACCCGCGGCATCAGCGCCAGATAGCCGGTCTTTCCCTTGGTCTCCGCCAGCCGGGCGAAGACGCCGAGGATGCGCAGCGCCCTTTGCACGCCCCAGACGGCGATGGCGGGCTCCAATGCCTGCTCGGTGGTGCCGGTGGCCTCGGCGAAGGCGCGGTGGGTGGCTTTCGCGACCGCGGGCGGGACGTCGCGGCGGGCGTCGGAGGTCAGCGACACGAGGTCGTAGACCCGATGGCCCAGCTGGGCGAGCTGGAAGTCCAAGAGCCCCACCCGCGCCAGCCCCTCGCGCCGGGGCAGCCACAGCAGGTTCTCGGCATGGTAGTCGCGCAGGATCAGCACCCGGGGGCCATGGTGGCGGGCCAGCGCCTCGGCCAGCCGGGCCTTCAGATCCGGCGCGGGGGCGGGGATGGCCAGCATCGCGGCCTCTGCCCAGTCGTCCGGCGACAGGTCGGGCAGGCCGGGCGGCGGCGGGGCGGCCTGCAGATGCGCCAGCACCTGCGCGGCGGCGGCGTAGAGCGCGGGTTCGGCGGCGGGGGCGGCCACGACATGGCGGGCGTAAAGGTCGTCGCCCAGATCCTCCAGCAGCAGGAAGCCCTGGCCGGGATCCTGCGCCAGCATCCGGGGGGCGGAGAGGCCGAGGGCGTTCAGATGCGCGCCGATGGCGACGAAGGCCGCGGGGTCGTCGGCCCCGCCGGGGGGGCTGTCCATCAGCACCGCGGTGGCGGCGCCGAGGGCGAGACGCTCGTACCGCCGGTCGGAGGCGTCGCCGGCCAGCGGGCTGCGGCGGGCGTCGCCCCAGCCGGCGGCGGCGATGAAGTCGGAGAGCTGCCGGGCGCGGGTCATGCGGCCACCCATCCGGCGGCGAGGCGGTCGAGGAGCGCCGGCGGCCCGGAGAACCGGGCGAGGCGGCCGTCTCCCTCGGCGGAAAGCGAGAGGGTCAGCGCCCCGGCCGGCGTCTCGGCGCCCAGCCGGTCGGGCCATTCCACCAGGCACAGCGCCTGGCCGAACTGCTCGGCCAGGCCAAGCTCGATTGCCTCCTCGGCGGAGGTCAGGCGGTAGAGGTCGGCGTGGACCAGCGGGCCCCGGGGCGTGTCGTAGGGCTGGACCAGGGTGAAGCTGGGGGAAGGAACATCCACCTCGGCGCTGCTGCGGGCGCGGATCAGGGCGCGGGCGAGATGGGTCTTGCCCGCGCCGATCGGGCCTTGCAGCAGCAGGGTGTCGCCCTGGCGCAGGGTATCGGCCAGCAGGCGCCCGAGCCGGTCGGTGGCGGCCTCGTCGGGCAGGGTCAGGGTCAGGGGGTCGGCCGGCATGGGGGGACTTTGGCCCGCCCCGGGGGCATGGGCAAGGGGCGGCTCGTCGCTTCG
>JBBCJM010000061.1:0-4264 GCA_037190175.1 Paracoccaceae bacterium | reverse complement strand
CCGTCCAGCAACCGGGGCCCCTTCGGAGAAAGGCAGCCCCGAAGCCCGGCTCAGCCCGCGTCGTCCTCGGCCACCTCGCCCTCGGCCATGTGGAAGTCGAGCCCGTGGCCGGCGCGGATCTTCTCCTCGATCTGGGTGGCGACCAATGGGTTGGCCTTCAGGAACAGCTTGGCGTTCTCGCGCCCCTGGCCGATCCGCTCGTCGCCGAAGGAGTACCAGGAGCCCGACTTCTCCACCACGCCGGCCTTGACGCCCAGGTCGATGAGTTCCCCGGTCTTGGAGATGCCCTCGCCGTACATGATGTCGAACTCCACCTGCTTGAAGGGCGGGGCCACCTTGTTCTTCACCACCTTCACCCGGGTGGTGTTGCCCACCACCTCGTCGCGTTCCTTGATCGAGCCGATGCGGCGGATGTCGAGCCTGACGCTGGCATAGAACTTCAGCGCATTGCCGCCGGTGGTGGTCTCGGGCGAGCCGAACATCACCCCGATCTTCATGCGGATCTGGTTGATGAAGATCACCATGCAGTTGGAGCGGCCGATGCTTGCCGTCAGCTTCCGCATCGCCTGGCTCATCAGCCGCGCCTGGGCGCCCACGGTGGCGTCGCCCATGTCGCCCTCGAGCTCCGCCTTCGGCGTCAGCGCCGCGACCGAGTCCACCACGATCAGGCTGACCGCACCGGAACGCACCAGCGTGTCCACGATCTCCAGCGCCTGCTCCCCGGTGTCGGGCTGCGAGATCAGGAGCTCGTCCAGGTTCACGCCCAGCTTCTTGGCGTATTGCGGGTCCAGCGCATGTTCGGCGTCGACGAAGGCGCAGACCCCGCCCTTCTTCTGCTCCTCGGCCACCACGTGCAGCGTGAGCGTGGTCTTGCCCGAGGATTCCGGCCCGTAGATCTCCACGATCCGCCCCTTGGGCAGCCCGCCGATCCCCAGCGCGATGTCGAGCCCCAGCGAGCCGGTCGAGGTCGCCTCGATCTCCATCACCGGGTTGTTCTCGCCCAGCTTCATGATGGAGCCCTTGCCGAACTGCCGTTCGATCTGGGCAAGCGCGCTTTCCAGCGCCTTCTTCTTGTCCATGTCCCGCTTGTCCCTGAAATCGAGGAGGTTCGCCTGCATGACCTGCATCCTGAAGCTTATTCCACAGCGGCCCGGTGGGGGCAATCCACGGCATGTTCCCGTCTTGTTCCTGCACTTATGCGATCAAACCATGAACAGATCAATCGCATTTTCGGCGAATCCAGCTTTTTCACCTTCCGGTTAAGGGATAGTTACCGGGAACGCGGAAAGGAGCGGCAATGCTGGTGTTCTGGGATCAGCGGCTGGCCTTCGTGGCCACGCCCAAGACGGGTTCGACCGCCATCGCCGCGGCGCTGGGGCCGCGGGCGACGATCTCGGTGCAGCAGCCGCCGGTGCTGAAGCACACCACCGCCTTCCGCTATCACCGCTTCATCGGCCCCTATCTGGCCGCGGCCTCGGGCCAGGAATTCGAACTCTGCGCCCTGATGCGCGAGCCGCGGGACTGGCTGGCGTCCTGGTTCCGCTACCGCCGCCGGCCGGAGGTCCCGGAGGCCAAGAGCACGCGGGGCCGCAGCTTCGACGATTTCGTGCGCGCCTGGTGCAGCGATCCGCAGCCGGACTTCGCCGCGGTGGGCTCGCAGGCGCAGTTCCTGCGGGCGCGCAACGGGCGGGGGGTGGACCACCTGTTCCGCTACGAGGACACGCCCGCCTTCCTGGCCTTCCTGGAGGCGCGGCTGGGCGGACCCATCGCCCTGCCCCGGCTGAACGTCTCGCCCCCCGCCGAGACCGGGCTGTCGCCGGCCACCGAGGCGCTGCTGCGCCGCACCGCCGCGGCGGACTTCGCGCTTTACGAGGGGATCGGGCGGAGCGGCGGGATGAATCCCGCCCTACGCGACCCGTAGGGCGGGGTTCACCCCGCCACCCCCGCACCCGCCCGATTCGACCTGACCCCGGGGGCCGGAACGGCCTTCTCCCCGCCCCGTGGCGGGCAGCATCGCCGTTTCCCCGGGCAGCCGAAAATCGCCCAGGACCTTTCCTTGCGAAGCGCCCGCCGGCCGATAACCTGACAAGGTAAATCGTGATTTCTGCCGGAGGCACCATGAACATCCTCGGAACCTTTCTCGCCGGCTCCTTCGGCCTCATCGCCGGGGCCGCGCTGGCCCAGGACGGCCCGCTGGTCACCACCGACTGGCTGGAGGCCAACCTGAACGACCCCGCGGTGCGGCTGATCGAGGTCAGCGTGAACCCCGGCGTCTACGAACGCGGGCACATCCCCGGGGCGACGAATTTCGTCTGGCACACCGACCTGGTGGACCCCGTGCGCCGCGACATCGCCGGCAAGGAGCAACTGGAAGGCCTGCTGCGCGCCGCGGGGGTGAACGACGACAGCACCATCATCCTCTACGGCGACACCAACAACTGGTTCGCGGCCTGGGGCGCCTGGGTGCTGGACGTCTACGGGGTGGAGAACGTCAAGCTGCTGGACGGCGGGCGCAAGCTGTGGGAGGCCGAGGGCCGGCCGCTGGCCACCTCGCCCCTCGCGCTGGCCGCGGGCAACATCACGCTCAAGGACGCCAACCCCGCGCTGCGCGCCCATATCGCCGAGGTGGTGGAGGCGTCGGTGACCGGCAGCCATGCCATCGTCGACATCCGCTCGGCCGACGAATACTCGGGCAAGATCATCGCGCCGGAGGGGTTCAAGGAAACCGCGATCCGGGCGGGCCATGTGACCGGGGCGGTCAACGTGCCCTGGGGCCGGGCGGTGCAGGAGGACGGGCGGTTCAAGCCGGCCGAGGAGTTGCGCGTGCTTTATGCCGAGGCGGGGATCGACGGCTCCAAGCCCGTGATCACCTATTGCCGGATCGGCGAGCGGTCCTCGCACACCTGGTTCGCGCTGACCAAGATCCTGGGCTACGAGGTGAAGAACTATGACGGGTCCTGGACCGAATACGGCAATGCCGTGGGGGTGCCGGTGACCAATCTGGCCGGCACGGTCTGGACGGGCCAATAGCGTCGACTCCGGTCGGGCTTCCGACCCGCCTCGGGCGCGGTTCTGCCGCGCCCGTCTTTTCATGCGAGATCCCCATGATCCTGAACCGCATCGTCCCCGCGCTGGTGCCGCTTGCGCTGCTGGCGCTATTGTTCTTCGCCCTGCCGGCGCGGGATGCGCTGGGCCGGCCGCTGCCGGTGGCGCTGCTCTTGGGCGCGGCCTTCGGGCTGGTGCTGCAACGGGCGCGGTTCTGCTTCTGGTGCAACGCGCGGGACTGGTTCCGCGACCGCGACCCCTCGGGGCTGCTGGCGATCCTGGCGGCGCTGGCCAGCGGCGCGGCGGGCTATGCGCTGGTGCTGGGGGCCTGGGTGCCCGACCCCTTCGCCGGGCGGCTGCCGCCGGACGCGCATGTGGGGCCGGTATCGCTGACGCTGGCGGCCGGGGCCTTCGCCTTCGGGCTGGGGATGGCGATCAGCGGCTCGTGCATCTCGGCGCATCTCTACCGGCTGGGCGAGGGGGCCTTCGGATCGCTGGTGGCGCTGGCCGGGGCGGGCTTGGGCTTCGTGCTGGGGTTCCTGTCGTGGAACTGGCTGTGGCTGAACGACGTGATCGCCGCGCCGGTGGTCTGGCTGCCGGCCCGGCTGGGTCACGGGGGCTCGCTGGCGCTGACCCTGGCGGTCCTGGCGGCTGCGGCGGCCTGGCTCCTGTGGCGGGGGAAGCTGCCCGAGACGCCGCGCCCCCACGGGGCCGCCGCCATCCTGGGCGCCCGCTGGCCGGGGGTGCTGGGCGGGGTGCTGGTGGGCTTCATCGCCACCCTGTCCTATGTGCGCGTCGGCCCCCTGGGCGTCACCGCCGAACTCGGCTCTCTGGCCCGTACCGGCGCGGCGGGGCTGGGGCTGCTGCCCGAGACGCTGCTGGGCCTCGACGCCCTGCGCGGCTGCGCCACGGTAGTGAAGGAGACGCTGGCCTCGCGCAACGGCGCCTTCGTGGCGGGGCTGGTGCTGGCGGCCTTCGCCGCGGCCCGGCTGGCCGGCGACTGGCGCCCCGCCTGGCCCGAGGCGCGCGCCCTGCCCCGGCTGCTGCTGGGCGGGGTGCTGCTGGGCTGGGGCGCCCTGGTGGCGCTGGCGCGCGCGCTGGCGATCGAGCCCCGGATGCTGCTGCTGGACGAGCCCTTCGGCGCGCTGGACGCCAAGGTGCGGAAGGAGCTGCGCCAGGGGCTGCGCGAGATCCACGACACCACGGGGCTGACCACGGT
>JBBCJM010000060.1:0-51045 GCA_037190175.1 Paracoccaceae bacterium | reverse complement strand
CGGCCGTCGCGCTCGGCCGCCGGCCCCACGGTGCGCAGCGGATCGCCGCCGCCGGGGTTCTCGATCTTGATCACGTCGGCGCCGAAGCGCGCGAAGACCAGGCTGCCGAGGTTGCCGGCATAATAGGTCTCGAGCGCGAGGACACGGATTCCCTCCAGCGGCAGCATCGGCCTCTCCTCCTTGTGGTCAGGCGCCGGCGCGCTGGTGGACGGGTGCGGCGCCCGGGCGCAGCGGCAGCAGCACCTCGCCCCGGGCGGTCAGGCTGGTGTCGCCCAGCTGGTTCTTCGCCTCGATGTCGACCTTGACCAGGCCGTGCGGGCCGTGCTCGGCCTTTTCGGTCACCGTGCCGCCCAGCCACAGCGTGTCGCCCACCAGGTTCGGGCGGCGCAGGCGCACCTCGAACATCTTCACATGGCCGTGGTCGCCGATCCAGTCGGTCAGCAGCTGCCCCGCCCAGCCCACGCGGTTCCAGCCGTTGTCGTAGACGCCGGGCATCCCGGCGGCGGCGGCGGCGTTGCTGTCCATATGGCCCAGGCCCGGCCAGTTCAGCTCGCGCAGCCAGCCCAGCGAGCGGTTGTTCGGGATGGTCTCGGGCGCGTGGTGGGCGGCGTGGCGGATCTTCCAGTGGATGTTGGTCGAGAAATAGCCCAGCGGCAGGTTGCCGGCGTAATAGGCGATGATCGCCTGATGGGTCAGCGGCCCCTTGACCAGCACGGGGATCCTGTCCCCGACCTTCACGTCATCCCAGTAGAGCGGCACGTCGCCGCGCCGTTTGTAGTCGATGATCTGCCGCTCGATGTCGGCGAATTCCTCGGGGGTGTAGGCATGCTGCGGCCGGGGCGCGTAGTTCAGCCCGCCGCCCCTGGCCGGGCGCGGCATCCGCAGCGCCTGGGTCCAGTAGCGAGCCAGCAACTCGCCGTCGGGGGTGTGATAGGTGGCCTCGCCCTCCTGCACCACCATGCGGCGGGAATTGCGGCCCTCCTTCTCGAACACGTCCAGGAGCCGGGCCTCGGGGATGATCCGCTCGCCGCGGCGGGGCAGGCGGTTCACCTCCCACCGGCCGGTGCCGAAGAAGCCCTGCAATCCGTCGAAGCCCGGGGTCACCCCGGCCGAGAAGATCGAATAGTAGAAGGTCGGCGGCCCCACCACATCGCCATGGATCGAGCGCGCCGCGTAGTCCTCGTCGCACCACAGCGGATTGTCGTCGCCGATGCCGTGGGCATAGTTGCGAATCGTGTCGATGGTGGCTTCGCGGTTGTGCTGCTTGATGCGCAGCGGCTGGCCGATCAGCTTGCGGCATTCGTCGATGTCGCTTTGCAGGATATCGGTATTCTCGCTGAAAACGGCGCTGGTGCCCGGAGCGGACATGTTCGGTTCCTCCCATCGGGCGGCTGCGCGCCCACTTTTCCCTAAGGAAACGTCTATTCTCTATAATGAAGCCTCCGGGGCTGTCAAGCGATCGCCCCCGGGTCGGCGGCAAAGCTGCCATCGGGCCGGCGGACCTGGCGCCGGCCGGTTTCCGCCGCGCGATAGATCGCATCGACCAGATGGTGGCGCCGCAGGGCATGGGCGAAATCGGCATGGCCCGCCGCGCCGCCGCGGATCGCGGCGGCCAGCGCGGCATAGCTTTGCGCCACGTTGAACGCCGGCCCGCGCGGTGCGGGATGACAGGCGGCCAGCACCTCGGCCGGGCGTTCCAGCGGTGCGCGGCTGCCGTCCCGGCCGATCAGCTCGACCCGGAACTCGGCGCGCTGGACCGATCCGCCGCCCTCGCCCGGCAGCAGCACCAGGTCGCCCTCGGTGCCGTGGATCTCCCACCGCAGGCCGGTCCCGGGCGAGGGGCCGCCATGCAGCGCGAAGGTGAAGAACGCGCCGTCCTCAAGCAGCCCGCTGGCCGCGACATGTTCGGGCACGTCGCGGGCGACCGGGCCCACGCCCTGCACCTCGACCTCGGGGATCTGGATGCTGGCGCTGGCCACCAGGCTGTCGATCTCGCCCAGCACGAAGGCCATGCCCTCCAGCGCGTGGCCGCCCAGGATCGGCAGGAAATTCCCGCCCGAGGCGCGCTTCTGGTTGTAGACGAACTTGGTGCTCCAGGGCAGCGACAGCGCCAGCGAGGTCGAGACCACCCGGCC
Organism: Paracoccaceae bacterium; assembly: GCA_037190175.1. GTDB lineage: Bacteria > Pseudomonadota > Alphaproteobacteria > Rhodobacterales > Rhodobacteraceae > JBBCJM01. Next base: position 48,910 of record JBBCJM010000060.1, on the reverse strand, counting down.
GATCAGCCCGTCGCGGATCGCCTGGCGCAGCCAGATCAGGTCGGGCGAGAAGCGCGCCTGCAACCCCACCGCCGCCACCAGCCCGCGACCGCGCGCCAGCCGCTCCAGCTCGGCGGCGTCATCGGTGTGCGAGGCCAGCGGCCATTCGCAATAGACGTGCTTGCCGGCCTCCAGCGCCAGCCGGACCAGGGCCGCGTGATCCTCGACCCGGACGCAGACGGCGATCAGGTCGATCTCGGGGTCCGCCACCATCCGCTCGGGCTGCCAGTACCATTTCGCCACGCCATGGGCCTTGGCCGCCGCCTCGGCGGTGTCCGGGCGCGTGGTGCAGACGGCGGCCAGCGAGCAGCCCGGCCCCGAACGCAGCGCCGGCACATGGGCCAGCGCGCCCCAGCCGCCCGGCCCGGCCCCGATCAGCCCCACCCGGACGGGCGCTCCCTCCTGCCCCGTCATGCCCCGCCCTCCGGTTTCTCGAACAGCGCGATGGATTCCATCGCCAGACCATAGCCCAGCAGATCCTGCATCGAGCGGCGCAGATGTTCGGTCAGCAGCAGCCTTGTATAGCGCAGGAGCAGCGTCGGCCGCCGCGCCAGGTCGGCCGCCAACTCCTGCGCCCGCGCCAGCAGGCGGTCCTGCGCCACCACCTCGGCCACCAGCCCCAGGTCGCGCGCCTCTTCGGCCTCGATCACCTTGCCGGTCAGCAGGAAATGCCGGCCCCGGTTGATGCCCAGGAGCAGCGGATAGACGATGTGCATCCCGTCGCCCGGCACCAGCCCGGCCTGGAAATGCCCCGAATCCTGGAACCGCGCCTCGGGCGAGGCCAGCACGATGTCGCACAGGAGCGGCAGTTCCGAATGCCGCCAGGCCGGGCCGTTGACGGCCGCGATCATCGGCACCTCGATGTTCAGCAGGTTCATCAGCAACTGCCGCCCCTCCCAATGCACGCGGTCGACCACGGCGAGGTCGGGCCGGTCGGGGAAGGACGAGGTGGTGGGCGTCGCGCGCGGGCCGGAAAACCAGTCGCCGGTGCCGGTCAGGATCACCACGCGGTTCTCGCGGTCGCGGCCCACGTCCAGGAACGCCTCGGGCAGGTCGGAATGCGCCTGCAGGCTCCACATCAGCGGGCCGCCGTCGGTGTGCAGCCGCATGGTCAGCACGCCGTCCTGACGCTCGAAGCTGACGTTCTCGTATCTGTCCTGATAGTCTGACAGGCGGGTCATGTTCGTCTCCTCCCCCATCGCCGTGGCCGGGCCGGCGGGCGCTTTGGCGGTTGTCATCGCCATTGTAAACGAATATTCTCCATAGAGACGCAAGGCAGGGCCAAGCACAAGCCCGAATCTCGGCCCCAGCGATCAAATCGGGCGGGCGCGCCGGCGTCGGGCATCACGGGAGGGACGGAATGGATTTCAACGGCAAGACGGTGCTGATCTCGGGCGGCGCGCGCGGCATCGGCGAGGCGACGGCGCGGCATGTCGCGGCGGCGGGCGCGCGGGTGATCGTGCTGGACGTGGCGCGCGACCTGGGCGAGGCGCTGGTGGCCGAGCTGGGGCCGCAGCACCGCTTCGTCGCGCTGGACGTGCGCGATGCGGGCGCTTGGGCGGAACTCGCGGCCGGGCTGGACGGGGTGGACCTGGCCTTCCTGAACGCGGGCGTGATGTCGCGGCCCTTCGGCGCGCCGATCTTCGACGACCCGCTGGACTGGATCGGGCCCGAGACCTATCGCAAGATGGCCGACATCAACATCGCCGGCGTGGTCTACGGCATCTCGGCGCTGATCCCGGTGATGCGCGGCCGCGAGGGCGCGACCTTCCTGATCACCTCTTCGGTGGCCGGGGTGCAGCCTTTCGCGATGGATCCCCTCTATGCGATGACGAAATACGCCCTGGTGGGGCTGGCGACCTCGCTGGCGCCGAACCTGGCCGCGGCGGGGATCAAGATCGTCACCATCCTGCCGCGCGGGATCGAGACGCCGCTGACCCCGCCCGACCTGCGCCTGCGGATGACCGAGGAAGGCAAGCTGGAGCCGCCCTCGGTGATGGCGCGGGCGATCGAGGAAATCCTGGGCCGCGCGCAGAACGGCGAGCTGTGGGTCGGCGGCGGGCATACGGATTCCTACCTGTATGCCCCGACCCCGCTGCGCCCCTACAAGGTCTAGCCACCCTCTACCTTTCGCCATCGAGACGGGCTATGTTCCCGAAGCTTGCGCCCGCGGACGCAGGCTTCGGCCGGCCGACCGATCAGAAAGTGAAGGTTACCTTGCAGACAAAAGAACTTCCTCAAGGAAAGCTCGTCGGCGCGCTGGCGACCGGGCTCAGGGTGCTGCGCTATCTGTCGGAAAACCGGCGCCCGGCGGGGGTCAGCCAGATCGCCCGCGACCTGAAGCTGAACGGCAGCACCTGCTTCAACATCCTGAAGACCCTGGTGCAGGAGGACCTGATCGTCTTCCTGCCGGACGACAAGACCTACGAGATCGGCCCCGGCCTGCTGACCCTGGTCAAGGGCGTGATCGAGGAAGACGTGCTGCGCCGGGCCATCCGCCCGCACCTGGAGGCGCTGGCCGCAAGGCACAACGTCACCGCGACGCTGTTCCAGCGCGTGGGCGAGAACCGCATGATCATGATGGACCGCGCCGAGAACCCGCAGGTGATCCGTATCCACATGAACATCGGCCAGCGGATGCCGCTGATGGCGGGCGCCTATGGGCGCTGCATGGCGGCCTTCCTCGACCTGTCGGAAGACGAGATCAAGACCCGGCTGGAAGAGGTGCGCTGGCAGAACCCGCCCAAGTTCAAGGACTATATGGCCGAGGTCCGCCGCGCCAAGACCACCGGCTATGCGGTGGACCGCGACAACTTCGTGATCGGCGTCACGGTGATCTCGGCGCCGATTTTCAACGAGGCGGCGGCGCCGACGATGGTGATCAGCGTGGTGGGCTTCTCGGCCCAGATCGACGGGGCGACGGAACTGACCATCGCCAAGGACCTGCGCGCCCGGGCGCAGGAGATCTCCGAGATGGCGCAGCGCCAGCAGGTTTCGCGCGCGCGCAGATAGGTGGGGGCAGGGCCGCGGGCGCCGTCAGGCGGCGGCGAGCCGCTGCCGCACGATGCTCCTGATGCCCACCGCAATCGCAAGCAGCGAGCAGATCACGAACAGAAGGCTGATGGGCCGGGTGACGAAGATGTCGAAACTGCCCCGCGACAGGATCATCGCGCGCCGGAAATGCTCTTCCATCAGCGGTCCCAGCACGAAGCCCAGCAGCATCGGCGCGAGCGGGAATTCCAGTTGGCGCAGGACGTATCCGAAGATGCCGATGCCGATCATCAGCGCCACCTCGAAGGTGCTGAAGTTGATCGTGTAGACCCCGATGCACATGAACACCAGAACCGCGGGGAACAGCACGTTCTGCGGTATCGCCAGAATCCTGACCCACAGGCCGATCAGCGGGATGTTCAGCACCAGGAGCAGGAAGTTGCCCAGCCAGAAGCTGAAGATCAGGCCCCAGAACACCTCGGGGTGCTGTTCGATGACCTGCGGTCCCGGGGTGATGCCGTGGATCAGCAGCACGCCCAGCATCAGCGCCATCGTGGCGCTGCCGGGAATGCCCAGCGCCAGCGTCGGGATGAAGGCCGTCTGGTCCGCGGCGTTGTTCGCGGCCTCGGGCGCCACCACGCCCTCGATGGCGCCATTGCCGAACCGGCTGGGGTCGCGGGCGATCCTGCGCTCCAGCGAATAGGACAGGAACGAGGCGACCGAGGCGCCCACCCCCGGCATGACGCCGAAGAACGATCCGATCACCGAGCCGCGCAGGGTCGGCCCGACGCTCTGGCCCACCTCGGCCCGGCTGGGGATCATCTCGCGCAGCCTGGGCGCCCGGCCGACATCCGCCCTGTGCGTCTCGGAGGCGTTGGCAACGATCTCGGAAACCCCGAACAGACCCATGGCCAGCGCCACGAGGCTGAACCCGTCGGACAGGCGGTCGATGCCGAAGACATAGCGCGCATCGCCGGTGTACATGTCGGTGCCGACCAGCCCCAGCAACACGCCCAGCACGACCATCGCCACCGACCGCAGCGGCGAGCCGCTGCCGACCATCGAGGCCGAAAGCAGCCCCAGGATCATCAGCGAGAAGAATTCGGGCGAGCGGAAGTTCTTGGCCAGCGCCACCAGCGGCATGGTCAGCCCCATCATCAGCACGATGCCGAGGCTGGCGCCGACGAAGGAGGCCACCGCCGTCATGTAGAGCGCCACCCCCGCCCGGCCCTGCCGCGCCATGGGATAGCCGTCCAGGCAGGTGACGGCGCTGGAGGGCGTGCCCGGCAGGTTCAGCAGGATCGACGCGGTAGAGCCGCCATAGGCCGTGCCGTACCAGATGCCGCCCAGGAAGATCAGCGCGGTCGCCGGCTCCAGGTAGAAGGTCAGCGGAAACAGCATCGAGATCGCGGCCAGCGCGCCGATCCCGGGCAGCACGCCGACGAAGTTGCCGATGGTCACGCCCAGCGCGCAGTACATGATGTTGGACGGCGTGAAGGCCGTCGCCATGCCCACGGCGATATTGTGCAGCAGGCTATCCATGGCTCAGAATTCCCACTGCACGGCCTTCACCTGCACCCCCAGCAACAGGTTGAACACCACGACGGTGATGACGACCAGGATCGCGGTGATGAACAGCTTCTGCCGCCAGGGCATGGAGCGGTCCGCGGCGCAGAACACCAGGCTTGTCAGGGCGACCGCCGGCGCCAGGCCCAGCCTTTCGATGGAGAGGCAGAAGACGCCGGCGCTCGCGACAATCGCCAGGATCGTCAGCGCCTCGCCGGCCTGGAACCGCAGGCGGCCGGCGGGCGGCGCCACCAGGATCGCGATGGCCAGGGCGACCAGCATCGCCGACAGGACCAGCGGGAAATAGCCCGGCCCCATTCGCCGGAGCTGCCCCAGTTCGAGCCCGTTCAGGGCGTAGATGCCGGCGAAGAGGCCGATCGCGCCCACGACACCCGCCGCGGCGATGTTGGAGACACGGTTCTGCACGGCAGGGTCCCTTTCGCGCCCGGGCGGCGCGGGGGCCGGCCCCGCGCCGCCGCCTGTCATTTCCGCAGCCCGAGCGATTCCGCGATGGCGGTCCACTCGCCGATCTGCTTGTGGAAATCCGCCTCGAACGCCGCCTGCTCCGCGCTCATCGGCTCGAACCCGAAGCCCCGCAGCTTGGCGGCGCTGTCGGGGGTGGCGACGGCGGCGGCGATCACCGGATGCAGCTTTGCGATGACCTCTTCCGGCGTGCCCGCCGGCGCGAAGAGGGCGATCCAGCTGCCCCCCACGCCGACCTCCAGCGGGTAGCCCTGTTCGATCAGCGTGGGCACCTCGGGCAGCAACCCGGTGCGGACGGTGCCCAGCACGCCCAACTGCTTGACCTTGCCGTCCCCCATGAAAGGCGGGCCCACGCTCAGGTCGACCTCGCCGGCGACGATGGCCAGGTTGCGTTCCGAGGCGCTCGGGTAGGGGACATGCTCGATCTCGATGCCGTAGGCATCCTGCAGCGCCTCGGCCACCAGATGGCTGCTGGAGCCGATGCCGCTGGTCCCGTACATCACCGCGCCGGGGTTTTCCCTGGCATAGGCGATCAGCTCTCCCATGTCGGAGAAGGGCGCGTTCTCGGAGCCGATGAAGGTGTTCAGCGACACGGCGAGCCTGGCGACGGGCCTGATGCCCTGGAAGTCGGTGTAGTCCACCTTCAGCGCGGCGTTGGTGGTGATGGCAGAGCTTGCCACCAGCAGGGTATAGCCGTCCGGTGTCGCGGTGGCGACCATGCGGTCGGCGATGGTGCCGGTGGCACCGGGATGGTTTTCCACCACGAAGGGCTGGCCGAACTCCTTGTTCAGCGCCTCGGCGACGATCCGCGCCACGATGTCGTTGATGGATCCGGCCTGATATCCGACGATCAGCTTGACCGGACGATCCGGCCAGGACGCCGCCTGTGCCTGCGCCTGGGTGGCGGCGCCCAGCGCAAGGCCCGCGAAGAGCGCACCGGCCAGAATGGCCCGGCCCGGGAACATGTACATCGTCACTCCTCCTCCTGATCTGGTGTCATGGGTGCCCGCCCCCTGGTCGGGCACCCGCCTGCGTTTCGCGCGTCACCGCTCCGGGTGGATCGTGCCGGCGAAGCGTCCGTGGCGCAGCAGCGGCTCCACCCCGATATTGGCGTCGAAGGCGGCGGCGATCTGCTCCTCGGTCCAGCCGCCTTCGCGGAACATGGCCTTGGTAACGCGCGGCTGCGGATAGGCCGCGATCCGGTCGCCGCCCACCGCCAGCACCTGCCCGGTCACGTGCCGCGCCTTGTCGCTGCACAGCCAGTTGACCAGCGGCACGATACGCTCGGTCCCGCCGGGGTTGTAGTTCGGGCTGAGCCGCTTGGTCATCCGCGTCACCGCGCTGGGCGAGACCGCGTTGCAGGTCGCATGGGGCGCCACCGCCAGCGCCACCGAGCGCATCAGGCCCAGGATGCCCTCCTTGGTCGCCGCATAGTTCGGCTGGTTCGGGCTGCCCTCCAGCCCGCCCGAGGAGGTGAAGGTCACGATGCTGCCCGACTTCTGCTTGTACATCTGCCGCGCGGCGGGCTGGATGGTGCTGAAATGGCCCTTGAGGTTGGTCGCGATCACCGTGTCCCACTCGTCCTCGGTGATGTCGAAGATATTGGCCGGCCGCATGATCCCGGCGATGGCGACCAGCGCGTCGATGCGGCCAAAATGGTCCTGCGCCGTCTCGACGATGCGCCGCCCGCCCTCCATGGTGGCGACGGTCTCGAACACCGCCTCGGCGGTGCCGCCGGCGGCGCGGATCTCGTCCACCACGGCCTGCGCGGGGCCGGCATTGGCCTCGCCCCCCTCGAGGTTCACGCCATAGTCGTTGACGATCACGCTGGCGCCCGCGGCGGCCATGCCGATGGCCACGGCGCGGCCGATCCCGTTGCCCGCGCCGGTGACGACGGCAACCTTTCCTGACAGAAGCATCTCTTCCTCCCCAAGGGTGATTTCAGAATGTGGCCAGCGGATTGACCGCGCACCCGGTGCCGCCCCGCAGCCGCAGCGGCGCCAGGGTGAACAGGAACTCCCAGCGGCCCCGGCCGGCGCAGGCCTGCGCCAGGTCGTCCAGCTGGGCATTGTCGATCAGGTGCATCCCCAGGAACACCAGCGTGCCGATATGGATCGGCAGCCCGGTCGGATAGGGGCAGGGCAGCACGTCGTGGCCGGCGTCCGAGACCAGGAAGGCCACCTCGCGCTCGTGCAGCCACAGCAGGGTTTCGGGGTGCATCCCGGCCAGGTGCAGCTTGCCGCCCTGCCGCTCGGCGGTCTCGCCCAGGCCCCGCACCCGGTCGTGCCGCCCGGTGCGCAACAAGAGCACGTCGCCGGTACCCACCCGCAGCCCCACGCGCTCCTCGGCGCGCAGCAGGTCTTCGGTCAGGATGGGCTGGTCGGGGTCCAGCCACGGCACGCCGCGCAGCGCCGGAATGTCCAGCAGCACCCCGCGCGCCACCACGCCGTGTTCGGCGGCGGTCAGGTCGTTGGCCTCGCAGCCGGTCGAGCGCATCCGGGAGGCCGGGACGCCGTTGTAGGACATCCCGTCGAAGACCACATGGCACAGCGCGTCGATATGGGTATGGCCCGGCCCGTGCGGGGCGATGCCGACGAAATCGGTCACGGCGGAATAGCCGCGCGCCGGCGCCACGTCCCCGGCCTTGACCATGTGGTGCTGCACCGGGCAGGGGTTCAGGATCGAGAATTTGGTGTTCAGCTCCTGCGCGCAGCTGACCGAGACGCCCTCGCGCACCAGTCCGGCGGCGGCGCGGCGCAGGTCGGGGGTGATGTGGTTCAGGGTGCCCAGGCTGTCGTCCTGGCCCCAGCGGCCCCAGTTGCTGATCCGCTGAAAGATCGCGCGCACGTCGTCTTCGGTCATCGCTGCCTCCCCCTGCCGGCGCCGGTCACCCCGCCGCCGCCCTCTGCACCGGCTCGAGCCCCGCGACCCCATGCGCGGGGGCGCGAAGCTGGCCCCGGATGGCGGTCTCGCCGCTCTGGTTCACCACCGAGACGGCGAAGACGCTGGTCTGCTCGTCCGACGCCTCGGGGTCCAGCATCCCGCTGGCCGTGATGGTGTCGCCGACGAAAACCGGACGGATGAAGCGCACCTCAAGTTCGGTCGCCCGCCGCCCGGCATCGTTCAGCGCCGGCCAGGCCGCCTGCCAGATCAGGTTCAGCGACAGCATCCCGTGCGCGATGCAGCGGCCCATCGGCGTGCGGGCGGCGAACTCCGCGTCGATATGGATGGGATTGAAATCGTCGGTCAACTCGGCATAGGCCCAGACGGTGCGGGCGTCGATGTGCCGGGTGATGTTGTCGAACTCCATTCCGCCCCCTCATTGCGCCCAGAGAACCGTCATCTTGCCGGTCCAGTAGATCTCGCCCGTGTCCGAGGTCGAGGTCAGGCCCAGCTCCAGCCACTTCCGATCGCCCTTGCGGCGCTTGGACAGGCAGCGGAACTCGGTGGTGACATGCTCGCCGCGCGCCGGAAAGCCCCGGAAGCTGAAGATCTGCCCGCCGTGGATATTGCCCGGCGGCTTGCGGTTCAGCACGGCGGCATAGGCCTGCATCATCACCGGCGCGGCCATGCCCGGCGGCATCACCGCCCCGCCGCTGTCCTGCGGAAAGATCGCGTCCCAGCGGCCGAACATCTCGTCATCCAGCCGGATGCGGTGGCGGCCCAGCACCGCGCCCTCCTCGAACCAGTCGAACACCATGGCGGTCATGACGACAGCTCCGCCTGCGGCAGGACCGTGCCGTCGGCCCGCGCCGCGAAGACGACGGTGACCGGCGCGCCGATCCGGGCCGAGGCGGCCGTTTTGCCCAGGATGTTGACCATGATGCGGAAATCCTCCTCCAGCCGGACAAGGGCGATCACATAGGGTGCACGGGCGCGGAACTCCGGGTTGGGCGCCCGGTGCACGAGCGTGAAGCTCTCGACCGTGCCGCGCCGCGACGAGTCGCGCCATTCCAGCCCCGGCGCGCCGCAGCCGGCGCAATGGCTGCGCGGCGGGAATTGCGCCGCCGCGCAGGCGGGGCAGTACTGATAGGCCAGCCGGCCCTCGCGCGCGGCGCGCCAGTAGGGTTCCGTCTCGGCGGTGGCCAGCGGGTGTTCGGCGGACATGGCGCTATCTCCTGCCCAGGACCAGCGCGGCGTGCAGCGACAGGATGCCGCCGTCGCCGTGGACATAGGCCAGCTCGGCCCCGGCGACCTGCCGGGCCCCGGCGGTGCCGCGCAGCTGGCGCACCGCCTCGACCACGTGGAACATGCCGCCGGCCGCCCCGGAATGCGCGAAGGACATCAGCCCGCCGTGGGTATTGCACGGCAGCCGCCCGCCGGCCCCCAGCGCCCCCGCGGCCGCCGCCGGCCCGGCCTCGCCCTTCCCGAAGAAGCCGATGGATTCCAGCTCGGCCAGCAGGGTGATGGTGAAGGAATCATAGATCTCGGCCACGTCGATGTCGGCGGGGGCGACGCCCGCCATCTCGAACGCCTGCCGCGCCGCGTCGGTGCAGCCGAACCCGGTCAGCGAGGGCGCGGCCACGATGTGCTCGTGCGTCCCGCGCATCCCGTGGCCCAGCACCTCGACCGCCCGGCCGGAGACCGCATCGGCGGCGCTGACCACCAGCGCGGCGCCGCCGTCCGAGATCAGGCAGCAGTCCAGCAGTTTCAGCGGCGTGGCGACCGGCCTGGAGGCCATCACGTCGTCGACCGTGATCGGGTCGCGCATCTGCGCGTCGGGATGCAGCAGGGCGTTGGTGCGCATCGCCACGGCGATGGCGGCCATGTCCTCCTCGCGCACGCCGTATTCGTGCATGTAGGCGCGCGCCACCAGCGCATAGGCCGCCGGGATGCTGATGCCGTAGGGCTGCTCGAACTGCGGATGGCCGACCTCGGCCAGCTTGGACACCGCGGCGTCGCGCGTCATGCCGGTCAGCCGGTTGTCGCCGGTGACCAGCAGCACGTGGCGCGCCACCCCGGCCCGCACCAGCGCTGCGGCGTGCAGCACCATGGCGCAGGCGGTGGCCCCGCCCGACTGCATCGCCGTGGTATAGCCGGGCTGATGGCCGATGAACTCGCAGAACGCCGAGGACAGCATGATATGCGGCTCGACGATGGAATAGGCGCAGAGCACCGCGTCGATCTCGCCGGGGCGCAGGCCGGCGTCGTCCAGCGCCAGCCGGACGGCCTCGGCCTGCAGGCCCATGGAGCTCGCGCCCTCGAGCCGGCCGACCGGGGTCTGCCCGATCCCGCTGATGACCACACCGGCCCCGGATGATCGTCTTGCCGCCATGATCTCCCTTATTATTCTACAGGACGAATGAGCATTTTATATTGATAAACATCCCGCCCGGCGCCGTCAACAAACGAGAACAGATAATCCTCATGGGAAATGGCATGACGCGCCACAGCCGCGCGCCCGCAGGGACGGACGCGCGGCCACGGCTCAGCCGGCAGGCTGGTTGTCCAGCACCGCGGGCTGCGCGGCATGGCGCAGGTCGAACGCCAGGCCCTGGAAATCGCCGGCCTCGCGCCAGCGGCGCAGGATCTCGAAGAACTCGACCGGCCCGCCCCCGAAGGTGACGTTCTGCAACGGCCGCGCCGCCACGTTGCCCTCGTAGTTGTTGCGCCCCGGGGTGCAGGCCTCGAGATAGGCGGTGCGGTCGATCCGGCGGTCCAGGATGGTGTCGACCCAGGCCTTCTCGGCCGCGTCGGTCACCTCGACGGTGGCGGCTCCCCTTGCCTCGGCCGCGGCGATGACATGGGCGATATGGGCCACATATTCCTGCGTCATGTGCACCACGTTGGCCGTCACCACCGCCTGCCCGTTCACCCCGGGGATCATGAACAGGTTGGGGAAGCGCGCGATCATCATGCCGAACTGCGTGGTCAGCCCCTTGCGCCACTTCTCGCGCAGGTCCAGCCCGTCGCGGCCGCTGACCTCGAAGCCCAGGCGCAGCCGGCCGGCGGTCTCGGTTTCGAACCCGGTGCCGAACACCACCAGGTCCAGGTCATACTGCCGGCCCGCGACGACCACGCCGGTCTCGGTCATCCGCTCGACCCCGCCGCCGCCGGTATCGACCAGCGTGACGTTGGGCCGGTTGAAGGCCGCCAGGTATTCGTCGTGAAAGCCCGGGCGCTTGCAGAAATAGGCGTAATAGGGCTTCAGCCGCTCGGCGGTCTCGGGGTCGTTGACGATCCCGTCGATGCGGGCGCGGATCCGCTCCATCATCATGAAGTCGATGCGGTCCTTCTCGGCCGCCAGCGCCTCGCCGGTCAGGCCCCGATAGGTCGGGCTGGCCAGCATGGTGCCGTAAAGCTCGGTCCAGCCGTCCTTGACCAGATCCTCCTCGACCGGCGCGCCGAAGTTGATGCGGGTGAAGTTCTCCTGCCGGCGCTTCTGCCAGCCCTTCGGCCAGCCGCGCACCACCGCGGCGTCGATGGGGCGGTTGTCGCGCACCGCCACGGTCGAGGGCGTGCGCTGGAACACGAAGAGCTCGCGCGCCGCCTCTGCCAGCGGCGCCACGCATTGCAGCCCGGTGGAGCCGGTGCCGATGAAGCCCACCCGCTTGTCGGCCAGCTTCGGCATCCGCGGATCGCCCGGGCCGCCGCCGGTATAGTCGTAGTCCCAGCGGCTGGTGTGGAACGCCTTGCCCTTGAAATCCTCGATGCCGGGGATGTCGGGCAGCCGCACCTTGCTGAGCGGCCCGTTGCAGATCAGCAGGTATTTCGTGACCATCGCGTCGCCGCGGTCGGTCAGCACCTGCCAGCGTTCCGCCGCGTCGTCCCACCTGATCTCCGTCACCGTGGTGTGGAACACGGCGTCGTCATAGAGGCGGTAGTGTTCGGCGATGCGCTTCGCATGGGCGAAGATCTCGGGCGCGGTGGCGTAGCGTTCGGTCGGAACGTAGTCCAGCTCCTCCAGCAGCGGCATGTAGATCAGCGATTCGATGTCGCATTTCGCTTCCGGATAGCGGTTCCAGTACCAGACCCCGCCCACGTCGCCCGCGCTGTCCACCAGACGCACGCGCCCCAGCCCCGCCTCGCGCAGCCGCGCGCCCGCCAGCAGCCCCGCGAAACCGGCGCCGATGCACAGCGCGTCCACCTCGTCGAACAGCGGCTCGCGCGGGGCGGCGGGGGTGAAGTGATCCTCCAGATAGCCCGCCAGCTCGCCCGTCAGATCCAACGCTCCGCGGCCGGTGAAGACCTGCCGGCGGTCGCGTTCCTGGCGATAGCGTTCCTGCATCTGCGCGATCGCGCTCTGCTCATTGCTGTCTCGGGTCATGCCGTGTCGCTCCGGTGGGTGCTTCGTGGGACGCGGGCCGCAGGGGCCGCGCCGGGTCAGGTCATTGCCAGTGCCTTGAGGTCGAAGGTGTCGTCGCCGGCCTGCGCCGGCGTCACCGGGCAGCCGAGGCCCAGCAGCTTGCGCGCCAGCATGTGGTCGGCGGGGCGGTTGACGGTTTCGACCGCGCGCAGCCGGTCCCCCTCGTAGACGAAGACCGAAAGCCTGCCGTCGCCCTGCCCGCCGCGCAGCACGCTCAGCTGGCCGGGCCCGGGCGGCGGCGCAAGGCCGGCGATCTGCAGCCGCGCCTCGCCCTGGGTCGACCAGAACCACGGCAGCGCGGCATAGGGCGCGGGTGCGCCGGTCAGCCGCGACGCCAGCGCGCGCGCCTGGTCGACCGCGTTCTGCACCGATTCCAGCCGCAGCGTGCCGCCGCCCGCGGGATGCGGAAACCGGGCGCAGTCGCCGATGGCCGAGATGGCCGGGTCGGATGTGCGCAGCAGCGCATCGACCAGCACCCCGTCGGCCACCGCCAGCCCCGCCGCTCGGGCCAGGTCTTCGTTCGCGGTCACCCCGGCAGCCAGCAGCACGGCGTCGGCCTCGATCCGGGCGCCGGAGCCGAGGGCCAGACGGACGCCGGAGCCGGCGGTCTCGATCCCCGCCACGCGGTCGGACAGGTGCAGCCGGACGCCCCTTCCGGCGTGGAAGCCCTGGAACCAGGCCGAGACCTCGGGCGAGACCGCGCGGCTCATCACCCGGGGGGCGAGGTCCACCACATCGACCTGCCGGCCCAGGTCGGCGAAAAGCGCCGCCGCCTCCAGCCCGACGAAGCCGGCGCCGATCACCGCCAGCCGGTCCAGCCGGGGCAGCAGCGCCGCCATCCGCCCGGCATCGGCCAGGGTGCGCAGTTCCAGCAGATGCGGCGTGTCCAGCCCCGGCACCGGCGGGCGCAGGTTGCGCGCGCCGGTCGCCAGCACCAGGTGGTCGTAGTCCAGCTGCCCGCCATCCCGCAGCGTCACCCGCCGCGCCGCCCGGTCGATGCCGGCGACCCGGGCGCCGGTCCGCAGGTCCAGGCGCTGGTCGCGGTAGAAGGCTTCGGCCCGCAGCACTGGCGCCGGCGCCCCGGGATGCTTGAGGTAGTCCTTGGACAGCGGCGGGCGCTGGTAGGGCAGGGCCGGGTCGTCGCCGATGAGCGTGACGGCCCCGGCGAAACCGCGCTGGCGCAGGGCGGCGGCCAGTTCGACCCCGGCATGGCCGGCGCCGACCACGACGACGCGGCTGCCCTCGTTCAGATTGCCACCCGATACGGTCACGGACTCCCCCCTCGCCATCCCGGTTCCCTCGCCTCCTCTCGGTGCGCGGGCCAATCCTGACGAGATGATATTCTTTACAGCGATTAAATAATCTCTATACAGAATAATCGCGCTGTCAACCCGACCGGGCCGCCAAATCGGCCGACCTTCCGCCCCCACCCCTGCGGCAGAAGCCCGCAGGGGCCTCAGCCATGGCCCGGGCCGATCACCTCCAGCCCGCGCAGGGCAAAGCGACGGGCCAGCGGCTCGTACCGCGCCGCCTCGGGGTCGGCGGCGTTGCCGGCCCGGCTGCGGTCGGCGATCCCGACGAAGATCACCGCGAAACGGAACAGCGAGAAAGCGTGGTGGAACGGCGCGGGCGGCGGCACCCCGGGCAGGATCCCGCGGTAGCGGGCGACGAACTCGGCCTCGGAGGGGATGCCCAGCGCGGCATGGTCCAGCCCCAGCACGCCGCCGTATTCCTCGGGCGCCGAATGCCAGGGCATGCAGCAGAACGACAGGTCGGCCAGCGGATGGCCGATGGTCGACAGCTCCCTGTCGAGCACGGCCACCACCTCGGGCCGGGTCGGGTGGAACATCATGTTGCCGACGCGGAAGTCGCCATGCGCGATGGCGGTCAGGCCGTCCGGCGGCGGCTGGTGCGCCGCCAGCCACTCCGCCAGCCGCCGCAGCTCGGGGATCGGCGCGCCGGTCGAGGCGTCCAGCGCCCGGGTCCAGCGGCTGATCTGGCGGGCGAAGTAGTCGCCGGGCCGGCCGAAATCCGCCAGCCCGCAGGCGGCATGATCGACCGCGTGCAGCCGGGCCAGCGTCTCGGCCATCGACAGGTACATCGCGCGGCGCTCGGCGGGCGAGACCCCGGGGATCCGCGCATCGCCGAAGACCCGGCCCCGAACCTCCTCCATCAGGTAGAAGGGCGTGCCCAGCAGGGCGGGGTCGGCGTGGAACAGCACCACCCGCGGCACGGGAACCGCGCTGCCCGCGAGCGCCGCCATCACCCGGTATTCGCGGTCCACCGCATGGGCGCCGCCCAGCAGCGGGCCCGGCGGCTGCTTGCGCAGCACCATGCGGCGGCCGCCGTGGCGCAGGCGGAAGGTGGGGTTGGACTGCCCGCCGCCGATCCGCTCCACCACCGGCGGGCCGGCCGGGCCGAAGCGGTCGTCCAGGAACCGCCCCAGCGCCGCCAGGTCCAGCCCGGGATCAGCCGGCATCGCCCGCGCCCTCCACCGGCCAGGACCAGAAGTCGCGGCCCTGCTCGGCCAGATGGCGGTGCAGCACCATGCGGTGCACCTCGTCGGCGCCATCGACCAGCCGGGCCTGCCGCGCATAGCGGTAGATCCATTCCAGCGGCGTGTCGCGCGAATAGCCCCGCGCGCCGTTGATCTGGATCGCGGTGTCGGCGGCGGCGTGCAGCAGGTTGGCGACATGGATCTTGGCCATCGAGACCGCCTTCTGCGCCCGCCCGCCGCGGTCCTGCTCCCAGGCCGCCTTCATCACCAGCAGCCGCCCGACCTCGATCCGCATCGCCAGATCGCCCAGCATCATCTGCACGCTCTCGCGCTCGGCCAGCCGGATGCCGAAGCCGTGGCGGGTGGCGGCGTAATCGCGGGCGATCTCGACGCAGCGCTTCGACAGGCCCAGCCAGCGCATGCAATGCGTCAGCCGCGCCACGCCCAGACGGGTCTGCACCACGCGCATTCCCAACCCCTCGCCGGCCAGGATGTTCTCGTGCGGGATACGCAGCCCGTCGAACTCCAGCTCGCAATGGCCGCCGTGTTCCTCGGGGCCCATGATCGGGATGCGCCGCAGGATCCGCCAGCCGGGATCGCCGGCATCGAACAGGAAGGCGGTATGGCCGCGGCGCGGATCGTCGCCCGTCTTCGCCAGCAGGATGAAATGCTGCGCCCCCTCGGCCCCGGTGATGAACCACTTGCGGCCGCGCACCACCCAGTCGTCGCCCTCGCGCCGCGCCTCGGTCAGCATCATCCCGGGGTCGGAGCCGCCGCCGGGATGCGGCTCGGTCATCGCCAGCGCCGAGCGCACGCGCCCCTCGGCCACCGGGGCCAGCCAGCGCCGCTTCTGCGCGGGCGTGCCCAGTTCCTGCAGCACCAGCATGTTGCCGTCGTCGGGCGCGGCCGAGTTGAACACCACCGGCCCGAAGATCGAGCGGTTCATCTCCTCGTAGCACACC
Organism: Paracoccaceae bacterium; assembly: GCA_037190175.1. Classification (GTDB taxonomy): domain Bacteria; phylum Pseudomonadota; class Alphaproteobacteria; order Rhodobacterales; family Rhodobacteraceae; genus JBBCJM01. The sequence goes on along the minus strand of JBBCJM010000060.1, from coordinate 33,066 downwards.
GCCATGCCGACCCGCCCGACGCCCCTTCCGCCGGCTTCGGGCGGCAGTTGCAGGCACCACAGCCCGCGCGCCCGCGCCTCGGCCCGCAGCCGGGCCAGCAGGCCCTCGGCGATGTTGCCGTGCGCGTCGTAGGAGGCGGGGTCGGCCTCGCAGGGCAGGATGCGCTCGGCCACGAAGCCCGCGATCTCGCGGCGCAACGTCTCGACGGCGGGGGGAAGGGTGAAATCCATGCCTCACAGCCCCGAGCAGGTATGGCCGCCATCGACCACCAGCGAATGCCCGGTCATCCAGGAGCCGGCGTCCGAGGCCAGCAGCAGCAGCGGCCCGTCCAGTTCGTGCAACTGCCCCAGCCGGCGCATCGGGATGCGCCGGATCATCGCCTTGCCCGGCTCGGTGGCGAAGAAGAAATCGTTCAGCGGCGTCTCGACATAGCCCGGCGACAGCGCGTTGACGCGGATGCCGTGGCGCGCCCATTCCAGCGCCAGCGCGCGGGTCATCTGCACCACCGCCGCCTTGGTCGCGGCATAGGCGGCCAGATGGCCGGAAACCCGGTGCGCCAGGATCGAGGCGATGTTGACGATGCTGCCGCCCCGCCCGGCCGCCATGCCGCGCGCCGCGGGCTGCGCCACCAGGAACACCCCGCGCAGGTTGGTGTCGATCACCCCGTCGAAGGCCTCGGTCGGCATGTCCAGCGCGGCGCCGTCGCCCGCGGTGCCGGCGTTGTTGACCAGGATGTCCAGCGTTCCGGCCTCGGCCAGCGCCGCGGTCACCGAGGCCGGGTCGGTCACGTCCAGCGCCACCGCGCGCGCCTGCCCGCCGACGGCGCGGATCTCCTCGGCCGCCGCCTCGGTCGCCTCGCGCCGGCGGGCGGCCAGCACCACCTCGGCCCCGGCCTGGGCCAGCACGCCGGCGAAGTGCCGCCCCAGCCCGCCCGAGGCGCCGGTCACCAGCGCCCGCCGGCCGCCGAGGTCGAAAGAGGCCGCCAGCCCCGCATCCAGTGTCGCCATCGCCCGAGTCCTCCGCATCGTCGTCACGTTCCCGGCAGGCCGCCCGGGCGCCCCATGACCCTACACGCGGCATCATCACCGCCCGCAGAAGAACACGCAACATTAAAAGTAGCACAAACGTCCAAATACTTGCTCGACTCGAGCCGCGCCCTCCGCCTATGCTCCGCCACCTGACGGGAGGAAGCCGGATGTCCATGATTGTCGACCGCAGGGAACTGGATTTCGTCCTGTTCGAGGTGCTGGGGGTCGAGGCCATCCTGCGCCATCCCCGCTTTGCCGCCTACGACCGCCCGGCGATCGCGCAGATCCTCGATACCGCCCAGGCGATCGCCGAGGACATGTTCCTGCCGGTCGCCGCCGAGGTCGATGCGAACGAGCCGCGCTTCGTGGACGGCCGGGTCGAGATGCCCGCCGCCACCGGCCGGGCGCTGCGCGCCTATGCCGAGGCCGGCTTTTTCGCCCTGCCCTTCGACGAGGCGGCCGGCGGGCTTCAGGCGCCGTGGTTCCTGCACACCGCGGTCAGCGGCCTGTTCACCGCCGCCAACACGGCGGTGACCAACTATGCCTTCCTGACCATCGCCGCGGCCAATCTGCTGAACGCCTTCGGCACCCCGGAACTCAAGCGCGTCTTCCTGCCGCCGATGCTGGCGGGCGACTGGTTCGGCACCATGTGCCTGTCCGAGCCGCAGGCGGGATCCTCGCTGGCCGACATCACTACCACCGCGGTGCCGGGGGCTGACGGGCTTTATCGCCTCCGCGGCAACAAGATGTGGATCTCGGGCGGCGAGCACGAGATCGCCGGCAACATCGTCCACATGGTGCTGGCGCGCATCCCCGGCGGGCCGGCGGGGACCAAGGGCATCTCGCTGTTCCTGGTGCCCAAGCGGCGGGTCGGTCCCGATGGCGCCCCCGGCGCGTCGAACAACATCGCGCTGGCCGGGCTGAACCACAAGATGGGCCAGCGCGGCACCACCAACTGCCTGCTGAACTTCGGCGAGAGCGGCGAGACGCTGGGCTGGCTGATCGGCGAGCCGCACCGCGGCATCGAATACATGTTCCACATGATGAACGAGGCGCGCATCGGCGTGGGCCATGCCTCGGCGATGGCGGCGCTGGCGGGCTATCTGCATTCGGCGGACTATGCCCGGACCCGGACGCAGGGCCGGCGCATCGACAACCGCGACCCGGCCACGCCGCAGGTGCCGATCATCGAACATGCTGACGTCCGCCGGATGCTGCTGGCGCAGAAGGCCGCGGCCGAGGGGGCGCAGGCGCTGTGCCTTTACTGCGCGACGCTGGTGGATGCGCTGGCCACCGGCGCGGGCGCCGAGGGGGCGGCGCTGCTGGGCCTGCTGACCCCGGCGGTGAAGTCCTGGCCCTCGGAACATTGTCTCGAGGCCAACAAATGGGCGATCCAGGTCCTGGGCGGCTATGGTTATACCCGCGACTATCCGGTCGAGCGGCTGTATCGCGACAACCGGCTGAACCACATCCACGAGGGGACCTTCGGCATCCAGGGGATGGACCTGCTGGGCCGCAAGGTGGCAGGCGACGGCGGCGCGACGCTGGGCCGCTTCGTGGCGATGATGCGGGCGACGGCGGCCGGGGCCGGCGAGGGCCTGGCGGAAGAGGCCGCGCAACTGTCCGGGGCGCTGGACGCGCTGGAGGCCACCACCACCGCGCTGCTGGCCTGCCCCGATCCCGCGCGGCGGATGGCCAATGCGACGCTCTATCTCGATGCCTTCGGCCATGTGGTCATCGGCTGGATCTGGCTCCGGCAGGCCGCCGTCGCCGCCCGCGCGCTTGCAGGGGGCGGGCTGGCCGAAACCGAGCGCGCATTCTATCAGGGCAAGATCGCCGCCGGCCGCTATTTCAGCCGCTACGAACTGCCGCTGGCGGTGGCGCGGCTGGCGCTGTGCGGGTCGCTGGACGACACCTGCCTGCGGGCGCCGGCCGAAATGTTTGGCGGATAGGCTGGCCTGCCGCGGCGGGCTGTGGTCCGGTGGGCGGGCGCAGCCACGGACAGGGTTTCATGGGCAACGGCGACAGGACACGGCAGCGGGCGATCCAGAACAGGACGCTGGTCCGGCGCGGCAAGATCGTCGATGGCGCGCTGCATGTCCTGGCCCGTGCCGGGGTGGCCGGGCTGACCCACCGGGCCGTCGCGACTGCGGCCGGCGTCGGCGTCGCCGCGACCACCTATCACTTCGACACCAAGGCCGACATCGTCGGGGAGGCGTCCCGCACCCTGCTCGACGGCTACCTGACCGCCTTCCGCCGGATGGCCGCGCGGATCGCGGCGGGCGAGGAAAGCTGCCTGGGCAGCCTTGACGATCTCGTGCGCCGGGTCGTGCTGAACGCGCTGGGCCGCGAGCGGGTCCGGTCGCTGGCCTGGTGCGAACTCATCCTGCACGGCGGACGCAACCCCGAGGGGCGGGCCCTGGCAACGCGCTGGTATCAGGAACTGGACACGATCTGGCACGACATCGCGCGGCTGGTCAGCCCCGGGGCATCCCGGCGCGAGGCGAGCGCGGCGGTCGACCTGACGATCGGGCTGACCTTCGTGCTGCATCCGCTGGGCCTCGATCCGGCGACCGCCGAGGGCCTGCTGGCCGGCGGGCAGGATCCCGATCCCGTCCTGGCCGCGCTGGCCCGCCCGGGGGACGGCCCGGCAGAGGAGAAGGGTGCCCCCAGCCGCTATGCCGAGACGCGGCAAAGGATCCTGCAGGCGGCCATCGACCTGATCGTCGCGGAAGGGGCGGGCAGCGTCTCGTACCGCCGGGTCGCCGAGGTGTCGAACATGGTGCGCAGCGGGCCGATCTATTACTTTCCCTCCATCGACGGCCTGCTGGAATCCGCCCAGATCGCGCTGTTCGAGCGGGCCAAGGCCCGCTATCGCGCCGGGCTGGCCTCGACCGGCGCCGGCGGGATCGACGCCGGCCGCCTGTTGGACCTGACCACGGCGATCTATTTTCGCGAGGCGCTGGAGTTCGGGCGCGAGAACGTGGGCTATTACTCGGTCTGGCTCTCCGCCGCGCAGAACCCGTCCCTGCGGCCCGCGGTCGCCTCGGCCCTGCTCGACCAGCACCGCGCCTGGCTGCGGCGGATCGGGATGACCTTCGGCTGGCCGGCCGACCCGGCCACGGCGCTGCGCATCCAGGCGCTGTTCATCGGCAAGCTGATCCGCGCCATCTCGGCCTCGCCCGATGTCGCGGACCTGTCCCGGGCGCGCGAGGACTTTGCCGACGTGCTGGAAAAGCGGCCCGGCACTAAATGAGACATATGTAGAAATTTTTCTTGCCCGGCTTTCTGCGCCGGCCTATCACCCCCTGAGGAAAGGCCGGACGCCGGGGCGGCCGGGCCGTGGGCAGGGAAAAGGAAAACCGATGATCGACTTGTCGGGGCAGGTGGCCATCGTCACCGGCGCGGGCGGCGGATTGGGCCGCGAACATGCGCTGCTGCTGGCGGCGCACGGCGCGCGCGTCGTCGTCAACGACCTGTCGCGGGACGCCGCCGATGCGGTGGCGGCCGAGATCGGCGCGGCGGGCGGCGAGGCGCTGGCCATCGCCGCCTCGGTCACCGATTTCGCGGCGGTGACGGCGATGGTCGATCAGGTGGTCGCCCGCTGGGGCCGGGTGGACATCCTGGTCAACAACGCCGGGATCCTGCGCGACCGCAGCTTCGCCAAGATGGACCTGGCGGACTTCCGGCTGGTGGTCGAGGTGCACCTGATGGGGGCGGTCAACTGCACCAAGGCGGTCTGGGACCACATGCGGGCGCAGAACCATGGCCGCATCGTGATGACGACCTCTTCCTCGGGCCTCTACGGCAATTTCGGCCAGTCGAACTATGGCGCCGCCAAGATGGCACTGGTGGGGCTGATGCAGACCCTGGCGCTGGAAGGCGCGCGCTACGACATCCGCGTCAACTGCATCGCCCCCACCGCCGCGACCCAGATGCTCGACGGGCTGCTGCCCGAGAAGGAGCTGGACCTGCTGCACCCTGCCCGCGTGAGCCCGGGCGTGCTGGTGCTGGTGGGCCCGGACGCGCCGAACCGGACGATCCTCTGCGCCGGGGCGGGGGCCTTCGCCGCGGCGCATGTCACGCTGACGCCGGGCCTGTTCATCGGCGACGGCCCCGGCGCAGCCGAGGCGATCGTGGCCGCCTGGCCGGCGATCACCGACCGCGAGGGAGAGACGGTGCCCGAGTCCGGCGAACGGCAGGGCCGGCAGGAACTGCGCCACGCCGGCCATGAGCGGGGAGGAAACTGACATGCGCGATGCCGTGATCGTCTCGACCGCCAGAACCCCCATCGGCCGCGCCGGACGCGGCGCCTTCAACGCCACGCCGGCCCCGACATTGGCCGCCCATGCCCTGCGCGCCGCCGTCGAACGCGCGGGGATCGAGCCCGGCTCCATCGACGACTGCATCCTCGGCTGCGCGATGCCGCAGGGGTCGCAGCACACCATCGGCCGCACGGCGGCGCTGCGCGCGGGCCTGCCGGTGCAGGTGGCGGGGATGACCATGGACCGGCAGTGCGCCTCGGGGCTGATGGCCATCGCCACGGCGGCCAAGCAGATCGTGGTCGACCGCATGGATGTGGTGCTGGCGGGCGGGGTGGAGTCGATCTCGCTGGTCCAGACGCCGGCGCTGCGGGTCGACCCCGACCCCGAGCTGATCGCCCTGCACGACGATACCTACATGGCGATGATCGACACCGCCGAGGTGGTCGCCCGCCGCTATGGCATCCCGCGCGAGCGGCAGGACGAATATGCCCTGCGGTCGCAGCAACGCACCGCCGCGGCGCAGGCCGCCGGCCGGTTCGGGCGCGAGATCGTGCCCGTCACCGCCGAGAAGACGGTGGTCAACCGCGAGACCGGCGAGACCACGCGGCAGACGGTGACCCTGACCGCCGACGAGGGCAACCGCCCCGACACCAGCCTGGCCGGGCTGGCCGGCCTTGGCGCCGTGCGCGAGGGCGGCGCCATCACCGCCGGCAATGCCAGCCAGCTGTCCGACGGCGCCTCGGCCTGCGTGCTGATGGAGGCGGGGCTGGCCGCGCGGCGGGGCCTTGAACCGCTGGGCCGCTATGTCGGGATGGCGGTGGCCGGGACCAAACCCGACGAGATGGGCATCGGCCCGGTCTACGCCGTGCCCAGGCTGCTGCAACGCTTCGGCCTCGGCATGGACGACATCGGGCTGTGGGAGCTGAACGAGGCTTTCGCGGTGCAGGTCCTGTATTGCCGGGACCGGCTGGGCATCCCGGACGAGCTGCTGAACGTGAACGGCGGCGCGATCTCGATCGGCCATCCCTACGGCATGTCGGGCGCCCGCCTGGTCGGCCACGCCCTGATCGAGGGCAGGCGCCGCGGTGCCCGGCATGTCGTCGTCACCATGTGCGTGGGCGGCGGCATGGGTGCGGCCGGCCTGTTCGAGGTGCTGTGACCATGGCCGGGAAACTGACCGTCGCCCGGCTTTCGGCCCTGGTGGGGCAGGAGGTCGGGGTGGCCGGCTGGATCGAGGTCGGCCAGCCGATGATCGACCTCTTCGCCGAGGCGACGCTGGATCGCCAGTTCATCCATGTGGATCCCGAGCGGGCGCGGCTGTCGCCCTTCGGCGGCACCATCGCCCATGGCTTCCTGTCGCTGTCGCTGCTCAGCCGCATGTCCTTCGACGGGCTGCCCGAGGTCGAGGGCGCGCAGATGAGCCTGAACTACGGCATGAACCGGCTGCGTTTCCTGTCGCCGGTGCGGTCGGGCGAAAGGATCCGCGCCCGGTTCGTGCTGCGCGACGTTGCCGAGAAGAGCGCGGACCAGATCCTGCTGACGCTCGAGACCACGGTCGAGATCGACGGCGCCGCGAAGCCCGCGCTCGCCGCCGAGTGGCTGGTGCTCTACATCCTGGGGCGGCCGGCCGACAGGCCATAGGCGGCTCGTCCCCCAGCCTTGCCCCTTCCCGTGATGGCGAGCGGGGAAGTGAATTGACGGTATTCCCCAAATTAGCTAATTTAGGGAATACCGCAGGAGGATGCCATGAAGCAGTTTTCCGCGACCGAACTGGCGAACCGGACCGGCGATGTCCTGGCCGCCGCCGCCCAGGCCCCGGTCGCCATCGCCCGCCACGGCAAGCCGCGTTTCGTCGTCCTGTCCACGGAACAGTTCGAACGCTTGCAGGCGCGCGGGGACACCCGCCGCGCCTTCCACGTGGCAGACCTGACCGATGCGGAAGCCGACGAGCTGGCCTCCGCCCTGCAGAACAGTCTCGACAATGACTGATCCACCGCCCGATCTCTGCCGGAACGCTCCGCCCACAGGGATACCATGCTGCACCGCCTGAAGGTCCGCCAGCTCGAGGTCTTTGCGACCTACATGAAGACCGGATCGGTCACCCAGACCGCGCGCGAGCTGAACACCACCCAGCCCGCCTGCGTGGGGTGATCGACCTGCGGGCGGAATATTCCGGCCTGATGGGCTGGTTCGACCGCTTCGCCGCCCATCCTTCGGTCGCCCCCTCGGACCCCGCACGCCCGGGCTGACAGACCCTTCCCCGCCACCCCGGCCCGATGCGAAACGCTCGCATCGGGCTTCATGTATTTCGGCGCATGTGAAGATGAATCCCATTCCCCTGCGGCATGAGTCCCAACGTTAATTGAATTTGGCAGGCTGCCCCGCCGGCGGCAACATGCCCGCAACAAGGCCGATTGCCCGCCGACCGGCCCTGCCGAATTTCACTGGAATGGAGCCGACAATGACACGCTGGACGGGTATCCTGCCTGCCACCATCACGCCTTTCGATGCCGATGGGGCGGTGGATACCGATGCCCTGGCGCTTCATCTCGACCGGCTGGCGACGGCGGGCTGCCCGGCCGTCGTGATGAATGCCGTCACCGGCGAGGGCGCCAGCCTGACCCCCCAGGAGCGCGCCCGCACCGTCGCCTGCGCGGTCGAGACGCTGAAGGGCCGGGCCGGGGTGATCGCCACGGTCGGCGCCGTCGGCGACTACGAGACCATCGCCGACATCCGGGAGGCCCGGCAGGCCGGCGCCGATGGGCTGATGATCATCTCGCCCTATTTCTACCGGCTGTCGACGGCCGAGCGGGTGGCCTATTTCGCGCGGATGGGGGCGGTCTCGGACCTGCCCTATATCGTCTACAACACCACCTACGCCTCGCCGATGCTGTCGCTCGATGAGCTGGAACAGATCGCCGAGCAGAGCCCGACCCTGCATGGCGTCAAGGAGGGGCACCAGCTTCAGGCGTCCGAGGCGATCCGCCGCCTGCCCGAACGGGTGGGGGTCTATACCTCGCGCGACAGCTATATCGCCGAACTGGGCCTGGTGGGGGGCGTCGGCGGGGTGACCTATACCACCAATGTGGTGCCCGACCTGACCGTCAGCCTGTGGCGCGCGGTCGAGGCGCGGGACGTGGCGCGCGCCGCCGAGCTGCAACGGGCGCTGAACGTCTTTGCCTATGGCCTTGTGGTGCGCAGCTTTCCCTCGGCGGTCAAGGCGTCGATGCGCGAGCTGGGCTGGGACAGCGGCCGCCTGCGCACCCCGATCACCGAGATGACCGCGGCCGAGACCGAAGTCCTGCGCGAGGCGCTGCTGACGGTCTATCCGTCCCTGCCGCAACCCGGAACCCAAAAGCGGGGGCAATCTCCGCACCCAACGGACATGGAGGTGTTCACATGAAGCGACTGATGACGATGGCGGCCGGGATCGGCCTGACGATGGCGGCCTCGGCCGGGATCGCCAGCGCCGACCGGCTGGCCGAGGTGCTGGAACGCGGGCAACTGCGCTGCACCGCCCACAACGGCAGCCAGCCCGGCTTTGCCCAGATCGACGAGGCCGGGCGCTGGTCCGGCATGGATGTCGACATGTGCCGCGTCTTCGCCACGGCGATCTTCGGCAGCCACGAGAACCATCTGGACCTGGTGCCGATCAGCTGGGCGCAACGCTGGCCGCTGGTGCAGTCGGGCGAACTGGACGTGGTGATCAAGCAGTCGGGCTGGACGCTCGCGCGCGACACCGAGCTGGGGCTGAACATCACCCGGCCCTATATCATCGGCACCTTCCAGGTGCTGGCGCCCAAGTCGCTGGGCGTGTCCTCGGTGCTGGAAATGGACGGCGGCTCGATCTGCGCGCCGGCGGGCACCACGAACGAACGGGTGATCTCGGCCTATGCGGCGAACCACGGGATCCGGATCGAGCTGGTCTCGCTGGAGAAACGGGAAGAGCTGCTGACCGCCTATTTCGAGGGGCGCTGCGACGGCATCGTCGGCACCGCGGCGACCGTGGCCGTGTCGCGGATGAACGCCGCCGACCCCGACGCGCACATCATCCTGCCGGATGTCCTGTCGCTGGAAGGGCAGAGCTGGTTCGTCAAGGGCGGCGACGACCGCTTCTTCGACCTGGCGAACTGGGCGCTGAACGTGCTGTGGCTGGCCGAGCAGGAGGGCATCACCTCGGCCAATGTCGACGAGATCCGCGCCAATCCGACCACGCCCGAGGTGGCGATCATGCTGGGGGCGACCCCCGGCGTGGGCGCGCGGTTCGGGCTGCCGGACGACTGGGCCTACAACGTGATCAAGGTGAACGGCAATTATTCCGAACTGTGGGAGCGCAACATCGGCATGGGTTCGCCCTTCAAGCTGGAACGCGGCATCAACGCGCTGTGGAAAGACGGCGGCGTCCACTTCCCGGTGACGTTCGACTGAGGCCGGCCATCCTTCACCCGGGGGGCGCCGTCCCCCCGGGTGATGCATTTCTCGGGGTCGCCGCCCTGCCGGGACCGCATTTCCGAAGGATCCGACATGAGCGTGATCACCTCCCGCCGCGCGCGCAGTCTGGTCGCCCAGACCGTCTTCGTCGCCATGGCGGCCGCGCTGGTGGCGGGTCTGGTCCTGACGGCGCGCGACCGGCTGGCGGCCGCGGGGCTGACCAGCGGCTTCGACTTCCTGTTCCGCGCCACCGGCTGGGAAATCAGCTTCTCGGTCATCCGCATGACCTCGGGCGATCCCTATTGGCGGGCCTTCCTGGCCGGGGCGCTGAACACGTTGACGCTGGGCGCGGTGGCGCTGAGCCTGGCGACGGTGCTGGGGGTGGCGATCGGCGCGATGCGCAATTCGCGCCATGCGGTGCTGAACCTGATCGCCGCAAGCTGGGTGAACATCTTCCGCAACGTGCCGATGATGCTGCAGCTGCTGCTGTGGTATAAACTCCTGTCCGTGCTGCCGGGGCCGCGGCAGGCGCTGGACCTGGGCGGGATGGCGTTGTTCTCCAACCGCGGCGTCTATCTGCCCGGGCTGAACATCCCGGCCTGGGCGGGGCTGCTGCTGATGGTTCTGCTGGCGGCCGGGCTCTGGGCCGGCCTCTTCGTGGCACTGTCGTCGCGGCTGGACCTGCCCCGCCACCGCCGGGCGCTGGCGGCGGGCGCGCTGGGGCTGGCGGTCGCGGGTGCGGCGGCGGCGCTGGTGGCGGCCACCCGGCTGGACGGGCTGCCGCTGGCCGACCTGCCGGTGCAGCGCGGGCTCAACATCGCCGGCGGCATCCGGCTGTCGCCCGAATTCCTGGCCTGCGTGATCGCGCTGACCATCTATGGCGCCGCCTATATCGCCGAGATCATCCGCGCCGGGTTCAACGCCGTGGACCGCGGCGTGGTCGAGGCGGCCCGCGCGCTGGGCATCAGCGAGTTGCAGACCTTCCTGCTCGTCCGCCTGCCGCTGGCGCTGCGCGCCGCGCTGCCGATGCTGATCAACCAGTATGTCTGGCTGATGAAGGCCACCACGGTCGGCATCGCGGTGGGCTTCGCCGACCTGTTCATGGTGACCTCCTCGTCCATCAACCAGAGCGGCCAGACCTTCGAGATCCTCGGCATCTTCATGCTGAGCTTCCTGGCCATCAACTATTCCATGGCCTTCGTGCTGAACCTGGTGAACCGGGCGGTGGCGCTGAAGGGCCATGGACTGCGGGTGTCGGGCGGCGAGACGGCGGCGGTGCGGCTGTGGCCGGACTCGCTGGCCGAGTTGCGCCGCATCTATTTCGGCACCCCGACGCAGGCGGCGATCTCGGTCGTGCTGACCGGGGTGACGCTGCTTCTGCTGCTGCGGATCGCGGACTGGGCGCTGGTCTCGGCGGTCTGGGCGCCCAATGCGTCGCAGGCGTGCCGCGCCGAGGATGCCGGGGCCTGCTGGTCGGTGGTGGTGACCCGCTGGCGGCTGATCCTGTTCGGCCTGTTCCCCTATGGCGAACAATGGCGCTCGGGCCTCGGCCTGCTGGTCCTGCTGGGGTCTCTGGCGCTGTCGGCCTGGCCCGCGATGCAGCGGCCGCTGCGGCTGGCCCTGATCTGGCTGGGCGGGGTGGCGGCGTTCTACCTGCTGATGCGGGGCGGGGTGTTCGGCATGACGCCGGTGGCGCCGCGCGACTGGGGCGGGCTGACGCTGACGGTATTCATCTTCTGCGCGGTCGTGGCGCTGGGGATGCCGCTGGGGCTGTGCATGGCGCTGCTGCGCCGGTCGCGGCTGGCGCTGGTCTCGCGCGTGGTCGGGCTGTTCGTGGATGCGGTGCGCTCGCTGCCCCTGCTGGCGCTGATCTACGGCGCGGCGATGGCGATGCCCTTCGCGCTGCCCGACTGGTTGCAGGGCGACAAGCTGTGGCGGGTGATCGTGGCCTTCGCCTTCTTCTACGGCGCCTATCAGGCCGAGATCTTCCGCGCCGGGTTCCAGAGCCTCCAGCGCGGGCAGGAAGAGGCGGCGCAGTCGCTGGGCGTGGGCTACGTGGACCGGGTGCTCCATATCCTGCTGCCGCAGGTGTTCCGCAAGACGCTGCCCGCCACGATCAACCAGCTGGTCATCACCTTCAAGGAAACCTCGCTGGTCACCATCATCGGCTTCTTCGACATCCTCGCCTCGGGCGCGGCGGCCTTCGGCAACCCGGAATGGACCTTCGCCTATCTCGAGGTCTACCTGTTCGTGGGCCTCGTCTACTACGTCTTCGTCACCCTGATCGCGCGCTACGGGCTGTATCTCGAGCGCCGGATGGTCAATGCCTGAGGAGGCCGCCATGCAGGACACCATCATCAGCATCCGCGGCATGGACAAGTCCTATGGCGCGCTGCGGGTGCTGCAAGGCATCGACCTCGACGTGCGCCGCGGCGAGAAGGTGGTGATCTGCGGCCCCTCGGGCTCGGGCAAGTCCACGCTGATCCGCTGCATCAACCGGCTCGAGGAACATCAGGCCGGCACCATCCGGGTGCTGGACCGCGTGCTGGACGACGACACCCGCCACATCGACGCCATCCGGCGCGAGGTCGGGATGGTGTTCCAGCACTTCAACCTGTTCCCGCACATGACCGTGCTGGAAAACTGCATCTTCGCGCCGATGCGGGTGCGCCGCCAGCGCCGGGCCGAGGCCGAGGCCATCGCGCACCGCTTTCTCGCCAAGGCCCGGATCGCCGAGCTTGCGGGCCGCTATCCGGGCCAGCTGTCCGGCGGCCAGCAGCAGCGCGCGGCGATCGCCCGTTCGCTGTGCATGATGCCCAAGGTGATGCTGTTCGACGAGCCGACCTCGGCGCTCGACCCCGAGACCATCGCCGAGGTGCTGGACGTGATGGAGACGCTGGCCGCCGAAAGCATGACGATGGTCTGCGTCACCCACGAGATGGGCTTCGCGCGCAAGGTCGCGGACCGGGTGATCTTCATGGACGCCGGCCGCATCGTCGAGGAGGCGCCGCCGGCCGAGTTCTTCCGCGCCCCGAAATCCGCCCGGGCGCGGGAATTCCTCGCCTCGGTGCTGGGCCCGGCGCATTAGCCGCGCCGGCGCCTGCCGTGCGGTACAGGACACAGGTGCGAAGGGGCGGGCCCTGCGTTTCCGATTGTCAGTAGTCAATCTTTGGCTAATAGTGGGTCGACAAGAAATGACCGGCCTGCCAAAGGGAGACTTCCATGCAAGACCACAGCACCGCCAACCGCGCACCGCGCCGGGCGCCGCTCCTCGCGGCGACCGCGGTCGGGGCCCTTTTCGCTTTCAGCGTGCCGTCCATGGCCGAGGAACTGGTGATCGCGCTCGGCAGCAACATCGCGACGCTGGACCCGACCAACGCGCAGATCGTCGGCGTCGACGTCAGCCTGATGGCGCATCTCTATTCCTCGCTGACCCGCCGGGACGGCAACGGCGAGCTGGTGGGCGATCTCGCCACCGGCTGGGAGGCGCTGGACGACCACACCTGGCGCTTCACGCTGCGCGAGGGCGTTACCTTCCCGGGGGGCGAGCCGCTGGACGCCGAGGTGGTCAAGTGGAACATCGAGCGCATCAGGAACCCCGAGACCAACTCGCGCAACCGGGCCTGGTTCACTGCGGTAGAGACGATCGAGGTCGTCTCGCCGACCGAACTGAAGATCGTCACCGCACAGCCCTATCCGGCGCTGCCGGCGCAGTTGACCATGGTATTCTTCCTGCAGCCCGACTGGGTTGCGACCCACAACCCGGCGGTGGAGACCTATGGCACCGGCGCCTATGATCTGGTCGAGTTCGTGCCCGGCCAGTCGGCCACGCTGACCGCCGACGCCGGCTTCTACGGCGACGCCCCGGCCTTCGACACGCTGCGCTACCGCATCGTTCCCGAGCCCGCCGCCCGCGTGGCCGGGATCGAGACGGGCGAGCTCGATTTCGCCATCGACATCCCGCTCGAGGATCTGGAGCGTCTGAACGGCCGGGACGGCATCACCTCGGACTGGGTGGCGAGCACGCGGACCGTCTCGCTGCGCCTCAACGCGACGGTGGAGCCCTTCGCCTCCAATGTCGACCTGCGGCGCGCGCTGAACTACGCGATCGACAAGGAGGCCATCGTCGAATACCTGCTGGACGGCAAGGCTGCGGTGGCCAACTGCCAGCTGCTGTCGCCGGCCTATTTCGGCTACAACACCGAGCTTGCCCCCTATCCCTACGACCCGGACAGGGCGCGCGAGATGATCGCGGCCTCGGGCATCGGCACCACGCCGATCGAGCTGCAGGTGCCGATGGGGCGCTATTTCATGGCCTCCGAGGTCGCGCAGGTGCTCGCCGGCCAGCTCGAGGAAGTGGGGCTGAACGTCCAGATCCGCGAATACGACTTCGCCACCTGGGTGCAGCCCTTCTCGCAGGGCGAGATGGGTCCGATGTCGATGATCGGCCAGAGCTGGCCGACGCTGGACGCCGGCGGCCTGCTGACGCTCTACACCTCGGGCAACAGGTCGGGCTACTACATGAACCCCGAGTTCGACGCGGCGATTGCCGAGGCCAACAGCACGACCGACACCGAGGCGCGTCTGGCAGCCTACCGCAAGGCGACGCAGATCATGTGCGACGCGCCGCCGGCCGTTTTCCTGTTCCACCAGCCGCTGACCTATGCGACCTCGGCCAAGGTGAGATGGACGCCGCGCGGCGACGACTGGCTGCTGGTGTCGGACTTCACGCCCGCCGACTGAGGACCCGATGAAGCCCCTGCTTTCGCGCATCGCGCAATCCGTCTTCGCGATCTGGGGGATCGTCACCATCTGCTTCGTGTTCACGAGGGTGCTGGGCGATCCCGCTGTGATGCTGCTGCCGATCGGCACCCCAGAGGCGCAGGTCAACGAGCTGCGCGAGAGCCTGGGGCTGAACAACCCGCTCGGGGTGCAATACGCCGATTTCATCCTCGGCGCGGTCAGGGGCGATTTCGGCCAGTCCTACCAGTATTTCCGGCCCGCGATGCAGGTGGTGCTGGAGCGGATGCCCGCGACCATGGTGCTGGCCTTCGGCTCGGTGCTGATCGGGGGCGCGCTGGGGCTGCTGGGCGGGTTCTTCGCCTCGATGTACCGCGGCCGGATCCAGGAGGTGGCGATCATGATCGTCACGCTCCTGGGTCAGGCCACCCCCGGCTTCTGGCTGGGGATCGTGCTGATCCTGATCTTCGCCGTCGAGCTGCGCTGGCTGCCCTCGGGCGGGTTCGACAGCTGGGCGGGGGCGGTGCTGCCCATCGCCACGCTGTCGCTGTTCGTCGCGGCGAACATCTGCCGGCTGTTCCGCGCCGGCATGATCGAGGCGCTGTCGTCGGACTATATCCGCACCGCGCGCGCCAAGGGCCTGCCGCCCGCGCGCATCTACCGCCGCCACGCCGCCAGGAACGCCATCCTGCCGACGATGACCGTGCTTGCGCTGCTGATGGCGGATCTGCTGGGCGGCTCGGCGGTGACCGAGACGGTGTTCTCCTGGCCCGGGGTGGGCACCCTGGTGGTGCAGGCGCTGGCGACCAGCGACTATCCGCTGATCCAGGCATCCGTCTTCCTGATCGCCACGACCTATGTGCTGATCAACCTCGCCGTCGACCTGGCCTACCAGTGGGTCGACCCGCGCATCCGCCGCAGCGGCTAGACCTTCATGCGAATGACGAACTTTCCCCTGCGGGCGGGACCTGTGTTCCTGATCATCCTGGCCGTGATTGCCGGAGCGGCCATCCTCGCCCCCTGGCTGCCGCTTCCCAGCCCGACCGCCAACAACCTGATGGGGCGCCTGACCCCGCCGATGACGAACGGCTATCTGTTCGGCGGCGACAACCTCGGGCGCGACATCCTTTCGCGCATCCTCCACGGCGGGCGCATCACGCTGATGATCGCGGCGCTCTCGGTGCTGTTCGGGGCGCTGGCCGGATCGGTCGTCGGCCTGCTTGCCGGCTATTATCGCGGCTGGGTCGACGCGGTGCTGATGCGCCTCGTCGATCTGCAGCTGTCGATCCCGCTGATGCTGCTCGCGCTGCTGATCGTCAGCTCGCTGGGGCCGAGCATCACCAACCTCGTGCTGGTGCTGTCGCTGACCAGCTGGGTGCAATACGCCCGCGTCGTGCGCTCCGAGGTCATCAGCCTGCGCGAGCGCGAGTTCATCCGCGCCGCCCATGCCATCGCGCTGTCGGACCTGCGCATCATCCATCGCCATATCCTGCCCAACGTCACCGGCTCGATCATCGTCATCGGCACGATCGAACTGTCGCGCGTGATCATCCTGGAATCCGCGCTGAGCTTCCTCGGCCTCGGCGTGCAGCCGCCCACACCCAGCTGGGGGCGCATGCTGGCCGACGGGCGGGCCTTCATGAACTCGGCCCCCTGGATCGCGATCTTTCCGGGGATGGCGATCTTCACCGTCTCGCTGTCGATCAACATGGTCGGCGACTGGCTGCGCGACAGGCTCGACCCCCGGCTGGCGAACTGAGCGATGACAGACACCCCTCCCCTGCTGAGCATCCGCGACCTGAGGATCGAGATCCGCCAGAAGGGCCGCCTGGGCTATCCGGTCGATCTGATCGGCTACGACCTCCATCCCAACGAGACGCTGGGGATCGTCGGCGAAAGCGGCAGCGGCAAGAGCCTGCACATCCTCGGCCTGCTGGGCCTGCTGCCGCCGGTGGCGCGCGTGGTGTCGGGCAGCGCGACCTTCATGGGGCGCGACCTGCTGACCATGACGGGCCGCGCGCGCCGCGACATCCTGGGGCGCGAGATCGGCATGGTGTTCCAGGACCCGATGACCTCGCTGAACCCGGTGCTGACCGTCGGCGAGCAGATCGCCGAAGTGCTGGAACATCACCTGCATCTGGGCGGCGCGGCGGCGTGGCGGCGCGCGGGCGAGCTGCTGGAGCTGGTCGAGATCCGCGATCCGCGGCGGCGGCTGGGCCAGTATCCGCACGAGCTGTCGGGCGGGATGCGCCAGCGGGTGATGATCGCGATCGCGCTGGCCTGCGAGCCGAAACTGCTGATCGCCGACGAGGCGACCACCGCGCTGGACGTGACGGTGCAGTCGCAGGTGGCCGATCTGGTGATCGGGCTGAAGGAGCGGCTGGGCATGGCGGTGATCTGGATCAGCCACGACATGGGCATCATCGCGCGGCTGTCCGATACGGTGCAGGTGATGTACGGCGGCCAGATCATGGAGCGGGGGCCGGTGAACTCGGTCTTCGCCGCACCGCAGAGCGCCTATACCTGGAGCCTGCTGCGCTCCATCCCGCGGGCGGACCAGACCCATCACGAGGCGCTGTTCCAGATCGAGGGCACGCCCCCCGACATCTTCGCCCGCCCGCCGGGCGACCCGTTCGCGCCGCGCAACCCCTTCGCCACCCCGCGCTGCCATCGCGAGCGCCCGCCCCTGCGCGAGGTGGCGGGCCGGCCGGGGCATCTGGTCGCGGCATGGTACGACCTCGCGGCGGCGCGGGCGCGGGCGGGGCAGGCGTGATGAGCCATCTTCTGCAGGTCATCGGCGTCGGCAAGGACTATGGCACGCCCGCGCGGCCCATCCGCGTGCTGAGCGGCATCGACCTGCAGATCGCGCGGGGCGAGGTGCTGGGCCTGGTGGGCGAATCCGGCTCGGGCAAGAGCACGCTGGGCCGCATCGTCCTGCGGCTGGACGCGCCGACCGAGGGGCGGGTGGTCTTCGACGGGCAGGACATCACCGACCTTGGCCGCGCGGCGCTGCGCCCGGTGCGCCGGCGGTTGCAGGCGCTCTTCCAGGACCCCTACGCCTCGCTCGGCCCGCGGATGCGGGTGGGGGCCTATGTGGCCGAGGCGCTGCCGCTCGACGACAGCCTGCCGCGCGCCGGATACGGCCGGCGGCTGGAGGAGCTTTTCGTGATGGTGGGCCTGGACCCGCGGTTCTGCGAGCGTTTCCCGCACGAGCTGTCGGGCGGCCAGCGCCAGCGCGTCTGCATCGCCCGCGCGCTGGCCCCCCGGCCCGAACTGATCGTCGCGGACGAGCCGGTCACGGCGCTGGACGTCTCGATCCAGGCGCAGATCATCAACCTGTTCAACGACCTGAAGAAGCGGCTGAACCTGTCCTACCTGTTCATCGCCCACGACCTGGCGACGGTGCGCTACCTGTGCGACCGCGTGGCGGTGATGCTGGCGGGCCGGATCGTCGAGGTCGGCCCGACCGCCGAGGTGTTTCGCAATCCGGGCCACGACTACACGCGGGCGCTGTTGTCGGCGGCGCCGGTGCCCGATCCGGCGATCGAAAAGGCGCGCCGGCGGCTGGTCTACACGCATCGAGGATTCAGGGGGGACGAGCGGATGGTCGAACTGTCGGCCGGGCATTTCTGCCTGACCTGAGCGACGGCGCCGGAACAGGGACCGCGGCCCGGCCAACGCCATGCGGGTTCGCGCAAGCCAATGCCCTCAAAGCAGAAA
Source organism: Paracoccaceae bacterium (assembly GCA_037190175.1). Classification (GTDB taxonomy): domain Bacteria; phylum Pseudomonadota; class Alphaproteobacteria; order Rhodobacterales; family Rhodobacteraceae; genus JBBCJM01. The sequence goes on along the minus strand of JBBCJM010000060.1, from coordinate 14,882 downwards.
TCGTATGGTTCGCATGAATCCGTTTGACCTCGCCCGCCGGCTTCTCCATATGATAGTCAATATCTGAATAGTAAAGGAAAGCGCCGTGGACCTGCCGCTCAAGGACCGAATAGATGCCGCAACCGCCCTGGCGCGCGAGGCCGAGCCGAAGGGCTTCCGCGAGTTGCGCACCGGCGCGCTGCATCACCGTCCGGGCGTGGGCGACAGATATTTCGGCGCGCTGGACATCGCGCACGGCATGTTGCGCGATCTTGCGATGTACGTGGTCTATCCGATGCTGCTCGTGCACCGCGACTGCAAGGACCCGGCGGTGACCGCGACCATGGCGCAGCGCATGTTGCCGACGCTGGGCAACTATCTGGCCTTCAGCGGCTTCGACGACCTGCGCCCGCTGACGGCCGATCTGGTCGCCGCGCTGAAGACCGCCACGGCAGAGGAGCAGGACGCGCTGCTGGTGTCCTATCTGGCCTACCTGAACGCGCTCTATGCCTGGGCCTATTTCTGCTTTCCCTGGCATGTGGGCGATGCGATGCGCTATCCGCCGGCCCCCGAGGCCGGCCCGCTGCCCGACCATCCCGACACGCTGGAGCCGACGGACTGCCTTCTGCGTCTGCGGTGGGAGCCGCCGGGCATCGAGGTGCGCGCCTTTCTCGCCACCGACAAGAACGTCGAGCTGTGCCGCGACATCCTGGACGCCCTGCCGTTCCGCGCGCTGCAGACGCATCCGATGGCGGCCGGTGAATCGCTGATGGCGTGGGCGCCGATGGTCACCACCGCGCCTACGCCCTTCAGGGAGGAAATCCGCCGCGCCCCCATCGGGCGGCTGCGCTTCAACGCCGCGACGGGCCAGAAGTTCATCGTGCAGTATGGCCGCACCAGCGAGGACATCCTCGCCCCGGTGATCGGTTCGGTCCTGCCCGAGGACCGGCACCTGCTGTCCGCCGTGGGCGCGGCGGTCTGGACGGCGCATTACGAAACCAAGGAACCGATCTGGCTGCACGTCGAGCGGATCTGACGATCTGCCGCGCGCATCAGGGACATCGACGGGAAGTCAGGACATGTTGAGAGTTGGGATCGACATCGGTGGCACCTTCACCGATTTCATCGCATGGCAGGACGACGGCGGCGCCGGCAGGCTCAGGAGCTTCAAGGTGCCCTCGACCCCCCCGAACTACGAAGAGGGGTTCATCGCCGGCCTGACCCAGGTGCTCGCGGCCTTCGAGGGTGTCGGGCAGGACGACATCATGATCATGCACGGCACGACGATCAGCACCAACACGGTGATCGAACGCTCGGCCGAGCCGGTGGCGCTGCTGACCACAAGGGGCTTTCGCGACATCCTCAACATCCAGCGGCTGCGGCTGCGCAATCCGACCAACCTGTTCGAGCAGCGCGCCGAGCCGCTGGTGCCGCGCGAACTGGTCTTCGAGATCGACGAGCGGCTGAACTTCGACGGCAGCGTCCGCAGGGCAATCGACCCGGCCGAAGTGGTCGCCGCCGCGCGCGAGGCCTTTGCACGCGGTGCGGGCGGGATCGCGGTGGCCTTCTATCACAGCTACCGCAACCCCGCGCACGAAGAGGCCGCCCGCGCCGCGCTGGCCGAGGCTTTCCCCGACCTGCACCCGTCGCTGTCGTCGGAGATCTGGCCGCAGATCGGCGAGTACGAACGCGCCATGGCCGCGGTGCTGAACGCCTATGTGCAACCGAAGATGAGCCGCTACGTCTCGGTGATCGAGAGCTGGCTGGCCGAGAACCTGCCGCGCGCGCGTCTCTACATCACCCGCTCGAACGGGGGCGCGATGTCGATCGACGAGGCCCGGCGGTTCCCGGTGCAGACGCTTCTGTCAGGCCCGGCGTCGGGCGTGACGGCGGCGCTGGCGCTGTCCGAGCGGATGGGCGGCAGCGCGCAGTACCTGACCTTCGACATGGGCGGCACCTCGACGGACGTGTCGCTGGTGCGCGGGTCGCGCCCGCTTGTCTCGACCACGTCCGAGGTCGGCGACTTTCCGGTGTCGATGCCGGTCACCGACATCGAGGCGATCGGCGCGGGCGGCGGCTCGATCATCGGGATCGACAAGGGCGTCCTGCGGGTCGGCCCGCAAAGCGCCGGCGCCCGTCCGGGCCCGGCGGCCTTCGGTCGCGGCGGCACATTGCCGACGGTGTCGGACGCCTATGTCCTGTCGGGCTATCTCGACCCCGAGAACTTTCTGGGCGGGCGGATGAAGCTGGACGTCGCGGCGGCCGAGCGGGCCATGAAACCCATAGCCGAGGCGCTGGGCACCTCGGTCTCGGATGCGGCCGAGGCGGCGCTGAACGTCGCCAGCTCGAACATGATCGCGCGGGTCATGCCCTATATGGCGCGCAACGGCGTCGACCCCGAGGACCTGACGCTGATCGCCTTCGGCGGTGCGGGGTCGCTGCATGCCCCGTTGCTCGCGGTCGAGATGGGCATCCGCCATGTGCTGATCCCGCCCACCCCCGCGGTGTTCTGCGCCTCGGGCGGGCTGGTCGCGCGGCTGGTGAACGACATGGTGCTGACGGTGCACGGCCAGAAGGTCGACGGCACGCTGCTGAACGCGGGCTTTGCCGATCTGCGCCGCAGGGGGCAGGACTGGCTCGCGGCGCAGGCCGATCCGTCGATGATCGTCTCGACCGGCTTCGACAGCTTCGTCGAGGCCCGCTATGTCGGCCAGTCGTTCCAGATCCAGGTCGAGGTGCCGCCGGCCGCGCTGGCGGGCGACATCGAGGCGTTGAAGGCCGCCTTCCACGCCGAGCACGAGCGCCGCTACAGCCATGCCGACCCCGGCCAGCCGGTGGAGTTCCTGCAACTGCGTCTGCGCATCTCGGGCGACCTGCCGCACCCGGCGATGGTGCGCACCTCCGGCGCGGGCGACGCCGCGGTCGCGCTGACCGGCGCCCGCGACATCCGGCTGGGCGGGCGCGTGCTGCGGGCCGATGTCTACGACCGCCGGCGCCTGACCGCCGGCGCCCGCGTCCGGGGGCCTGCCATCGTCGAGCAGGAGGACACCACGATCCTGGTGCCCGATGCCTTCACCGCCGTCGTGAACGGCTACGACGATCTCGTCATCTCCAAGGAGTAACCCGGGATGGATCCCGTTCGCACCGCGATCATGGGCAACCGCTTCACCGCTATCGTCGAGGAAGCCTCCGCCACGCTCTACCGCACCGCCCACACGACTTTCGTCAAGCTGGTGCAGGATTATCAATGCGCGCTCGCCACGCCGAAGGGCGAGATCTACGCCTATCCCAGCCAGGCGGGGGTGACGGTGTTCGTGGGCATCCCGCTGGAGACCACGCTCGACCGCATCGGCCGCGAGAATTTCGAGCCCGGCGATCTCTACATCATGAACGACCCCTTCTTCACCGACGGGCTGGTCACGCACATGATGGACGTGACGATGATCTACCCGATCTTCCACGGGGACGAGCTGATCTCGTTCGGCTGGTCCTTCGTGCACGCCTCGGACATCGGCGGCGCGGTGCCGGGGTCGATCTCGCCCACCTTCACCGAATTCTTCCAGGAGGGCATCCGGGTCCGCCCGGTCAAGCTCTACCGCCGCGGCGTGCTGAACGAGGACGTGAAGCACCTGTTCCTCGACAATTCGCGCATCCCCGACGAGATGTGGGGCGACTTCCAGGCGATGATCTCGGCCATGAAGAGCATGGAGCGCCGCATCGGCCAGCTGTGCGAACGCTACGGCGTCGAGACAGTCAAGCAGGGCATGGAGGACGTGATCAGGTTCGGCGAGATCAAGTCGCGCGAGGTGCTGGGGCGGATCCCCGACGGCGAATATTCCTTCTCGGACTATATCGAGGGCGTGGACGGCGGCGAGCATATCCAGATCTCGACCACCATGCGGGTGAAGGGCGACGGGCTGGAACTGGACTTCACCGGCACTGACCCGCAGGTGGCGGTGGCCTACAATTTCATCGTCGGCGACAAGACCCACCCCTATGTCACCCAGGCGCTGACCTACTATCTGCTGACCAAGGATCCGGGGATGCCGATGAACGCCGGCATCCTGCGCCCCATCAGCATCACCGCGCCGCGCGGCACCGTGGTCAACGCCGAGGTGCCGGCCGCGATGGGCTCGCGGGTGGCTTCGGGCACGCGGGTCTACGACACGCTGCTGGGCTGTCTCAACCAGGCGCTGCCCGGCGGGATCATCGCGGCGGGGGCCGGGATGGTTGGCATCATCGTCTGCACCGCGCGCGACCGGCTGACCGGGCGGCGGCGGGTCTCGACGCTGAACCCGGTCATGGGCGGCGGCGGCGGCCGGAACGGCATCGACGGCATCGACGGCGCCGACGGCCGCTCTGGGGCGCTGCGCAACATCCCCACCGAGATCATCGAGGTCGAGACGGTGATCCACATGCGCTCGATCAGCCTGGTGCCCGACACCCAGTCGGCCGGCAGGTGGCGCTCGGGCTCGGCGATCGAGATGGAGATGGAGAACACCGACATCGAGGCGACCATCACCGTGCGCGGGATGGAACGCTTCCACTTCCAGCCCTGGGGCGTGAAGGGGGGCGAGCCCGGCCGGCTGTGCGAGGTCATCATGAACCCCGGCACGGCCGCCGAGGCGTCGATCGGCAAGATCAAGGTGCTCAGGCTCGGCCGCGGCGACGTGGTCAGGATCGTCTCGCCCGCGGGCGGCGGCTTCGGCAGCCCGCTCGACCGCGATCCGGCTCTGGTCGCGCGCGACGTGCGCTCGGAACTGATGTCGCCCGGCAAGGCCGAGCGCGACTACGGCGTGGTCCTGTCGGCCGACGGCCAGGTGGACATGGCCGCGACGGCGGCGCGCCGTGCCGGGATGGCCCGGAAGGAGGCGCTCTTCGATTTCGGCGCCGCGCGCGAAAGCTACGACCGGCTCTGGCCGGCCGGGATGCGGGCGCTGCTCGCGACCACGGTGCTGGGGCTGGACAAGCCCGTCCGGAGGCATGTGATGGACCGCGCCTGTGCCGCGCTGTCAGCCAGGGGGGTGGCGGTCACGCCGCAGGCGGTCAGGGCCGCCGTTTCGGACGCGCTGGCCGAGCTGGACGGACGGATCGCCGAGCACGCCTGACCGCTGCCGGCACCGGCGCAGGGTGCCGTGGCTGCGCGATGCGATTGTGGCGTGCCCCGTCCTGCCGTTAAGACAGGATGCTCACAGCTGGAAGAACGCCATGGATGCCGCGATCTATACCGAACTGACACAGCTGGGGTTCTCCGAGCACGAAGCGCGCATCTTCGTGGCGCTGACCACCTGCGCCAATGCCGCGACGGCATACGAGCTTGCCAAGCTGACGCAGATGCCGGTCGCCAATACCTACAACGTCATCCGCAGCCTGGAACGGCGCAGCGCCTGCCGCAAGGTGCAGGACACCCCGGCGAAATACGTCGCGTCCGAGCCCCGCGAATTCCTGGCCGGCATCGCGGAGGAGACGACCCGGCGCTGCAACAGCCTGATCGAGAAGCTCGAGGAGATAAGCCCGCCGCAGGAGGCGCGCTATGTCGACGTGCTGAACGGGCGGGAGGAGGTATCCTCGCGCATCGTGCAGATGATCGACGCGGCCGAGCGGCTGATCGTGCTGAAGATCCGCGTGCCGCTGGAAAAGGGGATCGAAAAGGCGCTGTCCGACGCCATCCGCCGCGGGGTGACCTGCTACATCATCTATTATGACGGCGAGCTGAACCTGCCGCCCGGCGACGTGCACCTGTGGCCGCACGAGGGCAACGGCATCCACATGGGCAAGGATTTCTGCATGATCACGGCCGATTTCGGCCAGTCGATCGCCTTCGACGCCCAGACCTTCGACGCGGCCTATTCCGAGAACGACATCTTCGTATATCTGACCGACGTCCTGCTGCGCCACGAGATCTATCTGGCCGAGCTCATGCTGAAGTTCCGCGACGAGATCGAACGGGCCTTCGGACCCGCGCTGTACCGGCTGCGCGAGACCTATGCGCTCGTCCCGCTGAGCGATTCCACCCGCCACTACGTCGACCGGCGCACGCGCGAACTGGGCGGCTGAGGGGCCGCCCCGGTCCCTTGCCGCACCGCGCGGGCGTGGCGACCTCCCCGCACGAAAGGATCCGCCCATGCTGCACCCGCTGTCCGACGAAGACTGGCCCGCCGAGGTTGCCGGGATGAAGGCCGGCTTCGCCGGGCGGCTGAACGTCTATCGCACCATGGCGCATCACCCGGCCCTGCTGCGGGCCTGGGCTGATTTCCGCAACCATGTGGTGCTCGGCAACAGCCTGGGCCCGCAGTTCAGCGAGGTGGTGATCCTGCGCACCGGGGTGCGGCTGGGCTCGGCCTACGAATGGGACCACCATGTGCTGCGCGGGCGCAAGGTGGGGCTCTCCGACGCGCGGATCCTGACGATCCGGGGCGCGCCCGAGGGGATGGCGGCCGAGGATCGCATCCTCTGCGCCGCGGTGGACCGGCTCTTCGACCACCACGCGCTGGACGGCGGGACGCTGGCGGCGCTGGCCGGGCTGGTCGGGCCGCAGGGGGTGCTGGACGTGATGGCGACCGTGGCGCATTATCGGCTGCTGGGCGCGATCCTGCTGACCTTCGGCGTGCCGCTGGACGCGGATGTGGCGGCGGAACTGGCGGCGGCGCCGATAGGAAACGGATGACCGGCGGGCACAGGGCGAGGGGGACGGAAGGGGTCCGCGCCCTGTTGCGGGGGCTCGAGGTTCTGCGCCATGTCAATGCCGTGGGCTCGGCCCGGGCGGGCGAGATCGCCCGGGCGCTGGACCTGCCGCGGCCGACCGTCTATCGCCTGATCGAGACGCTGGAGGAGGCGGGCTATGTCACCTTCTCGGCCAGCTCCAACATCGTGCGGGTGACCCGGCTGGCCGCCTCGCTGGGCGACGGCTCGGCCATGCATTCGGAGCTGTGCCAGATCGGCGCGCCGCTGCTGGCCGAATATGCCGACCGGCTGGTCTGGCCGCTGGACCTGTCGGTCTACGACAACGCCGCCATGGTGATCCAGGAGACCACGCACGGCCGCTCGCCCCTGTCGATCGACCGGGCGATGACCGGCTATCGGCTGCCGGTGCTGCGCACTTCGGCGGGGCGGGCCTATCTGGCCTTCTGCAGCGGGACCGAGCGCGGGCTGATCGTCGATCACCTGCGCCGATTGGGCGACCCGGCCGACATGTTCTTTCTGGAAGGCGGCTGGCTGGAGCGGATGATCGCCGACACCCGCGCCCGCGGCCATGCCCTGCGCGACGCCGGCGAGTTCAAGGCGCAGACCGCCTCGCTGGCGGTGCCGGTGATGGTGGACGGGCAGGTGCTGGCCTGCGTCTCGATGATCTGGATCCGCTCGGCGATGAAGACGGCCGCGGCGGTGGAACTGGGGGCGGCACCGCTGGCCGAACTGGCCGGCCAGCTGGCCGAGCGGCTGTCGCGCTGATTGATGAGGGAGGACCGAATGAAACTGTACCACTCGCCCGGCGCCTGTTCGCTGGGCATCCGCATCCTGCTGGAACTGACCGGCGCACCCTACGAGACCGCCATCGTCTCGCTGGCCAGGGGCGAGCAGCGCAAGCCCGAGTATCTGGCGCTGAATCCCAAGGGCAAGGTGCCCGCGCTGCTGCGGCCCGATGGCAGCCTGCTGACCGAATACCCGGTCATCTCGCTGTGGATCGGGCGCAATTTCCCCGCCGCGGGGCTGCTGCCCGCGGGGCCGGACGGCGAATACCGGGCGCTGGAGCTGGTGGACTACGTGGTCTCCTCGCTGCACATGCGCGGCTCGACGCTGGCGATGCGGCCGGCCAAGTTCGCCCCCGACGACCCGGCGATGCAGGAGGTGCTGCGCCGCCACGGGCAGGAGGCGGTGCGCGACGGCTTCGCGCGGCTGGCCGAACGGCTGGGGCAGGCGGACTGGTTCTTCGACCGGCCCGGCATCGCCGATGCGGCGGTGTTCTACCTGCTGGACTGGCGCGCGCAGATCGGGGTGGAGCCGCCGCCCGCGCTGGAGGCGTTCCACGCCCGGATGGCCGCCCTGCCCGAGGTGCAGCGGGCGCTGGGGCGCTGATCGGCGAGGAGTCCGCCTGGCGGACATTTTTGCCTGCCGTGTCGCCTTGTCGCAGGTGCCTCGCCTAAAGCGGCTTCCGGGAGATCGGATTGCTACAGGATCGGGGGAGGGCTCATGCGCAACTGCGGCGCCGCTGCGGGGAATTGTTCCGTCGACCGGACGGGCGCGGCATGAGCCGGGCCGTCCTGAAACTGTATCGGCCCGCCCTGCTGGGCACCGCGGCGACCTGCTTTCTGCTGGGTGCGGCGGTGACGGTGGCCGATGTGGCGGCCCGCGGGTTGTTCGGTGCCAACGTGCCGGCGGCCATCGAGGTGACCTCGCTGCTGATCGGCTTCGGCGCGCTTCTGTCGATGCCGGTCTGCTATGAGGACCGCAGCCACGTCTGCGCGAAACTGCTGTCCGAGATGCATCCGGGCCGCTTCGCCCGCCCGCTGGGCCGGCTGGGGGCGCTGGCCTCGCTGGTCTTCGCGGTGCTGATGCTGTGGATCGTGGCCACCAACGCCTTCGGCAAGATCGGCTCGCCCGAGACCACGCGCGACCTGCGCCTGCCCATGCCCCTGCTGTTGTGGATCGTCAGCGGCACGCTGGCCTTGGCGGCGATCTCGGCGGCGGTCGGGCTGTGGCGGCAGTTCGCCGGGCGGGAGGGCTGAGCCATGCCGGACGGCTTGCTGCTGGGAAGCCTCGGCTTCCTGCTGACGCTGGCGCTGATCCTGCTGGAGGTGCCGGTCGGCGTCTCGATGGGCCTGGTGGGGATCCTGGGCGTGGCCTACATCCTGGGCCCCGTACCGATGGTGGCGATGAGCGCGACCTCGATCTGGGACTCGATCACCAACTACACGCTGACCATGCTGCCGCTCTTCGTGCTGATGGGCAACCTGGCGGTGCGGACGGGGCTGTCGACGCGATTGTTCCGGGCGATGACGGTGCTGATCGGGCATCGCCGCGGCGGGCTGGCGCTGGCCACCATCGGCGCCTCGGCGGGGTTCGGGATGATCGCGGGATCCTCGCTGGCCACCACCGCCACCATGGGCCGCATCGCCCTGCCCGAGATGGAGCGCGCGCATTACCCCCGCCGGGTCGCCGCGGGGACCGTGGCGGCCGGGGGCACGCTGGGCATCCTGATCCCGCCCTCGACCATCCTGGTCATCTATGCCTTCCTGGCCGAGCAGTCGATCCGCCAGCTGATGCTGGCCACGGCCGGGCCGGTGGTGCTGGCCATCCTGCTCTACGGGCTGGCGGTCTGGCTGCCGCTGGTGCTGGGCAGGTCGGGCTTTTCCGGCATCAGCCGCGAACGCGCGGGCTGGGCCGAGAAGCGCGCCGCGATCCTGGAGATGTCGCCCGCGATCTTCGTCTTCGGCCTGGTGATGGGCGGGCTCTATTCCGGCGTCTTCACCGCCAACGAGACGGCGGCGGTCGGCGTGGCGGTGATGCTGGCCTATGGCATGGTCTCGCGGCGGCTGTCGGTGCAGGGCTTCATCGGCGCGGCGCTGGACACCGCGCAGACCTGCGGCGCGCTCTATCTGGTGCTGATCGCGGCCAACCTCTTCAACGGCTTCCTGGCGCTGTCGGGACTGCCCTTCCTGCTGACCGGCCTGTTCGCCGGCGTGATGGACAGCCCGATGCTGGTGATCCTGGTGATGACCGCGATCTACTTCGTTCTCGGGATGCTGATGGACGAACTGGCCATGCTCCTGCTGACCATCCCGCTCTTCGTGCCGATCTGCCAGATGGCCGGCGTCGATCTGGTGTGGTTCGGCATCTATGCGGTGGTGATCGTGGAACTGGGGCTGATCACCCCGCCCGGGGGGATGAACCTGTTCGTCCTCAAGACCACCAACCCCGAATACACGATGCTGGACCTGTGGAAGGGTGTGGTCCCCTTCATCCTGGCCGACCTCGTGCGGCTGGCGCTGCTGATCGCCTTTCCGGCCATCGCGCTGTGGCTGCCGCAGACCGCCTTCTGACCCACTCACCCGACATTCACGGAGGAAACCCGATGCTGAAGACCCTTCTGCGTTCCGCTGCCATGGCGCTCGCGCTGGCCGCCCCCCTTGCCGCCGAGGCGCGCGAGCTGCGCGTGTCGTCCTTCGAGCCGCCCTTGGGCTTCTATTCGGCCAGGGTGCTGCAGGCCTGGATCGACGAGATCAACCCGAAGTTCACCGGCGGCACCAGCCTGCGCCTGTACCCCGGCGCGATCCTGGGCGCCCCGCCGGCGCAGGCGGAGCTGGTGAAGGCCGGGGTGGCCGACGTGGCGCTGGTGGTGCCCACCTATACGCCGGGCCTGTTCCCGCTGTCGGGTGTGGTCGAGGTGCCGGGGCTGGTGCAGACCTCGGCCCAGGGCACCGCGATCCTGAACGCGCTGGCCGAGGGCGGTGTGCTGGACAAGGAATATGCCGACTACAAGGTGCTGGCGCTGTTCTCGACCCCCGGCTACCGCTTCCTGATGGCCGGCAACGGGGTGACCGGCCCGGCCGACCTGTCGGGGCTGAAGCTGCGCACCCCCTCGCCCTTCGGCTCGGAACTGCTGGCGCTGCTCGGCGCCTCGGGCGTGGCGATCCCGGCGCCGCAGGTCTACGAGAACCTGGAGCGCCGCGTGGTCTCGGGCGCGGTCTGGGTGATGGACGCCTACAAGACGTTCCGGCTGGACGAGGTGGCGCCCACCGTCACCTCGCTGCACTTCATGGCGCAGCCGATGGCGATCCTGATGAACAGGGCGGCCTGGGACGCCCTGCCCGAAGCGGATCGCCAGGTGCTGGAGGCGGCCTCGGGCCGCGCCATGGCGGAATGGATCGCGGGCGTGGTCGACACCACCGACGCCGAGATCGAAAAGGGCTTCCGCGACGCCGGCCGGGTGAAGTTCATCGACCTGGACGAGGCCGCGCTGGCCGCATGGCAGGCGGCGCTGGCCCCGGCCACCGATGCCTGGCTTTCCGGCCAGCCGGACCCCGAGGCCGCGAAGGCCGCGCTGGACACCGCGCGCCGGACGGTGGAGTGAGCGCATCCCCCGTCCGCCTGGCGGACGGACGGGGGACAGGCCCTGTGCCGCGGCGACCCGCTGCGGCAGGATCGGGGCAACCGAACTCAATCGACAGGAAAAACCATGGCAATCAATGCTCTGGGCTATCTGGGCGTGCGCTCCGACCGGCTGGACGACTGGGCGGATTTCGCCGGCGGCCTGCTGGGGATGCAGAAGATCGACCGCGGCGGCCGCGCGCTGGCCTTCCGCATGGACGATCGTGTGCAGCGGCTGCTGGTCTCGGACGAACCGGGCGAGACGCTGGCCTTCCTGGGCTTCGAGGTGGAACGCCGCGACGACCTGCAGGCCTATGCCGCGCGGCTGGAGGCGGCAGGGACGGCGGTCAACGCGGGCAGCCGCGAGCTGGCCGACCGGCGGTTCGTGGGCGACCTGATCTGGTTCCACGACCCGATGGGCAACCGGGTGGAGCTGTTCCACGCCCCGATGATCGCCACCGATCCCTTCGTGCCGGGCCGGCCCATCGACGGCTTCCGCACCGGCCCCCTGGGCATGGGCCATGCGGTGCTGCACGTGAAGGACATCGAGGTGATGATGCCCTTCTACCGCGACCTCTTGGACTTCCACGTCTCGGACTACGGGTTGCAGCCCTATGGGCTTTATTTCTTCCACCTGAACCAGCGGCACCATTCCTTCGCCATGGTGGGCTCGGGCCAGGCCGGGTTCCACCACTTCATGGTCGAGTTCCAGAACCTGGACGACGTGGGGCAGGGCTACGACCTCGCCCAGCAGCAGGAGGGGCGGGTGGCCTATACGCTCGGCCGGCACACCAACGACTACATGACCAGCTACTACGCACATTCGCCCTCGGGCTTCTTCGTGGAGAACGGCTGGGGCGGGCGGCTGATCGACCCCGCGACCTGGGAGCCGCACGAGACCCATGACGGCCCCAGCTTCTGGGGCCACGAACGGCTGTACCTGCCCGAGGAGGGCGGGCGCCGGCGGCTGCGCGAGATGCGGCTGGACGCGGCGGCGCGCGGCCGCCGGGCCCCGCCGGTGGCGGATTGCCCCTGGCTCTACGGCGAACTGGCGAAGGCGGGGAGGTAGCGATGGAGCATTACGACGTTGCCGTGATCGGCTATGGCCCGGCCGGCGCCACGCTGGCGCATCTGCTGGGCCAGTGCGGCGTGAGAGTGCTGGTGCTGGAGCGCGAGAGTGCCGCCTATCACCTGCCCCGCGCGGTGCATTTCGACGCCGAGGTGATGCGGGTGTTCCAGTGGATCGGCATCGCCGAGGCGATCGAGCCCTTGACCGCCCACCACCCCGGGATGCGCTTTGTCGATCCGCAGGGGCGGCTCTTGCTGGACTGGCCGCGGCCGCAGGGCATCGGGCCGCAGGGCTGGCGGGCCAACTATCGCTTCCACCAGCCCGATCTGGAGCGGCTGCTGCGTGAGCGCCTGGCGCAGCACCCGACCGTGACCGTCCGCACCCGCTGCGACCTGTTCATGGTCGAGGACCGCGGCGATCTGGTGGAACTGCGCTACGAGGACATGAGCCGCGGCAAGGTGGAACGGGTCACCGCCGCCTGGGTGGTGGGCTGCGACGGGGCGCGGTCGCTGGTGCGCCGCTTCATCGACACGGGGATGGAGGACTACGGCTTCCACGAACGCTGGCTGGTGGTGGACGTGGTGCTGAACCGCGACAAGCCGGAGCTGGGCGACCACTCGATCCAGTATTGCGTGCCCGAACGCCCCGCCACCTATGTGCGCGGCCCCGGCCTGCGCCGGCGGTGGGAGATCACCGTGCGCCCCGAGGAGGACTCGGCCGAGATCGCCCGCCCCGAACGGGTGTGGCAGATGCTGACGCCCTGGCTGAAGCCCGAGGAGGCGAGGCTGGAACGCACCGCGGTCTACGTGTTCCACTCGCTGGTGGCCGAGGACTGGCGCCGCGGGCGGCTGATCCTGGCCGGCGATGCCTGCCACCAGACCCCGCCCTTCATGGGGCAGGGGATGTGCGCCGGCACCCGCGACGTGGCAAACCTCTACTGGAAGCTGGCGCTGGTCTGTCAGGGCAAGGTCTCGGGTCAGGCGGCCGAACGGCTGCTGGACAGCTACGAGAGCGAGCGCAAGCCGAATGCGCGGGAATACATCCAGACCGCGGTGCGGCTGGGCGGCCTGATCAACACCTGCGGCACCGAGACGGCGCTGCGCGCGGCCCTGCCGGCCGCGGACGGCACCGCGCGGATGGAAAGCATCGCCCCGCCGCTGGGCCCCGGGCTGGGCCGGGGCGAGAAGGCCGGGCGGCTGTTCGGCCAGCCCCGGCTGGCGGACGGCCGGCTGATGGACCGCGCCTTCGCCCACCGCTGGGTGGTGGTGGCCGAGCCCGCGCTGGCCGAGGGGCTGGCGCTGCCCCCCGGCATGGCGCTGCTGACCACCGCCACCTCGCCCGATGCCGCCGCGCATCTGGCCCGCCTGGGCGCCCGTGCCGCGGTGCTGCGCCCCGACCGCCATACGCTGGGCGCCGCCGACACCCCGGCCGAACTGGCCGAACTGCTGGCGCTGGCGCTGCCCGATCCTGTCGAACTGCAAGAAGCGGAGATGGTCTGACCATGAAATTGTGTTCCTTTACCGCCGGGGGCCGCCCCGGCTGGGGCCTGGTGACCGAAGCCGGCATCGTCGATCTGGCCCGGCGCGGGCTGGCGCCCAGCCTGCGCGACTTCCTCGCGCAGGGCGACCTCGCCCCGGCGGCGGCGCTGGCGGGCGAGAGGCCCGACCACGCCTTCGACGCGGTGGACCATGCCCCGGTGATCCCCAACCCCGACAAGATCATCTGCGTCGGCCTGAACTACCACGACCACATCCGCGAGACCGGGCGCGAGGAGACGCCGAACCCGGTGCTCTTCGCCCGCTATGCCGGCAGCCAGGTCGGCCACGGCCAGCCGCTGGTCAGGCCGCCGGAATCCGACCAGTTCGACTACGAGGGCGAGCTGGCGGTGATCATCGGCCGCGAGGGCCGGCGGATCCCCCAGGCGCAGGCGCTGGCCCATGTGGCGGGCTATGCCTGCTACAACGACGCCTCGGTGCGCGACTGGCAGAAGCATACGCACCAGTTCATGCCGGGCAAGACCTTCGCCGGCACCGGCGGCTTCGGCCCCTGGATGGTGACGGCGGACGAGATCCCCGACCCCGCCGCGCTGCACCTGCAGACCCGGCTGAACGGGCAGGTGGTGCAGGACACCGACCTGACGCTGCTGATCGCCTCGGTCCCCCGGCTGATCGCCTATTGCTCGACCATCCTGCCGCTGCTGCCGGGCGACGTGATCGTCTCGGGCACCCCGGGCGGAGTGGGCGCCCGCCGCACCCCGCCGCTGTGGATGCGCCACGGCGATATCTGCGAGGTGGAAATCTCCGGCATCGGCACCCTGTCGAACCCGGTGCGCGACGAGGCGTAGGCCCCCGGCCGGCGCCGCGTGCGAATGCTCGACGTTCTGGACTGCGGCGATCCCGGACGGGTTGCCCGGCGCAAGGCTCTACGAGGCCATGGCTTCACGAGCCTGCCCTCGCCGGCTAGGCCGAACATCTCGCGCACAAGACCAGCTTCTTCCGCGTCATCCCCGGGGCTATTTCTTGATGCGCCATCCAGTGCGGAAGATCCAGCGGACGGCGGCGAGGCAGAGGGCGAGGAAGGCGGCGATGGCGGCCAGGCTGATGGCCACGGGGACGTCGGCCTGGCCGTAGAACGACCAGCGGAAGCCGCTGACCAGGTAGAGCACCGGGTTGAAGTGGCTGACCGCCTGCCAGAAGGGCGGCAGCATGTCGATGGAGTAGAAGGCGCCGCCCAGGAAGACCAGCGGCAT
>JBBCJM010000059.1:0-19940 GCA_037190175.1 Paracoccaceae bacterium | reverse complement strand
CGTCTGCTTCAGGCTCTCGACGATGATGGCCCAGGTCAGCTTGCGCTGCACCGCCAGCACCAGCGCGACGATGACGACGCCCAGCGCCGACGCCTCGGTCGCGGTCGCGTAGCCGCCGTAGATCGCCACGATGATGCCCACGGCGACCACCGGAATCGGCCAGATCGGCCCCAGCGACCGCATCTTGTCGCGGAAGGTGACGCCCGACAGGTCGATGCGCGGGGCGATGGCGGGATTGACCCAGGCGCGCAGGAAGATCAGGACGGCATAGCCGGCCGCGGTGAGGACCCCCGGGATGAGGCCGGCGATCAGCATCTTGCCCACCGATTCCTCGGCAAAGGTGGCGTAGAGCACCATGATGATCGACGGCGGGATCAGCGCGCCGATGGTGCCCACCGCCGCCGCCGCGCCGGTGGCGAGCCCCTTGTCATAGCCGGCCTTCAGCATCTCGGGCACCGCGATCTTGCCCATCGCCGCGGTGGTCGCGATGCTGGACCCCGACAGGGCCGCGAAGCCGGCCCCGGCAAAGCTGGTGGCGATGCCCAGCCCGCCGGGCAGGCGGCCGAGCCAGAGGCGCAGGGCCGAATAGAGCAGGGACATCATCCCGCTGTTCGACGCCAGCGCCCCCATCAGGACGAACATCGGGATGGCCGAAAGCGTCCAGTGCGACATGAATTCGTAGGGCACGAGTCCGAGCGAACCGATCGCGACCTGCGGATTGCGCACAAGGGCGATCCCGACGAAGGCCACGAGCGTCAGGGCGAGGCCGATCGACATCCTGAGCGCGAGCAGCAGGATCAGCACGCCCATCGCCACGAAGCCGATTGTGATGCCGCTCATCGGTTCAAACCCCGTCGATCTTGTCGGAAGAGCCGGTGTGCGCGGCATCGCTGCCCCGGCCGAAAACCAGCTGATAGATCATCACCACCGCCATCGCGCCAAAGCCCAGGGGCAGCATCCACCGGCCGGGCCAGACCGGGATCTGGCCCGCCGTCGTCCACAGGGCCGCTCCGGCTTGGGTTTGCCGCAGCGCGATCAGCACCGTCGCATAGGTCAGGGCGATGCTGATGCCGATCGAGGCCAGCATCCCCAGCAACGCGGCGAACCTGCGGAACCGGGGGGGCACGACGTCGGCGATCGCCTCGGCCTCGATATGTTCGCGCCGCCACTGGACATAGCCCAGCGGAACGAAGGCGACGGCGATCATGTAGTAGAAGGTCCCGATCTCGATCGTTCCCGGGATCGGCGTGCGGAAAAGGCTGCGCGACAGCACTTCGGCGGTCACATGCAGCACCATGATACCGATGAGCACCATGCCCACCAGATTGCCCCCGGCGCTGATCGCCGTGACAAGTCCCAGGAAAAACTTTCTCATTGCGTGCTCTCGTCTCGCTGCACGATGGGCCGAGGTCTGCGGGCCGCGCCGATGGCGCCACGCAGGGTTGCGGCGGACGCCCCGCGTCCACGGGGGTGCAGGCGGGCCGCGTCCGGGAACGCGGCCCGCCCCGTTCATGTGGTCGTCAGGACGGCCTCAGGGCCGGTAGGTCGACGCGATCTTGACCAGGACCTGCTGCATCTCCTCGCGCGACACCTCGCGTCCGCCGAGTTCGGCTTCCCAGCGTTCATAGATGGCGAGGAAGGTGTCGGCGATCTCCTGCGCGTTCTCGACGCCGGCGGCTTCGGCGATGCGGATGGCTTCCGCGATGATCTTCTCGTTGGCGCGGTTCACGGCCTCCTGCATCCAGTCGGGCGCGGGCGTGAAGGTGATGGTCTTGCTCAACTCGTCGCGGGCGGCGTCGAATTCGCCCTGCTCGGCCCACACCCGGTCGACATAGGCCAGTTGCGCCTCTTCGATCAGGATCGCCTTCGCCTCGTCCGTGAGGGTGTTCCAGTAGGCCCGGTTGAACGAGATGACATGCGGGATGACGTTCTTGGTCGCGCTCACCTCGATCACGTTCGAGACGACATCGCGATAGGAATAGGTGGTCAGCCAGGACGGCTCGCCCGCGGCGCAGTCGATGACCCCGCGTTGGAGGGATTCGTAGATCTCGGCGAAAGTGATGTTCGCGGGAACCGCGCCCATTTCCTCGATCACCCGCCCGGCAAGGCCGGTGGCCCGGATGCGCAGGCCCGCCATCTCCGCGGGCGAGTTGATCTGCCGGTTGCAGAGCAACTGGTAGGGCCCGCTGGAATCGACGACGATGGGAACGATGTTCCATTGTTCGTCCTCGGCCGCGCAGGCCGGGCAGTTGTGCATCACCATCTCGGCCATCGCCGCCGTCGCGACCATGCGGTCGCCGAAGGTTCCGCCGATGTCCACCAGCAGGATGTTGGCCGGCAACTGGCCCCGCCAGAACTGGGTCGAGACCTGCGAGGCATCGACCACGCCCGAGGACAGGCTTTCAAGAGCCCCGCCAAGGGTGATGACCGATCCGCCCGCGAAGATGTCGTAGGTCAGCCCGCCCTCGATCCGCGCCGCCGAGGCTTCCAGCCAGGGCCGCACGAAATGGGTGGTCCAGATCGCGGTTTCGGGGTGCCCGTAGCCGAACGAAAGGTGGGTCTGGGCCGATGCTGGCCCGCCCAGTGCCATGGCCGCCGCAACGCAGCCGGCCGATAGGATAGTCTTCATGTGCATTTCCGTCCTCCCAAACTGAGCCTGTCTGTCAGATTCTGCCGCGCGCCGATCCCGGCCCGTCAGGGCGGCCCTACCTCTGGCGCCCCGTATCGACCCACTATGTGGGCAATACCCCGATCACTCCCGACAGCACGGGCGAAGCCCTGTGCGCCACCATACGGAACCATCGAGGGGTTTCAAAGGTTTTCTCGCCGCTTCCTTCAGGATGGGGCATGGTTTTACGCGTGTCGCGCCGCGCCGGTTCCGCATCCCGCAGAGGATTAGACCACATAGTGGGACACATGTCGGAACCGCTGCCGCATCGGGCAACCGGCCCGGCCCTCGCACCCAACCTGCGGGTGAAATCGCGCGGGCGGCGGACGGGCCTTCTCGATTCGCCCTGCGCCTCGCGCGGCCTGCGAAAGCGCGCAGGGGACCGGACCGGGACGGACGACGCGGGCCTTGACCGGCACGGAACACGCGCATCAGCCCGGCCCTGCCTGACCGTCGCGGGCCAACTGCCCGAGAAGCCTTGCGCGCCGGTCGAGCCACCATCCGAAGTTGCCGGGCGTGCCTCCGCCGGCCGCCGTATCGGCCTCTCTGCCTTCCAGCAGGGTCCGGGTCCGATGGGGCCAGTTCGGATCGGCCAGCATCTCGCGCCCCAGCGCGATGATGTCGGCCTCCTCCGCCCGCAGGATGGCCTCGGCCTGGCCGGGCGCGACGATCAGGCCGACGGCCACGGCCAGAAGGCCGCTTTCGGCCTTGATCCGTCTCGAGAACGAAACATGCATCCCGTAGCCGCGCGGCAGGCGCGCGCCCGTCGCGCGGTCGGCGCTGATCCCCCCGGACGAACAATCGATCGCGTCCACCCCAAGCCCGGAGAGCAGGCCGCACAGGGTCAGGGTGTCCTCCATCGACCAGCCGCCCTCGACGCCGTCGACCGCCGACAGCCGCACGAACAGGGGCTTGCCCGCGGGCCAGACCCGGCGGATCGCGGTCACCACCTCCTGCAAGAGACGGCAGCGGTTGCGCAGGCTGCCGCCATAGCGATCCTCGCGGCGATTGGACAGCGGCGAGAGGAACGAATGCAGCAGGTAGCCATGTGCGGCATGGACCTCGATCACCTCGAAACCGGCAGCATCGGCGCGGCGCGCGGCATCGCCCCAGCAGCGGACCAGGTCGGCGATTTCCGCCCCGGAAAGCGCCTGCGGCGCGGGCCAGCCCGGCGCGGCGGGTTCCGCCATCGGCCCGACACCTGTCCACGGCCCCTCGTCCGCAGCCAGCGGCATGCCCCCGTGCCAGGGAAAGCGCAGGCTGGCCTTGCGCCCGGCATGGCCGAGCTGGATGCCCGGTATCGCCCCGCAATCCTTCAGGAATTCCGCGACGCGGCGCAGGGGTGCGACGTGATGGTCCGACCAGAGGCCGAGGTCGCCGTGGCCACTGCGCCCGCGCCGTTCGACGGCGGCGACTTCGGTGAAGACGATTCCCGCGCCGCCAAGCGCGAAGCGCCCCAGATGGACGAGGTGGAAATCATCGGCCATGCCCTCTTGCGCAGCATAGGTGGCCATGGGCGAGACCATGATCCGGTTCGGCGCCCGGATGTCGCGGATCGCCAGCGGGCGGAACAGCAACGCGCCGCCGTCCGTTCCGCCGCCCCTCTCCCCGGTATCCGTCATGTCTCCGCCCTCTTGTCCCGTTCTCCTGGCATCGCGCGCAATCCGGTCAGGTCTCTCCTGCAAGGCGCTGGCGCAGCGCCGCGTATTGCACCTTGCCCGCGGCGTTGCGCGGCAGGGCGTCGACCGCGAGACAGGCGGCCGGCACCTTGTAGCCCGCGATCCTCTGGCGCAGCCAGTCGCGCAGTGCATCGCAGTCGATCCCCGCCGAACGGTCCGCCGGGACGACGAAGGCCACGCAGACCTGACCCAGCCGGGCGTCGTCGCGGCCCACGACGGCGGCTTCGGCCACGGCCTCGTGTTCGGCCAGCAGGGCTTCGGTTTCGGCGGGATAGACGTTGAACCCGCCGACGATGATCATGTCGCCCCGGCGCCCGGCGACATGCAGGTTGCCCCGCGCATCCAGTGCGCCGTCATCGCCCGTGTCCAGCCAGCCGTCGGCCGAAACGGCCGCGGCGGTCAGATCTGGCCGGTCCAGATACCCCGCCATGACATTGTAGCCGCGGATCTGGATCCGCCCCGTGGAACCCGCCGGGACCGGCCGGCCGTCCTCGCCCACGATGCAGAGTTCGACACCGGGCAGGGTGCGCCCGCTCGTCCGGGCGATGGTGGCTTCGTCGTCGCCCGCGCGGGTGATGGTGGCGACGGCGGTGCTTTCGGTCAGGGCATAGGCGGTATGGATACGCTCCAGCCCCAGATCGTCCCGCATCCGCCGGATCAGGTCGGGAGAGATCGAGGCACCCCCCGTGACGGCCACGCGCAGGCTGGGAAAGCGGGCCGCGCGGTCCCCCTGGTGAAGGAGAAGGCCCGCATAGATGGCGGGCGGGCCCGGCAGGACCGTGATCGCCTTTTCGGCGATGAGCGCGGCGAGCGCGCCGGCCTCATAGGTCCCGACCGGATACGAGCAGGCGCCGAACATCAGCGCCATGAGCCACCCGGCCTTGTAGCCGAAGGAATGCGAGAACGGGCTGACGATGGCGAAACGGTCCCCCGGGCGGATGCCGCAGGCCGTGCCGAAATCGTGATAGCCGCGGAAATTCGCCGCCCGGCGGCAGAGGACGCCCTTGGGTATCCCGGTGGTGCCCGAGGTGAAGATGATGTCGGCGATTGCGTCGTCCCCGGCATCGCGGATCACCGGAACCGCCGCGTCGGGCGTATCGAGCCAGCCGTGGAACGCCGCGTCGAAGGGGACGATTCGAACCGGCGCAGGAGAAGCCGCCCGCCGGACCAGATCGTGATAGTCGGTGCCGAGGAAATCGCGTTCGATGAAGATCATGTCCGGGCGCGCCAGCGTCAGGATCGCGCCCAGATCCCGTTCGCGCAGACGGGTGCTGACGGGCACGAGCGCCGCGCCGCAAAGCTGGATCGCCAGCGCGGTCACGATCCATTCCCAGCTGTTCGGCGCGCAGATGGCCACGCGGCCGCCCGGGCCGACGCCTTCGCGCGACAGCCGTGCCGCAAGGCCGAGGGCGCGGTCCCGCAGGCCGCGGAAGCTGAGGCAGACCGCGCCGTCGACGACCGCGGGAGCGTCGCCGAAATCCTGCGCAATCGAATCGAGCAGATCGGCCACGCTGCGCCACCGCAGGTCGGCGCGCGTCGAACGGACAGCCGCGTCGGACCCGGACATCCGCTTACCCCGCCGGATCGCGGAGGCGCCGAGGATGCGGCGCGGCGGTCACGGCGATTTTCGGCCGTGGCGTCGGGGTGAAGCCGCGCTCGAAGACCAGCGCCTCGGCCAGCGGCATCTGCACGGATTTCGCATAAAGCTCGCGGATGCGGGCGACCGCACCCGGGTCGTTCTCCGCCGCGCGGGCGGCAAGGCCCAGCGCGAAAGCCTCAAGCTCCGCGCGTGGCACCACATAGTCGCAAAGGCCGATGCGCAGCGCCTCGTCGATGGCCAGCGGCTCGCAGGTCACCGACATGCGGGTGGCGGCCGCAATCCCGATCCGGCGCGGCAGCCGGGCCGACAGACCCCATCGCGGCACGATCCCCAGCTTCGCATGGGTGTCGCGGAACCGCGTATCGTCGGCCGCGACGATCACGTCGGCGCAGCAGGCCAGTTCCAGCCCGCCGGTGTAGCAATGGCCATGCACGGCGGCGATCAGGATCGGGCGGATGTTGCCGAGATACTCCACCGATTTCGACCGGAACTCGGGGTCCTCGGTCACCAGCCCGGATTTCAGCACCTCGACATCGGCCCCGGCGCAGAACGACCGCCCGGCCCCTTTCAGGACGACGCAGCGCACCCCCTCGTCCGCCTCGATCGCGTCGAGATGGGCGCGCAGGTCGGTGAACAGCGCGGGCGACAGCGCGTTCAGCTTGTCGGGGCGGTTGAGCGTCAGCACCGCGACCGGGCCGCGATCCTCGCGCAGGACAAGGGCGGTCATGACCACACCCCCGCAAGGGCATGGCGCGGCGGCGCGCGGTATTCGGCCAGGTCGGCCGCGATCCCGTCCAGCCAGTCGCCGTATTCCGAGGCGCTGCGCGCGGTGGCCGAGGCGCAGGCCGCGCCCACATTGGCCTTGCGGGCCGCCAGCACCAGTTCGGGATAGGAGACGAGGAACATCGGCGCGCAGATCAGCGGCAGGCGCGTGTTGCCGAACGGCGAGGAGACATCAGCCATGGCCGCCCCCGACCAGCCGCGCGGCGATCCTGCGCAGTTCCGGCTTCTGCACCTTGCCCACCGCGTTCATCGGCAGGCTTTCGACGATCTCGAGCCGTTCGGGGAACTTCTGCCGGGCCAGCGCCGCGTCAGTCAGATGCGCGGTCATGGCGGCGAAATCGAAACTCATGCCGGGCCGGGGCACCACGAAGGCCACGGCCATCTCGCCGCGTTCGGGGTCCGGGGCGCCGACGATGGCGATGCTGGCGACCGCGGGATGGCGCAGCAGGACGTTCTCGACCTCGAGCGGGCTGATGTTCTCGCCCTTGCGGATGATGATGTCCTTGGTCCGCCCGGTGACGACGATGAACCGACCCTCGACCACGCGGCCAAGGTCGCCCATCAGGAAGAAGCCGTCGGGGGTGAAGCACCCCTCCTCGTCGGCAGGGTCCAGGTAGCCTGCGAACATCTGCGGGGCGCGGATGGCGATCTCGCCCGCCTCGCCCGGGGCCAGGTCCCTTCCGTCACCGTCGAGGATGCGCAGCTCGACCGTGATCTCGCCATCGGTGTCGGCATGGCGTTCGGCCTCGGCCCGGGTTCGGATGCCGGGGCAGGTCGTCGGAATCTCGGTCGATCCATAGGCGCGCGACACCACGGCGTTCGGAAAGACCTCATGAGCCCGCCGCACCAGATCGGGCGGGACGCTGGCGCCGCCGCAGATGAAGCGGCGCAGGCCCGGCAGTCCCGTGCCCGCGCGCACCGCCGCGTCCAGAAGGCCGCGCAGGAACGGCGTGGCCCCGGCCATGAAGGTGATCCCCTCGCCGTCGATCCGTTGCACGGCACGGGCGGCGTCCCAGTGATCGTCAAGGATCGCGCGGCACCCGGCGATCCACGGGAACTCGAACGCATAGATCGACCCGCCGATATGCCCGATGGGCGAGGGCACATAAAGCGTGTCGCGCGCGCCGAAATCCCAGAACGCGGCCGCCCGCCGCACGGCGGCGTCCACCGAGCAATGCGTGTGGATCACCCCCTTGGGCCGCCCGGTGCTGCCCGAGGTGAAGAGGATCATCTTGGCGTCCGTGGGGGCCGCGATCTCGGGTTCGGCGGGGTGATGGGCCAGCATCGCCTCGAAACCGTCGGGGCCGGCCCCGCCCCGGACGGGGATGATCAGCCGGGGGACATGCGGCAGGCCCGCGATCATCGCGCGATAGTCCACCTTGTCCGTCGCCGGGGGAAGGAAGATCGCCTCGACCCCGCAGGCGGGCAGTATCACCCCCAGTTCGGCGGCCCGGTAGATCGGCAGCAGCGGCACGACCGGGTGGCCGAACAGCGCGGCCGCCATGTTGACGACGCAGGCTTCCCACCAGTTCGGCAACTGGAAGGCCAGGGGCGCGCCGCGCGTCACGCCCCGCGCCCGCAGCGCGCCGCCCAGCCGCAGCGCCATGTCGACCAGTTCGCGGCGCGTGAGGCTGCGCGACCCTTCGCTGACCACCGGCCGGCCGGGGTCCTCGGCGGTCAGCGCCAGCGCGATCATGCCCAGCCCCGGCTGGCCGGTATCGCGCAACCGCCCCGCCCGGGCCAGGGCGGCCAGCCTGTCCGTCAGGGCAGGTGCGGGAGCCATCGTCATTCGTTCCGGGACCTTTGCACGAATGCCGCGACCCGCCGGCGATGTTCCTCGCGGCGCACCGACAGCGCCTCATAGGCCAGCCCCGGGTCCATGAGGGCATGGTTCAGCACCTCTGGCCGGTTCATCGTGATGGTCAGCCGCCGCCCGGCGCGGGTTAGGATCAGGGTCTCGAAACCGGGAACCTTGCTCATGCGGCCCCCCAGCGTTCGTCGGCATAGGCCAGCCAGTTGGCGGCGGCCCCGCCCATGTCGGTGCGCAAGAGCCGCGCGCGATAGGTCCAGCGGTGCAGCGGATGTTCCAGCGTCAGGCCCATCGCCCCCATGAACTGATGCAGGTCATAGCCGATACGCCGCGCCGCGCCCTGCGCATAGCCCAGCGCCAGCGCCGCCGTGTCGGGCGTCCGCATCTGCGCCGCCCGCAGCATCTGCAACCGCGCGCCCTCGATCTCGATGGCGGCGGTGGCAAGGCGGTGCTGGATGGTCTGGAAACTGCCCAGCGGGCGGCCGAACTGATGGCGTTCGCGCACATGGGCCAGCACGGATTCAAGGCCCGCCTTGAGCACGCCGGTCAGTTCCGCCGCAACGGCGACGGTCCAGAGCACGCGCAAGGCCGCCGGATCGGCACCAAGGTCCACCCATTCGAGCGCGGCGCGGTCCACAATCCCCATCGGATAGCTGAACAGGCTGTCCACCGGCTGCACTGCCCCTTCGGGCAGGTCGGCATAAAGCACGCCTTCGGCCCGGATCGACACCAGCCCCCGCGCGACCGGCAGGAACCGGATCGCGCCCGGCGCGTCGTCCACCACCACCGCCAGCGGCCGGGGCACGTCGCGCCCGAGGAACGGGCGCAAGAGCGCCGAAGCCGCGCATTCGACCGCGACCGGCACCTGCGCCACCTTGTCGGCCATCAGCGCGGCGGTCACCGTACCCAGCTCCGGCTCGCGCGCCGCGTCGAAGAACCCGTTGGCGTCAAGCTGCGCGTCCAGCGCAGCGCCGTAATCGTAGCGGTTCCAGTCCGCGCCCGGATGAAACCCGGCCTCGGGCGCGGCAAGCATCTGGTCCAGAAAGGTGACGAAGGTCGCCTGATCCTCGTTCAGTTCCAAACGCATCGGTCAGGCCCCCTTCGGCAGGTCGAGATGGCGCCGCGCCACCAGATCGAGCTGGATCTCGTTCGCCCCCGAGGCGATGCCCGAGACGATGGCGCGTTCGTGATGCGCAAGGTAGCGGGCGTGATCCTGACCCGAATAGGCATCGGGCAGGAAGTCCATGCCGAAATCGCCGACCGCGTGGTCGGCGGCCACCACCGCGGCACGCGCCATGCTCGCCTCGGTCCCCGGCGATTCGCCGCGGTTCTTGATGTCGACGACCTTGTAGGCCAGCATCCGCGCCGCCTCGCACGCCGCCGCCGCCTCGCCCGCCCGGGCGCGCACGGTCGGGTCATGGAACCCGCCGCGCCGCTTCAGTTCGCCCACCATCTCGTCCAGCATCCGCGCCGACAGGGCATAGCGGGGTATGCCCACCCGCTCGAACGCCAGCGCATAGGAGATGATCTCCCACGCCTGCCCTTCCTCGCCGATCCGGTCGGCGACCGGGATGCGCACGTCGGTGAAGAACACCTCGTGGATGTCGCCGGGGCCGATCAGGCTCGGGATCGCCCGCACCTCGATCCCCGGCGCGGACATGGGCACCACGAAGATGCCGATCCCGGCCTTGCCCTGATCGACCGGCCCCGTCCGCGCCAGCAGGAAGCATTGTTCGGCCAGCCCGGCGTAGGAGGTCCAGATCTTTTGCCCGTTGACGATATATTCGTCGCCCTCGCGCACCGCCCGCGTCCGCAGCGCGGCAAGGTCCGACCCGGCGCCCGGTTCGGAAAACCCCTGGCACCAGATCGTCCGCCCGCCCGCCATCGGGGGAATCCAGCGCGCGCGCTGTTCTGGGGTGCAATAGCGCAGCAGGACCGGGCCCAGCCAGTTCACCGAATAATACTGCGCGCCGCGCGGCTCGCCCGCCGCCCACATCTCCTCGCCCAGGATCTGCTGGTCCCAGGCGGACCGCCCCTCGCCGCCCCAATCCTCGCGCCAGTGCGGCACGAACAGCCCGGCCTCGGCCAGCCGCGGACAGAAGCGAAGGCTGAACTCGGTCTGCTCCTGCGAGCCGGGGCCGTGCCGCGCGATCTCGGGCCAGTCATCGGGCAGTTCCCGCTCGATGAAGGCGCGGACCCGGGCACGAAAGGCTGTCTCCTCATCCGTCCAGGTGAAGTCCATCCGTAGTCCTGTCCATATATTGGGACATTCGTCCCGGAGAGATTTGCATGAAGATTGCGGCGCGCGGCTGATCTGTCAACCGCGGTCTTGCTGACTGACGGCAAAACCAGACATATCCTCGCAGGGAATTGGACAGGATACGGGGAGCGGGGGAACATGCCGCGGAGAACTTATCCCACTATATGGTCAATCCGGCGCCCATCGGCCGCCATCGCCCGGAACGGCGCCGCGCGGGCATGAACCTGACGCATACAAACAATGATACGGCCTTCCGCGCCTCCGCGCGCGCCTGGCTGACCGCGAACGCCCCGCCGAGGCCCTGCGCGCCCAGCCCCGCACAAGGCTCAAATGCCTCGGCTACAAAGCCCCAGCCGAAGCACTCGCCAATCTGACGGAACAAAACACCTACGCCGGGCCGATGCCGCCATCGCCGCCGGCGGCGGACTCCCGTCTCCGCAACTCGGTCTTGAGAACCTTGCCCGAGGCGTTGAGCGGGAAGCCTTCCACGAACTCGACAAAGCGCGGCACCTTGAAATTGGCCATCCGTTCGCGCGCCCGGGCGATGACCTCTGCCCCGGTGATCCCCGCACCCGGCGCCCGGACGATGAACGCCTTCCCGACCTCGCCCAGCCTTGCGTCGGGAACGCCGATCACCGCCGCCTGCGCGACGCCGGGCAATTCGAGAAGCATCTTCTCGATCTCGGCCGGATAGCAGTTGAAGCCGCCGCAGATATACATGTCCTTCAGCCGGTCGGTCACGCGCAGATAGCCGTCCGCGCCGATATGGCCGACATCGCCGGTATGCAGCCACCCGTCGGCATCGCGGACCTCGGCGAAGGCGGCCGGATCGTCGAAGAACCCCTTCGTCACATAGGGGCTGCGGATCAGGATCTCTCCGGTCCCACCGGCGGCCAGCACCCGTCCGTCAGAGTCCACGCAGCGGATTTCGACCCCCGGCAGCGGCAGGCCGACCGAATGCGCGACCAGATCGGGGTCGTCGCCGCTGCGGGTGCAGGTGCCGATGCCGTTGCATTCGGTCATGCCCCAGGCGACCGCCACCGTCTCGAACCCCAGATCGTCGCGCATGGCGCGGATCAGGTCGACGGGCACCGTGGCCGCGCCGGTCATGGACAGGCGCAGGGTCGACAGGTCGAACCGTTCCCGCCCGGGGTAATCCAGAAGCGACCGGAACACTGTCGGCGGCCCGGTCAGCACCGACACCCTCTCGCGCGCGATCAGCGGCAGGATAGCGGCGGGATCGAATTGCGCCACCGGCAGCGCGCAGGCCCCGGTGGCAAGACAGCACAGCCAGCCCATCTTGTAGCCGAAGGTATGGAAGAACGGCGGCACGATCAGGTAGGCGTCGTTCTCGCGCAGGCCCCAGACCTGCGCATACCGCCGGTAGCCGTCGATGTTCTGCCAATGGGTCATCTGGGCGCCCTTGGGCCGGCCGGTGGTGCCCGAGGTGAACATGATGTCCATCAGGTCGTCGGGCCGGACGAGATCGGCCATATGCCGCACGGTTTCCTCCGGCACCGCATCGCCCCCCGCAAGGAATCCGTCCCAACCCGTCGCGCCGCCGCCGGTGCCGCGGAACGCGACCACCCTTTCAAGGCAGTCGGGGCGCACGGCCCTGATGGCCGCGGAATAGTCGACGCCCAGGAACTCCCCCGGCGTGAAGAGCATCCTTGCCCCGCTGCGGCGCAGGATTTCGGCGGCCTCCACCGGCTTGAACCGCGTGTTCAGCGGGACGAGCACGGCGCCGATGCTCTGCGCGCCCATCGCGGCCACGATCCATTCGTGCATGTTGGGCGCCCAGATGCCCACGCGGTCGCCATGGCCGATGCCGCAGGCCACCAGCGCCCGCGCCGCGCGCAGCCGCAGCGCGTCGAGATCGCGGAACGACAGCCGCAGGTCCCCCTCGCGGATCGCAATCTCTTCGCCAAAGCGCCGCGCCGCATCGTCGGACAGCGCGGGCAGGGTCGCGGGGGCGGCACCCTCGGGCGGGCCATGGGCGGGCACGGGTCAGCCGCCCCCGGCCGACGGAAACCGGGGGGGCCGACGCGACAGGATCGCGTCCAGCCCCTCGGCCATGTCGGGATGCAGGAACGACAGCCGCTCGAGCGCCGCCGAATGCTCGAAGACCGGCTGCGCCTGCCGCAGCCAGCCGTTGAGCGCCCGCTTGGTCCAGCGGATGGCGAGTTGCGGGCCGGCGGCCAGGTCCCCGGCGATCCGCATTGCGGTCGGCAGGACCTCGGCGGCGGGCACCGCCATGCTCACCAGCCCGATACGCGACGCCTCGGCGCCATCGAGCGGACGGCCCGTCAGCAGATAGAGCTTCGCCTTCGCCATGCCGCACAGAAGCGGCCAGATCAGCGCGGCGTGATCGCCCGCCACGATGCCGCCGCGCACATGGCCGTCGCACAGCACCGCGTCCTCGGCCGCGACCGAGATGTCGGCCATCAGCGCCACCGCCAGCCCGCCCGCGACCGCCGCGCCCTCGATCGCCGACACGATGGGCTTGTCGAGGTTCATCATCCCCAGCGGGATCGCCAGCAATTCCTCGAAATCCGAGAAATCGGCGCGGCCCTCGGGCGTCGCCGGTTTCGCGGCAAGCTCTCTCACCCAGCCGATCTCGCCGCCCGCGCTGAAGGCATCGGCGCCGCCGGTGACGACCACGGCCTTGATGCGCGGGTCCTTGCCGATGGCGCCCCAGATGCCGGCAAGCTCCGAATGCAGCGCGGCGGTCATCGCATTCTTCTTCTGGCCGGTCTCCATGGTGACGACCAGAACGCCGCTGTTCTCCAGCGACAGCTTCAGACAGTCGTAGCCGTCCAAAGCCATCTGCGCCTTCACGACACCACCGTCGCCTTCCAGGCGGACAGGCCCAGCGGCTGAAGCGCGTCCTTCAATTCGTTGCGGAACGCCCGTTCGATATCGGCCACCGTCCATGCCGCGCAGGTCGCATAGACCGGAACCTCGGCCGGGTGGACCATCAGCGACAGGCGCGGCGGGCTGATGCGGAGGATCTGGCCGTTGATCGCCCGCGCGGCGTCGGACAAGAAGTAGACGACGGGCGCGGCATTGTCCTCGGGCGTGATGGCGGTATCGCTGCCCGTGCCGCCCTTGAACGCCAGCATCGTGTCATACATGCGCGACTTGGCGATGGGCGAGACCGCGTTGACGCGCACCCCCGTCCCCGCGACATCGACGGCCCAGCCATAGGTGAGCGAGGCCACCGCGCCCTTGGTGGCGCCGTAAAGGCCCATGTCGGAAATGCCTGCATGGGCGCCCGAGGTCACGTTGACGATCGACCCGCTGTCCTGAGGGATCATCGCCCGCAGTGCATGGATGCCGCAGTAGACGGGGCCAAGCACGTTCACGTCCACGATGGCCCGGATGCGTTCGGGCGTCTCGTCCTCGGGGCGGGACAGGTAGAAGAGTCCCGCATTGTTGACCAGCCCGTCGATGCGGCCGAACCGGGCGACGCAGCCGCGCACCAGCGCCTCGGCGCCGTCCCAGCTGCTGATGTCGGAACTGTCGGCCACCGCCTGCCCGCCTGCCCTGCCTATCGCCTCGACCACCCCGGCCGCCTGCGCGGCGTCGATGTCGTTGACGACGACGCGCGCGCCTTCCTGCGCGGCAAGCCGCGCATAGGCGCTGCCCAGGCCCCGGCCCGCCCCGGTCACCACCACCACCTTGTCCGTCAATGCACCCATCGTGTTTCCCTCATCCCTCGACTGCATGTCCGCCGGCGGGCGGCGGCCCGCCGCGCAACGAATTCTGCACAAAGGCGATCATGTGGTAAGCGCCGATGAGGAAGGTCAACTCGATAAGCTGCGCCTCGTCGAAGGCCCCCGCCAGCAGCGCCCATGTCGCGTCGCCGATCCGCGCTTCGGCGTGAAGCTCTTCCGCGGCGCGCAGGACAGCCGCATCGCCCGGCGTCCAGACCGGCGCCGCCGATCCGCCGCGCACCGCGCGGATTTCCGCGTCGTCAAGGCCGGCCGCCCGCGCCATGGGGACATGGGCGTTCCATTCCAAGTCGGCCGCGCAAAGCGCCGCGCAGCGCAGGATCGCCAGTTCGCGCGCGCGGGCCGGCAGCCTGCCTTTCAAGAGAAGCTTGCCCACGAAGGGCGCGAATCTGCGGTAAAGCCCCGGATGGCGCAGAAGCGTCCTGAAGAAGGTCTGCGCCTCGGCGCCCGCGCCGGTCTCGGACACGGAAAACGCCAGCAGGGCGCGGGTGTCCTCGGACAGTTCTTGATCGGCCAGCGGCCCGATCCGCGGCATCGGCATGGCGCCTCCCCCTGGCGTCCTTCGACGCGCCCGCGCATACCATCGGGACGCGGCGCGATCCGCGCCAATGCCGTTTCGGGCGGGTTGATACGGGAATTGCATCAAGTCGACGCCGCTCGGCCCGCGTCCAGCGCAGTGCCGAAGATGGCGAGAAAGCGGTGCAGGGTGGAAGAGCCGTTCGTCTTGAGATAGGCGAGATCAATACGGAACGGCGGCGGCAATTCCGGCAGGCGGCGGAAGACGATGCTTTTCCCGTGGTATTCCTCGGCGATGGTGGCCGCGGTGATCGTCACGCCCAGCCGCGCCGCGACAAGCCGGAAATAGGTCAGGATGTCGCCGCCACCGTCGATGATCTTGGGATTCAACCCGGCGGAGGCGCAGAGCGGCACCAGAAGATCGAACAGCTCCGGCGACTGTTCGCGCGGGATCCACAGGAAATCCTCGCCCCGAAAATCCGAAAGGCCAAGCCGTGTCACAGGGGAAAGGGTATGGTCGGCGGGCATCGCGAACACCCAGTCGACCGTGGCCGCCTCCACCGTCTCGATATCGGCCGCGAAGCCGCCTTGCGGCCGGTGCACGAAGGCCGCGTCGATCTCGCCCGCCCGCAGCGCGGCGACGGCCGCCCGCGTGGTGGCGGGGTGCAGGGCAAGGTCCACCCCCGGCGTGGTCTTGCGGAACAGATCGATGGCGCGCGGGACGACGGGATGGCTGAGCGCCGAGGGGATGAAGTCCAGCCGCAGCACCCCCTCGCGGCCGCTGGCGATCTGCTTCACCTCCGACAGGGCGGTGTCGACGCCGTGAAGGATGGATTTCGCGTGTTTCAGGAACAGGACGCCGGCGGGCGCAAGGCGGACGCGCTTCCTCACCCGCTCGAAAAGCTGGACGCCCAGTTCCTGTTCGAGCTGCTGGACATAGCGGCTGAGCGCGGGCTGGGTCAGGAACACGCGCTCGGCCGCGCGATGGAAGTTCTCTTCCTCGGCAGCAGCCACGAAGTAGCGTAGTCTGCGGACATCCATGTCGGGCAACCCGTTGCAGAACCGGGAAAAGCGGCCGGTGCCGGTTTCCCTGACGACAGGCTACGCCAGCGCGTCGCGGGCGTCGATGCCCGGCCTGCCCCGGCTGCATCCCCATCACGGTGGCCCGAACCATTCGCCTTCCCCGGCGCGTTGCCGCACGGAAACGCGGGCTGCCCCGCCTTGCCGGGGCAATCGGCCCCGTCCCTGTCCCCGCCCCGCTGACCGACGGCCGGGCAAGGCGGATGGCGGCGCTCGCCCGGCGCCATCTTGCCGTCTAGACCCGCGATGGACCCAGGCTGGACAGGAAGCAGGATTGCCGCGAACACCGACGGCACGCAGGCGATCCGCCGCGCGGCGGCGATCCTGCGCCGGATCGGGCAGGCCAATTCGCGGGGCGTCGGCCCGAGCACCATCGCCGAGGCGCTGGATCTGCCGCGCTCGACCACGCATCGCATCCTGAAATGCCTGGTCGAGGAGGGGCTGGCCCATCACGACATGGACGCGCTCTCGACCTCCAGCCCCGGGGAGCGCGTCGTGCTGATGAAGGCCGCGCGGACCGGCGGCTTAGAGGCCGGGCTGAGCTGGCTCGGCTACATCATCCAGAACGCGCCCGGCATCGCCATGCCGGTCATGCCGTCGCTCGACCTGGGAGCACCGGAACACGACCGTGCGCATCGATCCGCTGATCGAGGCGACCCCTGCCCTGCGCGATCTGGTCTCGGCCCCGAGGTCGCGCGACGCCGGCAACAGCCTGTTTCGCAAATCCTTCCCCGGCGGCCAGTTGGTGATGACCGGCGCGAACAGCGCCGTCGGCCTGTGCTCCACACCCGCCCGATACCTATCCCGGTGACGCCGATGGCGGGGGCGATCCGGTCGATCTGGCCATCCAGCGCACCACCACCTTCCGGGGGCGGCGCAAGATCTACATGGTTTCGACGCCCACGCTGAAGGGCCACTCCCGCAGCGAGGCGGCCTTCCTCGACAGCGACCGGCGGTATTTCCACGTCCCCTGCCTGCATTGCGGCGACACGGCCCCGATCACATGGGCGCGCATCCGCTGGCCCGAGCTAGGCGCATCTGGTATGCGAGGCCTGCGGCGGCATCCATCACGAGCACGAGAAGCCTCGCCTGCTGGCCTCGGGCGAATGGCGCGCGAGCGCGACGGGCGACGGCCGCACCGCGGGTTTCCCCATCTCTCCGCACTCTACTCCCCGTGGGAGACATGGGCCGAGATCGCCGCCGGCGTCATTGAGTGCCGGTTCTTCCCGCCAGCGCAGCCAGATGTCGTAGTAAACCCAACCATGTTCGAACTCACGGTATCGGATCTCCAGAGACAGATCGCCGTCGTGCAGAATGGCCATTTTGTCGGCTGCCCTCGGAATACGTGCGCTTCGTCAATCTATATTCGACCGCCGCGCACTGGTGGAACCTCTTGCGCACATGATGCAGCAGCGCGGATTTCCCAAGCTGCCTTCCTCCGTAGACAAGGCAGCCGTCCGTCGTGGCGGATTCGATCTTGGCGATCTCGTCCTCGCGCCCGAAAAAACATCTCCGCCGCGCCCGCCTGCCCGCACTGTGTCAATCGGCGTACAAAACTGCCCCCTGATCGGCGTGCAAAATTGACCCCCCTTGGTTGGAAGGGATCAGGGCCTGAGCCGACGGAACTGATCATGGAGTGCAGGCGGGTCAGGCCCTGATCGGGTGCTCAGGCGCGGTTCTTGAAGCGCCAGGATTCGTTGCCGGTCTCGATGATCTCGCAATGGTGGGTGAGGCGATCGAGCAGTGCGGTGGTCATCTTGGCATCGCCGAAGACTGCGGGCCATTCTCCGAAGGCGAGATTGGTGGTGACGATGACGGAGGTGCGCTCGTAGAGGCGGCTGATCAGGTGGAAGAGCAGCTGGCCCCCGGCCTGTGCAAAGGGCAGATAACCGAGCTCGTCGAGAATGACGAAGTCGAGCCGGGTCATGTAGTCGGCAAGGCGACCCTGCTTTCCGGTCCGCGTCTCGGTCTCCAGGCGATTGACCAGATCAACGACATTGTAGAAGCGGCCTCGGGTGCCGTTGCGGATGAGGGCGCGGGCGACGGCGATCGCGAGATGGGTTTTTCCGGTGCCGGTGCCGCCGATCAGAACCACATTGCGCTGGTCCGCGACGAAGCTTCCGCCGGCCAGTTCCCGGACCAGCCCTTCATTCACGGGGGTGCCGGAGAAGTCGAACTCCTCGATGTCCTTGGCCAAAGGCAGCTTGGCGACGGTGAGCTGATAGCGGATCGAGCGCGCCTGCTTCTCGGCGATCTCCGACTGCAGCAGGTCACCGACGATGCGGGGTGGCTCATGCTGGCGCTTGATGCCGCTGGCCATGACCTCATCATAGGCGCCGCGCATTCCGTAGAGCTTCAGCGTCCCCATCAGGTCGAGGATTTGGGTGCGTTCCATGTCGGCTGGTCCTCCTGAGGCTGTCGTAGCGCGCGCAGTCGGCCACGGGTTCGTGGGTCAGGCGCAGCGTGGCGGGGGGGAGAAGCAGGGGCGGCGGCAAGGGATCGCGTTGCCGCGCCAGGATGTTGATGACGACCGGGGCGGAATGGACGCCCTGATCGAGAGCCTCGCGGCAGGCGGCTTCGACCGCCTGCAGGCCATCGTCAGGGACGCAGCTCAGGATCTGGACCATCTGCCGGTCGCCGTCGTCCGTGTTCTTCAGCTTGCGCCGGATCGCGGCCATCGCCGGCGGCAGCACCCAGTCCTTGAAGGGTGCTCCGTTCCGCAGGGCGCCCGGTTTGCGCGCCAGGACAGGCACATAGTGCCAGGGGTCATAGACGGTCTGACCGCGGCCGAAGACGCGGGTGTGCTCGCCGACGATGGTGCCGTCCTGGCTAATGACGATCCGATCGGCATAGGCATGCACCTCTACGGGGCGGCCGACCGCCGTCGAGAGCACCGAGTATTTGTTGTTGTCGAAGCGCACGGTGCAGGTCTTCGACACCGAGGCCGGCACGCTATGGAAGCCATCGAAGGGACCGGCATAGGGCACCAGGTGCTGGCGCTCTTCCTCGAACACCTCCCAGATGGTCCGGTCCGCCTGTTCGGGATGGCGATGCGCCTTGGCATGGGCCACGCATTTGTCCAGCAGCCAGGCGTTCAGTTCCTCGAAGCTCTTCACCCGCAGGCGAGGCGTGAAGAACCGCTCGCGCACCAGCCCGACCTGGTTCTCGACCTGTCCCCCTCGCCAGCGGTCTCGAACCGATGGCGACACGCTGGCTCGACCCAGCCCGAGGCCGGAGTGCAGGCCACCGGCTGGACCAGGCAATGGCTGCACATCTGCAGGAAACGGCGGTTGTAGAGCCGTTCCTTCCCGGTGAAGACCGCCTCGACCGCCGTCCTCATGTTGTCGTAGAAGCCCGGCCTCCAGATCATCGTGACGGAGCATGCCGACATCGACCGCGACTGGTACCAGAACGCTATCGTTGAGCGCTGGCGTGGAGGGGACGCCCTGATTCCCCAAGATTGGATCAACAGTTCAAGCGATCCCGAGGCTCCTGCGACCGGCGCTAAGTGAAACCGAACAAACGAACATGCGCGAAAGGGCATTGTCGCCTTACGCAGCGATATGAAGGACTTCGGCCCCTCTTGCTTCCACAATGCTTCCATGGTGCTGGAACGCAAAACACCCCGCAGGGATGCGGGGTGTAGACCGTTGTAATCATCGGAATTTCTGGTTGCGGGGGCAGGATTTGAACCTGCGGCCTTCAGGTTATGAGCCTGACGAGCTACCGGGCTGCTCCACCCCGCGACAGGGTTTGGGTGCGAAGGTTTGGGGCCTTTCGCGCGTGGGTCTGGATCGTCGGGAGAGAGGG